>CBFHPC010000129.1:0-5545 GCA_965657655.1 Henriciella sp.
CGCCGCCCGGCGTCCCGAAGATATGTATGAGAGCGCAAATATGTTGCGTGAGCTTGGCGTTGATATGATCGACATCAATATGGGGTGTCCGGCCCGCCAGGTGACGGGCGGTCGCTCCGGCTCGGCCTTGATGCGGGAGCCTGACTTGGCCGAGTCGATTATGACGGCAGCCAAACACGGGGCCGGCGATGTGCCGGTCAGTCTTAAAATGCGTTTGGGTTGGGATGATCAATCCCTGAATGCGCCTGCTTTGGCGCAGGTTGCGCAGTCACTTGGGCTGGAGATGATTACCGTGCACGGTCGCACGCGCTGCCAGTTTTATAAAGGGCAGGCGGATTGGCATGCGATTGCCGATACCGTGAAGGCTGTTGATTTACCGGTTATCTGTAATGGTGATATTCACAATATTGCCGATGCAAAATCCGCATTGGCCGCATCCGGCGCGCATGGCGTCATGATCGGCCGGGCGGCGATGGGACAACCCTGGCTGATCGGCGAAATCGCCGCCTTATTGGCAGGTCGCGATTATCTGCGGCCGTCACTCGCTGAACAGTATGACAGTCTGTGCGAGCAGATCGAAGACAGCATGGCGCTCTATGGGCAGGCTCTGGGTCTCAAGATTGTCCGTAAGCATATTTCGAGTGCGATTGACCGCCTTGGCGTATCGATGGCCGCAGACGAACGGCGTCGGGCGCGTGCTGAATTGTGTCAGATTGCAAATGCCGAGCTGCTATTTGAGGCATTGAAGCGATTGTATTGTAATGAATTTTCGTTTCCGGAGCTGGCAGCATGAGGGTGATGGATGATCTCGCAAGCCTGGCGCCCATCGCATTGCTGATGCTCGACCAGCGGCGACATGTCGTCGAGGCCAATCCCGAGGCTGAAGCGATACTGGGGCAATCCCGTCGCAATATGGCGCAGCGGCCGCTGAGCGATATTGTCTTTTTCGATTCACCCCTATTCGAATTGATCGACCGTACACTGGATACTAATCGCACAGTGAGTGCGCATGGCGTTTCGCTCGGCGGGCCGAGTTTCACCAGGTCCGTGCTGACAGACATCCGGTTGCGGCCTGATGGGGATGGCGGAATCGTGATGGCAATGCTGCCGGCGAGCGCTCAAAAAACCTTTGAAAATGCTACAAGCGTGTCAGCGTTTGGCCGGATTCTCGGGCATGAAGTTAAGAACCCGCTTGCTGGCATTGTTGGTGCCGCACAATTATTGTTGCGTAATGCCCGGGGTGACCAGAAGGCCATGCTGGATATTGTGCAAAGCGAATCAAAACGGATTGAACGTCTGGTGTCGCGTTTGTCAGCTTTTGAATTATTTTCGGCGCCCCGTTTTCAGGTTCTGAACATTCATTTGTTACTGGATCAGATTATCGCCGCCGAGGAGGCCGCACAGGGGCGTCGGATAAGGGTTCGCAGACGGTTTGATCCGTCTCTACCTGTGATTTACGCCGATCATGATCATTTGCACGAAGCAATCCAGAATATTGTCAGAAATGCGTCCGAGGCGGCGATTTCAGTCTCCGAGCTTCCGACAATCACAATTGAGACGGCTTTTGAAACGGGGTTTGGTTTCGCCGGCCTGTCTGCAGGCACACGACTGGGTCGGTCCATTCGGGTCACGATTGAAGATAATGGCCCGGGCATAACGCCGGAGAAGCGCGAGAAAATGTTTGATCTGTTCTCGTCTTCAAAGGCTGGTGGACGAGGTCTGGGTTTAAGTGTGGTCAGTGAGATTATATCCGCCCACAAAGGTCGCATAAAAGTCGATAGCGCTCCGGGGAAGACCCGGTTTTCAGTTTATATTCCAATCAATGAGAAGGAAGCTTCGTGACACAGAAGACCGTCCTGCTGGCCGAGGATGATGCCAGTATTCGCCTCATAGCCAATCAAACTCTGGTGAGCGCTGGTTATAATGTCCGTGCGACGAGTTCGCCCGAGGCGCTGGAGCGTTGGGTTCGTAACGGCGAGGGGGATGTTATTGTTACCGACGTATACTTAACAGAGACCCCGATCTTTGACCTCCTGCCGTCCTTTCGGCTGATCCGGCCCGAATTGCCAATAATCGTGATGAGTGGTCAGAATACAATTCTGACAGCGGCGTCGGCCGCTCAACATGGCGTTTTTGATTATCTGCCGAAGCCATTTGATATTGATCAGCTGACGGATCTGGTTGATCGCGCCCTCAAAGGGGCGTCCGGCGCGGGCGTTCCGGATCGACGGTTAAATCCCGAAGAAACAGCGCTGCCGCTGGTTGGTAGATCGGAGCCGATGCAAAATGTGTATCGGATCATTTCGCGCGTCATGAATACCGGTTTGACGGTGTTGATCGAGGGCGAGTCCGGAACCGGTAAAGAAGTTGCTGCACGCGCCATTCATGACCTTGGATCGAAGGATGCAGCGAAGTTCTACTCGCTTGATTTGTCAGAAATGACGACAGAACAGGTAAATTCGGAATTATTTGGCACTCGCGAGCAACCTGGCCTCGTTTACCAGTCCGAAGCGACGATTTATCTCGATGAAATTGGCGACCTTTCAGCCGAAGCACAGACCCAGCTCGTAAAGCTGATGCGTGAGGATGGTAATGCGCGCATAATTGCGTCTACCCGGCAGCCATTGTCGGCATTGGTCGCAAGCGGCGATTTTCGCGAGGATTTATATTATCGGATCAATGTTGTCAGGATCGATTTGCCAGCTTTGCGCAAGCGAAAAGAAGATATTACGGAACTGGTCAAAGCATTTCTTTCACGGGCCGGAGAGCGGGGCCTGCCTGCCAAGGAAATCGAAGCCTCGGCAATGGATTTGATGATGACCTATGATTGGCCAGGTAATGTCAGAGAGTTGGAGAATTTGATTTTCCGGCTGGTCGCGCTGAGCCCGGATACGGTCATTTCCCATCGTGACATTGAGCGCGAGCTGCGGGCCGTCTCGATGAAAGAGCTTTCAACGTCGCGATCATTTGAAAGTGAGATTGATGCGCTCTTGCACAAATTCGTCATGGGCGATCTTCTGACCGGCGGCGATGATGGTGGTAAAATACACCAAAGTGTTCTCGAACAGGTCGAGCGCCCTTTGATCCGGCTGGCCTTGTCGGTCACCTCAGGCAATAAATTGCGAACAGCGTCGCTGCTTGGTGTTAACCGGAACACGCTGAGAGCCCGGATCAACGCTCTGGGAATATCAGATGAATAATTGACGGCGCCAAAGCCTGTTGCTTAATAGCATCAGTGTTGCTGTAATAGTACAGTGCTGCGCAGAGGTGCGGGTTTGGCTGGGATTTTTGAAACCCAGATTAGAAAAGTGCCGGGAACCACATGGTTTCAGGCCTTATTTGGTATCGCGACTATGCTATCTGCGGTTGCGACCTTCATCGTATTGTCGCGTTCGGCGCCATTGGCAGAAACCCCGCGAACCGTGCAATTCCTGCTATTTGCGAATGCATTGCTCATCATCATTCTTGGATGGTTGGTGACTGACGGCTATCTCAAACTCAGAAGCCGTTCGGCTGAAGCGGGTGAGGGGCAACTCGGTCGTCGCCTGATGCTGGTCTTTGGCTTGTTTGCAATGGTTCCGTCCGGACTTGTATCATTGTTTTTATGGGCAAGTATTACCCAGGGCATTGATACCTGGTTTGGCCAGCGTGTCGTTATTCTGGTTGAAGAAACCGCCAGTCTGGCCCGCGAGAATGTTGGCGAATTCAGCAATGTATTTGAGGATGATGCCCGACTCATGTCGGTCGACGTCAATAATGCTGCGGACGGATATCTCAGCGATCGTGAACGGTTCGAATCGTATCTGGGGATCCAGGCCTATTTGCGTAACATTTCAGCGGCATTTATCGTAGATCGCGACGGGGCGGTTACAGCTGTTGCGGACAATATTGCGGAGACGGGTTTTTACCGCCGCCCGAATGAGTTTTCATTTCAGGCCGTTGATCAGGGAGAGGTCGTTGTTTCCTTGCAAGAGGATGCCGGGTTCGCATCGGCCCTTATCGCCCTTGATGATATTGACGGCGCTTATCTTTATCTTGCCAAGCCGCTGGACCCGATCGCATTTAACCGGCTGCGACGGGCTGATAATGCGCTTGCCGACTACCGGATTGCCAAAGAGCGAAGCGACCAGCTCAAATTTTTGCTGGTTGTTGCCTATTTTGAGATTGTCGCATTGCTTTTATTATTATCGGTGCGGGTCGCCCAGGAGGTCGCCGCGAGAATTACGGTGCCAATTCAGCGATTAGCAGCTGCCGCCCGTGAAGTTAGTGAGGGTGTACGGAACGTCCAAGTTGCTTTGCCGCCGAATATTGATGAGGTTCGAACACTATCCCAATCGTTTAACTCAATGACAAAACAATTGGATGAACGCCGGACCGACCTTGTTACGGCGCGGGAAATTTCCGAAAGCCGGCGCCTGTTTGTAGAAACCCTGCTTGCTGAGCTAAGTGCCGGCGTTATCCGGCTTGATGAAGATGGCATGATTACACTTGCGAACCGGTCGGCTGAAAACCTTTTGGGGCAAAGTAAATTGATCGACCGGAAGCTAATCGATGTCGCGCCCGAATTGACGGCGAAAACCCTCGAGATTTCGGAAAATGATGATGTTCATGAAGCCCAGTTAGAGCTTCTTGGCGGGCAGGGCAGCCAGTTTATTCAATTGAAAGTTGTTAAAGACTCGATTGGCGGCCTGGTGCTGACATTCGATGACGCAACCCGGTTGATCAATGCACAGAGGCTTCTGGCATGGCGGGATGTGGCGCGCCGGATTGCGCACGAGATTCGGAACCCGCTGACCCCTATTCAGCTCTCAGCTGAACGACTTCGGCGTCGTTATGCCGACAAGCTCGGTGAGGGTGATAGCGTATTCAACCGATGTCTTGATACGATTATGCGGCAGGTTTCCGATATTGGTCGAATGGTTCAGGAGTTTTCGGATTTTGCGAGAATGCCAAAACCAAATCCAGTAAAATTTGATCTCGTTAAACTGATCGGGGATATTTGTTTTGCGCAGCAAGTGGTGAACCCTGATTACCAGATTTCATTATCGACCGAAGACCCGATGATCGAGGTTTCAGGTGATGAAAGACTATTGGGGCAGGCATTTACGAACATCATCAAGAATGCGGCTGAAGCTCTGGCCTCGCGGCCGCCGACGGATGAAAGTCAAGGGCAGGTTCAGGTCGCGATTGCGCGTGTGTCGGACACAATGGTTCAGATTCATATTATGGATAATGGTCCTGGTTTTCCCAAAGATCTTAAAGAGCGTCTACTGGAACCTTATGTGTCGGCACGGGAAGGCGGCACCGGTCTCGGGCTGGCAATTGTAAGCCGGGTCATTATGGACCATGGCGGTCAGATCGAACTGTCCGCCCCGGAATCATCGCATAAAAACGGCGCGATCGTTAAGATTATTTTGCCGATTCAGATGAAGATTCAAACAAGCAGCAATGATCAGAAATTGGAGACGACCTCATGACTGGTGATATTCTTATCGTCGATGATGAACCCGATATTCGGGAGCTGATTGCGGGTGTTCTGGAGGAT
>CBFHPC010000130.1:0-5331 GCA_965657655.1 Henriciella sp.
GGCGGGGTATCAAGCGCTACAGGTCCCGATACAAGCGTGACTTTTGCCCCGTCGGCGGCCAGCGCGGCGGCGATCTCATATCCCTGCCGACCGCTGGAATGATTCGACAAATATCTTACCGGATCTATGCTTTCACGCGTCGGCCCGGCAGTAACCAGAGCATGATATCCGCTCAGCGGCCCCTCGGAGGGTCCAGTATCGCTGGCATCAAAATGGGCTGAGATTGCGTCGGCGATCCTGACCACCTCCGGCAACCGGCCCGGACCAAACTCTCCGCATGCCATCGCGCCATTGTCAGGGTCGAGCACGCGGACGCCATCGCGCCGCAAAACCTCTAAATTGCGTTGCGTAGCAGCATGCTGCCACATCCGGACATTCATGGCAGGTACCATTAGAACCGGTTTATCAGTCGCTAAAAGCGTGGTTGATGCCAAATCATTGGCAAGTCCAGTCGCCGCCTTTGCCATTAAATCGGCAGTTGCCGGACAGACAACCACCAGATCCGCCGACCGCGACAACTCGATATGCCCCATTTCGGCTTCGTCATCGAGATCGAACAGATCGGTAAACGCCTTCTCACCAGACAGGGCCGAAACAGATAAAGGGGTCACGAATTCTGCGCCTGCCCGGGTCACAATACACCGGCATGACATACCACGCCGCGATAATTCGCGGATCAGCTCAAGCGACTTATAGGCAGCAATACCGCCACCAATAATCAGAAGCACCCGTTTCTCGTTCATAATCGTCCTGCTGTATAGGTTTCCAGAGATATCGCACAGATCAAGCAGAAAGACGACCTTGCCAATGCCGGCTAAGGCGCAGCGACATAATTGCCCCGTATGGACCGGTGGTATATCCCGCGCAGCCGGCGGCCACCATCCACGTCAACCGCACCGACAGACCCGTCTTACCGATCGTATTTGCTGCCCTTCAGCACGAATTGGCGATCGCAATATTTGCATGAGACCCGTCCGTCGGCCCCCAATTGATACCAGACCAGAGGGTGACCAAGGCTTCCATCACCACCGCTGCAGGCGACCCGCTCGGTTTCGACAATAATAATTTCGCGCGTATCATGTGACACAGTATCTGACATAAGACTTTCCTGGTGAGACTAATTAGGATTGAGTACTTCAGGCAGGCATAAATGGTCAATCAGCCTATGAAGAAGCGAATGTAATAGTTATAGAAATATGGCTGTCATAAGGTGAGAAGCAATGACCATACCCGACTTCGCAATTGAAACGATCGATCTTTGTAAAACCTATCATGCCGCAGGCAACATGCCTGAAAAGCTGGCACTGGATAACATCAATCTGAAAGTCCCGCGAGGAAGTATTTTCGGATTATTAGGGCCGAATGGTGCGGGCAAATCGACATTCATCAACATACTGGCAGGTCTGGTTACGAAATCCTCGGGCAAGGTGAATATCTGGGGTCTTGATATCGACTCGAACCCGCGATCCTCACGATCCGCAATCGGGGTCGTCAATCAAGAGATTGCCATGGACCCGTTCTTCACACCCTTGCAGGCCCTGAATTTTCAGGCCGGTTATTATGGCGTTCCGAAAGAACAGAGGCGCATACTCGAAATACTCAAAGCCGTCGGGCTCGACGACAAGAAAGACGCCTATGTTCGCCAGCTATCAGGCGGAATGAAACGTCGTCTGATGGTCGCCAAAGCGCTTGTTCACAATCCACCCGTGCTGATTCTCGACGAACCCACTGCCGGCGTTGACGTCGAACTTCGCCGCTCCCTCTGGTCCTATGTCCGCGAACTTAATGAAATGGGCACGACAATCATTCTGACCACGCATTATCTCGAAGAGGCCGAAGAGCTCTGTAACGAGATAGCAATTATCAATGATGGACGTGTCCTGACCCAGGAGCCGAAACAGCAATTATTAGGGCGGCTCGATAAAAGAGTTCTGAGTATCATACCGCGTGAACCGGTGGCTGAAATCCCCGATAGCCTGTCTGATCTCGACGCCGAGATATCCCCAGAGGGCACAATCTTGATCAAATTCCGGACAGCCGAAACAGGAATTGGACGTTTGCTGGAACGTGTCCGTGAAGCCGGTATTAGCATTTCAGATCTCTCGACCGCCCAACCAAGTCTCGAAGACGTGTTTGTCGCCATGACGAGCAAGGCCGCTTAAACAGCGGCTCAAGAGTTTAGCACTCGCCCTGCCACGGCATCCAGTTTCTCAATCTGATCAGGATCGCGGGCGTCTGGCGCGGTGATAAGTGCATAATCAAGACAGGTTTCAATTCCTAGTGGCGACGCCGTTCTTGGTAAAGCCTGCAGCCGGGCGGCGAGATTTTGCAGGGTTTGCTGCGCATGCGCTGTATTCTTCTGCATAATATCAAGCACGTCTGTGACCTCGACGCCGTTTTCACCTTCGCGCCAGCAATCATAATCGGTCACCATCGCCATGGTCGCATATGGCAGCTCCGCTTCGCGCGCCAATTTTGCTTCCGGCATATTGGTCATGCCGATCACATCACAGCCCCATTGCCGATAGAGATGGCTCTCAGCCCGGGACGAGAATTGTGGCCCTTCCATCGCGAGATAGGTGCCACCCTGATGAATATTTACCCCGACTGGTGCAGCCGCCTCCGCCAGCAATCCTGATAAACGACGGCATACCGGATCGGCCATTGAAACATGCGCAACAATCCCCTCACCAAAAAAACTATTGGCACGGTGAATGGTCCGGTCAATGAACTGGTCGACAAATACGAAATCGCCGGGCGCATAGGTCTCCCTCAAAGATCCACAGGCCGAAATCGACACAATATCGCTGCAACCAAGACGCTTTAAGGCGTCAATATTGGCCCGGTATGGAACCGCCGACGGCGTTAAGCGATGACCGCGCCCGTGACGCGGAAGAAACACAAAGCTGATACCGCCGATCCGGCCCTTGATAATCCGGTCGGATGGCGCGCCCCAGGGCGTATCAACATCGATTATTTCGGCATCCTGCAAGCCGTCGAGATCATACAGCCCCGAGCCGCCAATCACACCGATCACCCAGTTTTCCATTACGCCGCTCCATATAAAAATCCCGACCAGATTACTCTAGACGGGATCAATAAGGCCAGGAACTATCCTAGTGTCCAATGTTTCGCCAGATCCGCTGATATGAGAACCAGAGCAAGCCAGCGAGAAGCAGCAGGTACAGCATTGATGGCAGCCCCAGTGACTTACGCTGCGATTGCTTTGGCTCCCCTGCCCATTGCAGGAATTGCGCAACATCATAGGCCATCTGATCGATCGTCGCCTCGGTTCCATCCATATAATCAACGCGCCCATCCGTCAGCTGGGCCGGCATGGCGAGAAATCCGCCATAAGGCACATGCCGCGGGTCGCCCGACCACTGCGCCGACACATCACCGGGCATATATGGATTATAATATTGGCCAAGCGGCTGGATCAACTCACCGTGCAGATGGTCATCGTCAAACTTGATGACATTGACTGGCAGACCATCTTCACCCGTGTGAGTTTCGATATCCTCGGGATCGAGATACCCGGTCAGGAGCGAGTAGACATAGCTAGCGCCGTCGCCATCGTTCCCGTGCCCGCGAGCCTTGGTAATCACCGACAGATCCGGTGGTAGAGCGCCATTATTTGCGGCCCGTGCAGCCTGATCATTAGCATATGGAGATCTGAACCGGTCGGACGGACGGGCCGGCCGATAGTCATAATCACCCACATCATTCGGCACCGGATCGAGTATTTCATCCTCGGCCGCGAACTGCTTCACCAGCGGGTTGTCATTCGCATTCGGATACATCGCATCATAAAAAGGACCACCCGGCTCGCCAAGATTGCGATATGAAAGGAGTTTCATGCCATGACACGAAGAACAGACCTCGCGGTAGACCTGGAAGCCCCGCTGCACACTGTCCATCTCTAATTTACCTACGGGGCTGGCAAAGCTCCAGCCATCCTCCGGGGCGTGAGCATGTTTTGCACCGCCAGCGGCGTGCGCCGACAGGCTCAATACAGATGCGGCGAAAGCAGCGTTCAAGATTCGGAAAAACGTCATAACCGTTCAGAGTCCCTATTCAGCCGGCACGGCAGCAGCGCCGTCCTGTTGGCCTAACACAGCCTTATGGATCGAATCTGGCTCACCCTTTGGTTGCTCGCGAAGACCGAGCAATGGCAGAATGACCAGGAAGTAGGCGAAATAATAAACCGTCAAGATCTGCGCCAGATGGATAAACCGGAAGGCGGCAGCCTTTGCGACGCTAATCGAAACGATCGCGCCCTGAGCAGCCTGTTCGGCCTTGAACTCAATAGCGGCATCATAATCTTCGAACAATTCGCGACCTTCAACACCCGCAGCTGTGGTATATTCGATCACCAATTTGTCCGATCCCATTGCGATAATCGGATCGTCCGGATTGGACGCACCACACCAGCCAAGCAACAGGCAGACCGCGACAAAACCGAAGAAGAATTGTTTGGCGACCGGACGGTAGCGCATTGATTTCACCTTCGAAGAGTCGAGCCATGGCAAAACAAATAGCACGGCAATCGCGGCAAACATGAACAGCACGCCAAGCAGTTTCGCCTCAATCGGACCAATATCGAATGTAATGGCCCGCAAAATCGCGTAGAACGGCAATAGATACCATTCCGGAACAATATGCGCCGGTGTCACCAGCGGGTTTGCTTCGATATAATTATCAGCGTGTCCCAGCACGTTCGGGGCATAAAATACAAAGCCTGCAAAGACGATCAGGAAGACCACAATCGCGAAGCCATCCTTTACCGTGTAATAGGGGTGGAACGGCACCGTGTCCTTTTCAACATCCTTAACTTCAACCCCGGTCGGATTGTTGTTTCCGGGCACGTGCAGCGCCCAGATGTGAAGGATAACAACCCCGGCAATCATGAATGGCAGCAGATAGTGCAACGAGAAGAAACGCTGCAGGGTCTGATTACCAATCGACGGACCGCCCAGCAGCCACGCCTGAATGCTCTCGCCGACCAGCGGAATGGAGCCGAACAGGCTGATGATAACATTCGCCCCGTGCAAGGACATCTGTCCCCAAGGCAGCATGTAACCGAGGAACGCGGTCGCCATCATCAGCAGATAGATGATGCAACCAAGGATCCAAAGAACTTCTCTCGGCGCCTTGTAAGAGCCGTAATAGAGACCCCGGAACATATGGATATATACAGCCAGAAAGAACATCGACGCGCCGACAGCATGCATATAACGCAACAACCATCCAAACGGCACGTCACGCATAATCCGCTCGACTGATGCAAAGGCCAGATCCACCGACGCTGTGTAATGCATTGCCAGAACG
>CBFHPC010000131.1:0-5199 GCA_965657655.1 Henriciella sp.
CGACAGCCCCCAGGTTACGGCAACGCCGACCGTCGGATTACCACGCTCGCCAACTGTCCCGGCATACGCCACCGCCAGGCCATCAACCGACAAGGCGTGCAGGATGCGCGGACCCGCCATATAGGCCAAATTCTGATGGCAGAGCAGGATGACGATTGCCGCCATTACAACGACACCGCCCGCCGCTGGCGAGAGCGCCAGCTCAAGCGCGGTGGCCAGTGCCAGATCACTACCGGCCAGAGCCGGCAAACCGGTGCTTTTAACAAGAGCAAAATTGAACATCATATAAAGGGCAATGACCATCACCACGCCCCGCAGAGAGGCGCGAGCAACCGCGCCTGCACCGCCCTTGATCTCGCCACTAAAATAAGAGGCATAAAGCCAGCCATCATAGGTAAAGATGATGGTTGCAATCACAAGACTCCACCGGCCAAGACCGGTCTCGTCAGCGGGGATAACCGATGTGATGGATGGCACAGGCTCAACAAATAGGAGCAGCAGCGACATGCCGATAATAATTAGAGCGATAATCGCCGATGCACACTTTTGAACAAATGCGCTTAAGGCAACGCCGCGCATCTGAAGTGCGGCAAAAACCGACGTCACAGCGATCGCCAAGGGTTTACGCCAAGCATCTGCTTCGGGCATCAACATGACAAGAAATTCCAGTATGACTACTGCTTTCAGCGCGATATCGGCAACCACGCTCAACCAGTCGACCCAGCCCAGCACAAATCCGGGATATGGGCCGTAAGCTCTGCGTATAAGCGCATAAACACCCCCCGAACGGGGCGTCAGACCGACCAGTTCAGCCGTCACTGCCGTGCTCAACAGAACAAACAGCCCGCCAAACAACCAGAGCGCTAGGTATAATGAGGGATTTGAGGTGACATTGGCAATTTCACCGGGGCCACGCAAAATGCCCAATCCGATGACGCCCCCGACAGTGACCGCCAGAACAAAGCTGCCCGATAACCCAGCTTCCAGCTTATGATTACCCATAACAACCCCAGCCTTATAAATACGCCTCTTCTATTGCGAAAATCAAGGGCCTCGCAATATGGATACACAGGCAAATGCCGAAATAACCTTGTTTGCCAATATAAAATCCGTCTCGCAATCTGCTGGCGTCCTGCCGTGTATAGTATGAGTCGGTCTGCACATCGGTCACACACACACCGCCAGAAGGATAGGCAGCCGGTAGCTGTCTGCCCGTCTCTCCTGCCAGGGCCGGATACCGGCCCGCACAGAACGTCTCGGGTAAAAACCACGCGCCTGGACAGAGACCGGAACCTCACAAATTAAAAGGACGCGATTTTATCAATGTCGCGCTTTAAGCTCATCAATCCGACAGCGGCCAGAATTACCAATAGCCACCATGCTTCACCCGCCGCGATCGCATTCACCAAAATGGCGGCGGCCCATAAAATAGCCTGTGTCACCAATATTCTCTGCATCGTTTTTAATCCTCTATTTATACTCGAAAATCGTCTCCACGGAGACACTAAATATGTCGGCAATCTTAAACGCGACTTCCAGAGAAGGCGAATATTTACCCTTTTCAATCGCTATGATTGTCTGACGTGTTACGCCAATCTCGTCGGCAAGTTTCTGCTGGGACATTTCACCAGCCTCAAACCGTAGCTTTCGGATATTATTACTCAACGCCTTAGACAGCTTAAACCCCTTTGCGATAGTGATATAGTTGCGTCAGGAAATTTGTTGTCTCCGCGATAAGGAATGTAAGAAGCAGGAAGTGGAATATCCCGTTTGGTGTGACAAGTTCTGACATATAGTCGAACTGCTCAGATAATATTAATTGTATCAGCAAGAACCAGACCCCGCCGGATATAATCCAGTAGCTATTGCGATACGATATCCGCGTAATGAGACGATCGCGTTCATCCTCGACCTTGCTACGAAAAATCACCGCAATTGACGCCTGCAGGATGCTTTCAAAGACAATCAGGAGAACAATCAAGCCTATAATTTTAGTGAATGACGGCAAATCTGGCGCTAATTGCAGCCCATTGAAAGCCTCGAAAAAATACCAGCCAAACAAGCCCAATGTCGTGGCAAGAGAGACCAGGAGCCCCCCTTCCTTATATGAGATATTCATCACACATCCTATGTTAGATTTAATTTACATTGTGTAAAATATATTTTACATCATGTAAATTGGTAAATAGCGCCAGACCCGAGAATGACGTGCGCATTTCAAGCATAAGGGACCACCTAATGTGTTAACCCGGACCGCATGATAAGGCGTTTCCGTCGATATCCCGTCTGGCCCCAGACTATCGCAAGTGAAGCCAAAGGCGGCCAAGAGCCACCAATACCCAAGCGACGCTATCGCCAGATTTGGCTATGGCTCAGCTGGCGTGTCACTGACAGCAAAAATCGAATACGCCCGCTCCAGCTCAAGCTCCGGTGTCTGGTCCGGGGCATTTACAGCTAGTTGCCCGGCTTTCCATTCCATCGCCCGGGTAACCCGGGACAGACCCGAAGGGTGATGACGGAACAGCATTTCCTCCCACGGCTCGGGCTCCAGCTCACGATAGGTCGACAGGCGCAGGGCAGATGTTGCCAGGCCGTCCGGATTGCGGGAAACTTCGAGCGCAAATTTGTCAGCTTCGACCTCGCCGAACCGAACATAATTATACTGCACCGGCGTCAGCAAGACCGATACGATACCGAAGATTGCGAAGAATAATGGCATGCCGGCAAGATCACCAATATCCTTGATATCCCAGGATCTTCCAAAAGTCCGATTAGCCCATCCGAAACCGAAATGAACGCATACGAAACCAATGCCGAGGAAAATCGAATAAAAAATAATACTTCGCGTGGTGTGGCCCAGCTTATAGTGACCGATTTCATGCGCCATTACAAAACGGATTTCATCCAGCTCGGCCTGTTCAATCAGCGTATCTCCCAGAGCGATACGAATAGAGCCACCGACACCGGCAACATTCGCCGTTATACGGTTAGATTGATCCGAAGACGTGTAGACAACGACATCATCAACCGGAATGGCCTGCGAGGTTGCCATGTCGAGAAGATTGTCTCGAAGCTCGCCCGCCTCAAGCGGTGCGTAATCGTTAAATAATGGTGAAATATAGACCGGTGACAGGGCCATCATCAGATAAATAAAACCTGCCGAAGCAACGGTACCGATCACCCACCAGCTTTTCTTAAAGGCTTTGATCAGCAGATACAGCCCGCCAATTGCCAACCCGCCAATCAGATTGCCAATCACCAGTCCCAGCCCCCAATCGGACAGCCATTCACCAGTCGTCTGTGTTGCGAGATCATAGGCATGCTCGCGAACAAACCCGACATAGTAATCAAATGGCAATGACAATACTTCGCTAACAATCAGAAAGATTATGGCGAATGGGAACACTGCCAGCCAGTTTGGCATCATCCCTTCCATTCGGTCCCTTAGGCGCCGGATAAAACCCGTCTGCATCAGCAAAACTGCAATGATCAGCGCAATCAGGGCAGAGATCGCAATCAACCAGATTTGCCCTTCATGATACCGCGCTGTCTTGGCCGCCTGCTCTGGCGGCATGGCGTCAAGATAGGCCCGAATAGCCGACGCCGTATCAAACGCCCCCGACTGCGCGATACTCATCAAAATTGTCATATCCATACCAAGCCCTCCCTATATTGTTTTGCGGGCAGGCTACGAAGGTTCATACCAGAGTCCAGAAGATATTCACTTGGACGGCACGCAGAGTGACCAAACTCCAATCCGATATTTGCCGATAATGTGTTGTTGACATCATCGCTCCCATGACGAGTGTCGAGGGTCTGTTAAACAATGCGGGGGAAGGAATCGGCATGTCTTCATTGGTAAAAACCGGTTTCAGTCTTGCAGTTCTTCTGACTTTTATATTTCTCATGCCGACGATCCTCGCGCCTGCGCCGAGTGGCACGACCGGAACCGACTTCAACACCGATCGCACTATCGAACGTCTCAAAAGGCTCTTGGGCGATGAACGCCCGCATGCCGCCGATAGTGATGGCAGTGACGCGATTCGCGACCGCCTAGTTCGCGAAATGCAAGCCATCGGCCTGTCACCGACCGTCACGGACGGCACCGGCTGTCGTCAGTACGGGTCACGCGTAAGCTGCGCCAGAGTCCGAAACATTATCGCTCGCATCGGCCCCTCTTCCGGTGATGCGATCCTTATTAATACCCATTATGACAGTGATGCCGCCGGACCAGGCGCCGGCGATGATGGCATTGCCGTCGCCGTCGCACTCGAAATAGCAGACATGCTGATAACCAAGACCTCGCTCGCCCGGCCGGTCGTGCTTCTCTTCAATGAAGGCGAAGAAGACGGTCTGCTGGGAGCTGAACAATTTCTCAGGGAATCCCCGCTATCAGCTTCGATAACCGACGTGATCAATCTTGAAGCGCGGGGGACTGCCGGACCTGTTTTGATGTTCGAGACCAGCTATCCGAATGGCAGTGATATTCGCGCCTATGCCCGTAATCTGGGGCGGCCGGCCGCCAATTCCATGATGGCCGAAATATATCGTCGAATGCCGAACGGTACAGATGCGACCCTGTTCCTAAATGCGGGCATGCGGGTCAATAATTTCGCAATGCTTGGGAACGGTCTGTATTATCACACGCCGCGAGACAATCTCGCCAATTTAAGTCATGCGACGGCACAGCATATGGGCGATAGCGCCTGGGCAACGCTGCAAGCGCGGCTGGCAGAAACAGATATAAGATCATCGGACACAGCGATTTATACAGACATATTAGGCCGCTATATGCTGATCCTTCCGCAATGGCTGGCGCTACCGATTTTTGGCTTTGGCCTATTTCTGGCGATGGCCGTATTCGCCCTGACACGCGAGCGCAAATTCGTATCGCTCATATTCCCCTTCGCAGCTATTATCCTCGGCGCCGCGCTGCCAATGGCTAGTCACGCCATTATTTCTGAACTGCGTCCAGAAGCCGCCTATTGGCGTGCTATCCCGCATCTCAGCCAGTTAACAAGCTATATCTTCGGATTTAGCGGAGGCCTGCTGTCAGCTTGGTTATTATCGGGATATGGCCGGGCGAGCCTCGCAGCGTTTTGGGGCGGACTGTCCTTAATCGGTATTATAATTAGTTTCATGTTGCCCGGCGCCGCGATTCTGTTGCTTCCGAGCATCGCAGCCTTCGGCCTCGGAACC
>CBFHPC010000132.1:0-5099 GCA_965657655.1 Henriciella sp.
CCCGGCTTAAATGATCGAGACCATTCCGCTCAACCACACGAAACCAGCTCCCATTACCAGCGCGCCTCAAAGCGTCTATCAAAAGTGATACGCCACCCTGCGTCACGGCATTTGAAAATGACGAGACGCCGGCAGCATCGCGCCGCCGACCAGTTTCGTCAGGAAAAGAGTAAACCGCCACTGTCGGCCGCATTACCGGCGGTGCTAAATTTTTTAGCCCCGTCAGCTCGACACCGCTGACCACGGGCGCATCAGTTAAAGCCCGGCCAAATGAACTTGGCGAATTCATGCACCCGGAAACCAACAGCAACACACCACAGGCAAACGCCGCCCCCAAACGTCCTCGCATAGAATAGCTCATTGGCCTGTCCCGTCGCTCAATATTGGATCTGCTCCCGCAAACCCGAAACCTGTCATCGGAATAGAAATTTCGGTTATTGTGCCGGTGTCCGACGTGACCACTAGCCTGATGTCACCGTCAATTGTCTCATAACTCAAAGTACTGCCTTCAAGATCGAGAAACCCTTCTGTGGCTTCCTCGAAAAATAACTCCTCAACTACTTGCTGGGCTAATTGCGAATAGATGCGAGTTTGCAGGTTTGACACAAACCGGTTCTCCGGTCGCGACCGCTCGTCAATCTCGGCTTGGCGAAGCGCCGCCTCAATTTCATCCTGAAGGGACCGCTCGCGAGATGCCTCCTGATTTTCAATCGTCAACCAATGCGCCGAGGCCCCCTGGCCCGAAAAGGATGGATTAGCGAATTCGAATACGAGCTCACTCGCCTGCGCTGACCCGAGCATTGCAAGGGCTCCACAGCCGGCGACAAAAAGCGATAGATGTTGCTTAATCAAAATAAAGACCCCTGCCGACGCCCTGCAGATATCCCAGCGGGCAATCTAAACTACCAATATTTCCTAACGAACTACCAGTTTAATCGCTTTAGGTTATCGATCGGGTGCTTGCTGTCAATAATCAATAGATAATTTACATTAGGTGTCCGGTGTACGATCACGCAGCGCGCCATAAGTTCTGCGCATGATGCCTTCAAGGGCAGAATAGGGGTCAAAGTGCCGGAACCGACTCGTCGCAGACCACATTTACCAGCGTCCCGACCGTCTCGATTTCGACACTTACCGCATCGCCGGCGGTCATAAAAACCGGTGGCTGTCGCTTAAAGCCAACCCCGCCAGGCGTCCCGGTTGCAATAATATCCCCCGGCGCGAGCGGCGTAAACTGCGAGATATAAGATAACAGATCCGGGATTTTGAAGATCATCTGACCCGTATCGGCCGCCTGCATAATGTCATCATTCAGCCGGGTTCGGATTTGCAAATCATCGGGCAAAGCGCATTGTTCTGGCAAAATCAGCGCCGGCCCGAGCCCGGCCGTCGACAGAAAATTCTTACCCGGTGTGAACTGGCTGGTATGACGCTGCCAGTCGCGAAGTGTTGCATCATTGAAGCAGGTATAGCCGGCGATAGAGGTCATGGTGTCTTCCGGACCGGCTCGATAGAGCGGCGCCCCGATAATCACCGCCAGCTCGCCCTCATAGTCTAGCATACTGGATGAACGGGGCAGGATAATCGGCTGCTTGTGCCCGGTCAGTGTATCCGCGAAACGTGTAAATAGTGTCGGATAGGCGGACTCGTCCCGTCCGGTTTCGAGGCGGTGCAGATCATAATTCACGCCGACGCAAATAATCTTGGCCGGATTGGGAACGACCGGCTGGAATATGACATTATCGGCACTCACATCAGGCGCCCGGCCGTGATAATCTTCATACAGCCGTCTCAGCACACCTTTTGCGATCAGAGTTTTCATATCGTCAGAGGGGTCAGCAATACGGCCCGATAAATTGATAATGCCATCATCGCTTAACAGGCCAATTTGCGGCTTCCCTGCTATTTCGAAACTTACAAAACTCATATCGCTTCCTTTTGCCGGCGCCCCGTCCTTGCACACTGATTGCTGAAGGATGAGCCAGATGCAAGCTCTGACAGGGTAGGTGTTTGTTTTGACAGCTGATTGAATACAAGTCAGACTTTTAAACAATTGCTGAAGAGACCGGAATAGAAAGACTGAAGTGAGCATCTGAGCATGAAATTATCACGACGGAAGCTATTAGCTGGCGGAGCGGCCCTGGGTGTTGCGGCCCCGGCGGCGCAACATCTAATGTGGAGCCAGAAGGATTTCACCCTGCCCGGCTATGATCCGACTGCCCCGCAGGCAACCGCAACCGGCGCGAGCTGGATAAACTGGTCTGGCAGTCAGAAAGCAACACCCACATCAATTAAATACCCGACTGGCGAAGCCGAACTGCAAGAGCTTATTCGCACCTCCACTGGCCGCGCCCGGCCGGTCGGTAGCGGACACTCCTTTACCGGCCTGGCCCGGTCCAGCGATATGATGATCGACCTGGCCGCCATGGACAGCCTTATTGGCTACGACCCTGCCACCGGTCACGCGACCTTCGGCGCCGGCACAAAACTGTTCCACGCCGCTGCAGAACTGAATCAACGCGGTCGCGCCTTTGCCAATTTACCCGATATCGACGTCCAGACCCTGGCAGGCAGTTTCGCGACCGGCACGCACGGCACAGGCAATCAACTGACCGCCCTGCACGATTACATTGAAGGGTTTCGGCTAGTCACAGCAACTGGCGATGTGCTTGATGTTTCCCGGAATAGCGACCCCGATCTATTTCAGGCCGGCAAAGTCTCACTTGGGGCGCTCGGTATCATGACCCAGTTCACCGTCCGTACCGTGCCAGCCTTCAGCCTGCACCGGAAACTGACAATTGAACCCATGGCACCGTTTTTCGACCGGATCGAAGCGCTTGGGGAGCAGCACAGAAATTTCGAATTCTTCTATTCCCCGAGCACCCAGCTCGTCGCCTGGCTTTCACATGATGAATATGTCGGCGCACCAACTGAACGCGAAGACAGCCAGGATGATGCGTTTCTGCTAGGCCTTAAGCAGCTCAGGGATAGTTTTGGCTGGTTTCCATGGCTACGGCGGAAAATCGCTCAAGCGTCATTTCCAACTGGTCTCATTGAGGATGTGAAAGACGAATCCTGGGCTCTTCTCTCGACGACACGACCACACAAATTTAACGAGATGGAATACCACCTGCCACAGGAACACGGCGTCGCAACCCTCCGCAAGATTGTTACCATGCTGGACCGGAAGAAGGATGTGTTCTTCCCGCTCGAATATCGTCACGTCGCGGCCGATGACGCCTGGCTAAGCCCCTTCAATGGCGGACCGCGTAGCTCAATTGCCATTCATGCCGCAGCGGATGAACCATATGACTATTTCTTCTCCGAGTTCGAGCCCGTCTATCGCGCGGTTGGCGGCCGCCCCCATTGGGGCAAGCATCACTCGCTGCGGCGCGAGGCGTTAAGCGCGCTTTACCCTGCATTCGAGACCTTCCTTGCATTGCGGCGCGACCTCGACCCGTCAGGAAAGTTTCTCAACCGGCATTTGAGCGACCTTTTCGGAGAAAGCTTCAATGGTTAGATTATCAAGGCGATCATTGCTGATTGGCGGCGTGGGCGCAGCAGGAGCGATCACGCTTATGAACAAACCAGAAGATCGAAGTGGCCCTCGAGACGAATATTTTGTTGCTATGCAGTCCGCACTGCGAATTGCGGGCATTGCGACCCCGACCCTGATCATAGACCGAGCCAGACTAGACAAGAATATCGATACGCTGATGGGACACCTTCCCCCCGATATGGGCTATCGCATTGTCGCGAAATCCCTGCCATCCCTGCCATTAATCGACCATATCCGGCAGCGCTCTGGCAGCGACCGGCTGATGACCTTCAATCAACCCATGCTATCGCAGCTCAGTATCGCCATGCCGGACGCGAGCCAGCTGCTTGGCAAGCCACTGCCCGTAAACGCCGCCAGAACCTATTTCGAAACATTACCAGAAGCGGGACTGACAGCCCCGGATAATATCGAATGGCTGATCGACACTAATCAACGCCTGGCCCAGTATGAACAGCTTGCGCGGACGCTCGGCAGAAAACTGAAAATCAATCTGGAGCTTGATGTCGGGCTTCATCGCGGCGGATTCGAGCCGGATCAAGAGCTGAGTAATGCCCTGCAAAAGCTAGCGACCTCCGAGCAGCTCCTATTCGCAGGCTTTATGGGCTATGAACCCCACCTGCCCTCAATCCCGACCACTTTAGGATGGCGCGATCGGGCTAAAGCCGGTGCCTGGCAGAAATACCAGCAGGCCCTGTCACTCGCCGCAGCGTATTTCGACACTGATACCATCAGTCAAATAACCCGAAATGCGGCCGGCAGCCCGACCTATCGCTATTATGAAACGACAGAAATTGCGAACGAAATATCGGCCGGCTCCTGTCTGGTCAAACCAAGCCATTTCGACACCGACCTTCTAGCGCCATTTCAGCCTGCGGCCTTCATCGCAGCACCGGTTTTAAAATCTTTGCCGACAACCCGAATGCCCGGTCTGGAGTTTGCAGACGCGCCGACTCGCGTCTGGAATCCGAATTCGAGCAAAACCATCTTTATCTATGGTGGGCACTGGCTGGCTGACCCGGTGGATCCCCCTGGGCTTAGCTATAATTCGACCTTCGGACGCTCTTCCAATCAGGAAATGCTGAATGGCGGTGCGACGCTTGACATCGCGGCGGATGATTTTGTTTTCCTGCGACCGCATCAGAGCGAAGCACTATTCATGCAATTTGGCGATATCGCGATTTATGAAGACGGTGAAATTGTTGATTACTGGTCAGTTTTTCCGGCTTCGGCCTAAGCGATAAAACGAAATTTTTCTTCACGCCACCGGCATGCCCCGGGATTGAGGATATCCGGACATATCTCGCTAACGCCAAGGCCGGCTAAAACCATTGAAGACGATTCAATGCGATAATTACAGCACTGGTCGGCCATAGGTTTTGCGGCGCGATTGCGTAAATCACAGCGCCCGATATCGCCGACAATAATGCTTCGCTAATCAACTAATATGCAAACGAGACACCCGATTGCGCGCGCAGGCGTGCATCAGGTGAGATACACACCGAAACGACTGACAGGCGGACAAGCCCCGGCCCGCCCCCCG
>CBFHPC010000133.1:0-4912 GCA_965657655.1 Henriciella sp.
CGATTTAGGAGGGCAGGCGGGCTCGATACTGACCGTCTAACGCCTTGGTCGTTGAGACGATTGGCGCGGCTGGGCCGACCTGCGGCTTCTTCTGATTGTCGCGACCGGGCGTCGAGAACCATTTTGTAATGCCGGTCCGTGGTGGTGTTGTGCGGAGAGAAATGTCGCCGGTACGACTGTACCGGCGACGATTGTTTTACATGACGCCATAAGCGAGCATGGCGTCGGCAACTTTTTTGAAGCCGGCAATATTTGCGCCTTTGACATAGTCGACATACCCGCCGTCGCGGTTTCCATATTCGACGCATTGCTGGTGAATGCCCATCATAATGTCTGTGAGCGATTGGCCTAGACGCTCGTCGGACCATGCCAGACGCTCTGAATTCTGGCTCATTTCGAGGCCTGAAACAGCCACGCCGCCCGCATTGGCAGCCTTGCCCGGCGCGTACATGATTTTAGCATCGTGGAAGACTTTAACGCCTTCCAGCGTGGTCGGCATATTGGCCCCCTCGGCTACCGCGCTGATGCCGTTCTTGACCAGCATGCGCGCATCGTCGCCATTCAGTTCGTTTTGAGTTGCGCAGGGCAGCGCAAAATCGGCTGACACTTCCCAAGGGCGTTTTCCTTCATGGAAGGACGCACCGCTAAATTCATCAACATATTCGTTGATCCGGCCCCGTTTGACTGTTTTCAGATGTTTGACCCAGTCAATCTTTTCCTGGCTGATGCCATCGGGATCGTGAATGTAGCCGCTGGAATCCGAGAATGTCATGACCTTGCCGCCAAGCTGGACGATTTTTTCAGCGGCGTGGGTCGCAACATTGCCGGAGCCGGAAATAATCGCGGTTTTTCCTTCCATGCTCAGACCCTTATGTGTGAGCATATTATTAAGGAAGTAAACAGCGCCATAGCCGGTGGCTTCGGGACGCATTTTGGATCCGCCATACTCCATGCCCTTACCGGTCAGAACACCTTCCCAGCGATTGGTGATCCGCTTGTACTGCCCGAACATATAACCAATCTCGCGACCGCCGACGCCGATATCGCCGGCAGGAACATCCGTATCCGGGCCAATATGGCGGTAGAGTTCGGTCATGAATGACTGGCAGAAACGCTGAACCTCAGCATCTGATTTGCCGCGAGGGTTGAAATTCGAGCCACCTTTGCCGCCGCCCATTGGCAGACCGGTGAGCGAATTCTTGAATGTCTGCTCGAAGGCCAGGAATTTGAGGACCGACTCGGTTACCGAGGGGTGAAAGCGGATGCCGCCCTTGTAAGGGCCGATGGCATTATTGTTTTGAACCCGCCAGCCGCGCTGAACGCGAATATTGTGATTATCGTCTTCCCAGCAGACCCGGAATGACACAACACGATCAGGCTCGGCGATCCGCCGCAGAATTTGCGCGGCATGATACTGCTCTTTGTCATCTATGAATTCATAAATGTCCTGTGCGACCTCTCTGACGGCCTGAATAAACTCTGTTTGTCCTGGATTGCGCTTTTCAACGCCCGACATGAAGGTTTCTAAATCGACGTGATCGGATACTGCCATAGGTGTGCCCCCTGCTAAAATTTCCCTCGGAAAATAGCCGGCTAAACCTGTCTATGATCATTATGATCACCGTCCCGAGAGGCTCTGGCTGGGCTAATCTCCTCCACTTTTTCTAAACGTTTATCATTTTTTGAACAGCCTAAAATAGTTCACTCTCTCCTTTGATGGGGTGTCTGGCGGTCATATGATACGAATATTCACGCTCTTTCTGGCTGGTGGGGTGGTGTGTTTTATGCATGGCCGGAGCGCCTTTACACAGGGCTGAGGCTGGCCATTTATGATGGGATCGACATCATTCGAGGCAAGGCGGCCAATTCGGCATATGGCGCTGTATTGGCGGTGCCGGGATGTGTTCATGGAGGCACGAGGCGTGTGTCTTCGCGCGAAATGAAAGTATTTAGTGTAAAATTAGTAGAATCTTTAAGTATAAATTCCACTAGTGTACGATATTAAGTGCAAATGTTAGTAGAATATTTAATAATAGTGCCGATTTTTATTTGATATATGTGGACATTTTGGATGATATTATAGTAAAAATGATTTTTATTTATTAGGAACGGCCATTTTAATATGACTATGCATACCGACTTGGCGCCATGGCTTCTAATGTCCAAGGTGACGCCGCCGAGAGAACTCAACAAGGTTGTCTCCCGTCCGACGCTGATGACCCAGTTAGATCAGGCCGCGAATGGAAACATTGTCACAATCTCGGCGCCCGGTGGGTATGGAAAGACCAGCGTTTTGCGGGAGTGGCGAACCCATTGCGAGACGTTTGGCCAGGTTGTTTGCTGGTTATCTCTGGATGATCAGGACGATATCGATTCATTCGTCGCCCATCTGAGTTATGCCGTGTCTGTCGCATTGCCCGATGTTGAAACCGACCTCGGCGCGATGCTTGCCCGGAACATGTCAGGTGAGCTGTCCTCGGTAAAGTTTGTCTTGTCTTTGCTGGCCCGACTCGAGCGTGAGCAGCGAAAAGTCCAGATCATACTTGATAATTTCGAATGTCTTGATGATACGATCCACACGGAGATTCTGCCGGTTATTCTCGCCCGTATACCCGAGAATGTGACACTAATTGTTGCCTCGCGTGAGCCGGTTGATATCGGCGATAGCGAATTGGAGCATCGCGGTCTGGTGACCCGTTTTGGGGCAGATGACCTGAAATTTGGCATCAGGGAAATGAAATTGCTCTGGCAAAGGCGTCTAACCGACCGGCAAATTCGCCGCGTCGCTCTTAAAACCGAAGGATGGCCGGTTCTTGTTGCTTTATTGCTGAGCGCCTCGGATCGCGGCTTGTTTGATGTCAGACATATTGATGAGGTTGGATGCAAGGATAATGCGATTTCGGATTATTTCCGTGAAGAAATCATTGCGCGTGTTGATGTAGACTTTTTGAATTTCTTGAAAGAATGCAGTGTCTTGGATGATATTCGGCGCGACGTCGTTGCCGAGGTGCTGGGCGCCGATAGTGTCGATTTGTTTGAGCGGGTAAAAGATTCATCAGATTTTTTCGTCTCGACCACCAAATGCAGTGGTGGCTTTCGCCAACATCCGATGGTCCAAACTTTCTTGAGAAAGGAGTTGCTCGAGACCAATCCCCAGCGCTTTTCCGAACTGCAGTCGCGAGCTGCCTTCTGGTACTCGGCACGCGGAAAGCACGTCCTGGCCTGCAATCATGCACTGGAGGCTGAAAATGAAGGTCTTCTGGTAGAGGTTTTCGAGAATACTAGCGCACTGAAACTATTACTCTCGGAAGGTTTGGTGCAGTTGCGGGCGATTGACCGCAAGCTGACGGACAAGGTGGTTGGCAAGTGTCCTCTTTCAGCTTTTACGCGTGCGATTATCTGGATCAAATCAGGGCGGATGTCTGATGCGAGGCGCCTTTATGAAGAAACGATGCAGCGACATTCCGAGCGGATTGCGGCCGATCGGGAATTGCATGTCGCAGCCGCGCTTACCCGGCTGATGCTGGCGACTTATTCCGGGCAGATGTTACCGGAGGAGGACATCGATCTTATCGAGACGGCGGTGCAGGAGGCCAGTGATCTCGGCGGCGAGTTTATGGGTTTTATTCTGACCTTCCGTTGTGTGCGAGCCCATCAATTAGCGCAATTTAATCTGGCCGCAGATTATGCCCGGCGGGCGCAGGCGGTGCTGCGGGCAGCCGATTGCCGCTATGGCGAGGTGTATATCCATCTGCATCTTGGCATGATCGAAGCGTGTCTGACCGAAGCGCCGATTGATAAGCATGAGTTCGAGACCGCCAATGAATTGATCCGTAAAGAATCCGAATACGAGGCGGGTTTAAAATATGTGCATGACATTCTGTCGATCGAGGCAATGCATGAGGAGAATCCGTTCAATCTCCGATATGCCTCGCGCCTCGGTAATATCCTGCCGAGATTGCTGCGCAGCGAGGGCTGGATAGATATTTATTCGGGCGCCTTCCGGACACTTTCGGAACAGAGCTTTGTCGCGGGCGCATTGTCGGATGCGTTGCATACATTGGATGTCGCCAAAACGTTTTCAGAGCGGAATTCGATCGAGGCACTTGCGAGAATATGCGATCTTCAGAAGGCTATTCTGACGATAGCGGCGGGAACGGCGAGCCAGCGGCTTGAGGTTGAGACTTGGTCTGCCGAGTTTGATGCCTATGATCCGATGCTGCGGCTAAGCGAAATTTCGTGGCGGGTTGTCGAGACCGAATGCGAACTCTGCCTATTGCTCGCGCATTTGGGGCACGTCACTGTCGATCTCGAAATGTATGCCGATTTTCGGGATTATTTGCTTGAGCTAGGGCAGGCGCGGATGGCGTGCCGGATCACGGCACTGCTCTGCCTGATTGAAAGCGGTGCGGCGCGAGAGGCCAGCGTCGCAATTCTGAACCATTATTTGCTGAAGGGCCGCTTCCGGCGCTCGACGCTGTTTAATAGTGGACCGCTATCGCAGGTGCTGATGCTGAACAAGCTGACCGAGAGGTATCGCGGTCTGACGGTTCATTTAACTGAGCAGTTCCGGCGAGAGCGGCTGACGATTGAAAATAACGAGGAATTGTCGATTATATCCGAGAAGGAGAAAGCAGTTCTTTACGAGTTGCGAAAAGGGCATACCGACAAGCAGATTGCGATGACGCTCGGAGTTACCGAGCACGCGGTCCGGTATCATCTCAAAAATATGTATATTAAATTGAGCGTGAGAAGCCGTCGCGATGCTATCAATAAAGCGGTTGCCCTGGGCGTATTGCCGGAGCTGCTTGGCGTTTGAAGGCGGGTCGTGCTTAGAATTTACTGTACGCTGATCTAAGCCTACTCAAATAGGCGCCTCATATCAGCGTGATATTGACGCTAGAAATCTGAC
>CBFHPC010000134.1:0-4907 GCA_965657655.1 Henriciella sp.
TGATCATGGCAAAACAACCCTGGTTGATTGTCTATTAAAACAGTCTGGTACTTTTCGAGAGAATGAAGCAACCGCCGACCGGATGATGGATTCCAATGATTTGGAACGTGAACGCGGCATCACGATTCTGGCGAAAACAACCAGCGTTGTCTGGGGCGATACGCGGATCAATATTGTCGACACACCCGGCCACGCAGATTTTGGCGGCGAGGTCGAACGTATCCTGTCTATGGTAGATGGTGCGATTGTTCTGGTTGATGCTGCTGAAGGCCCGATGCCGCAGACCAAATTCGTGGTGTCGAAAGCCCTGAAAATTGGTCTTCGGCCGATTGTTGCAATTAACAAGATTGATAAGCCGGAACGACGTCCGGATGCTGTGATTAACGAAGTTTTTGACCTTTTTGATGCGCTTGGCGCTGATGATGAACAGCTTGATTTTCCGATCCTTTATGGATCAGCGAAGAATGGCTGGATGTCGACACAGTATGAAGAAGAACGTTCGGATATGTCGGAATTGTTCGATTTGGTCGTCGAGCATGTACCTGAGCCTAAAGTTGAAGAAGGTCCGTTCCGGATGCTGGCAACGACGATATCGTCGGATAATTTCCTCGGACGTATCCTGACCGGCCGGGTGTATTCGGGAATGGTGCGCCCAAACCAGTCGATCAAAGTGCTGGCCCGAGATGGCAGTGTTGTCGAGCAGGGGCGGGTATCGAAGGTTCTGGCGTTTCGTGGCCTACAGCGGGTTCCGATTGATCAGGGTGAAGCTGGCGATATTGTTTCCATCTCCGGTCTTCAGAAGGCAAACGTCGCCGATACTTTCGTCGATCCGTCGCTGTCAGAGCCGATTGAGGCGCAACCAATTGATCCGCCGACACTGTCGATGACATTCCGGGTAAATGACAGTCCGCTGGCGGGAACCGAAGGTGACAAAGTCACAAGCCGCGTTATCTGGGACCGGCTTCAGCGCGAAGCAGAAGGAAATGTCGCCCTTAAGGTTGAACGGTCGCATGAGGCGGAATCATTTGTCGTATCAGGACGCGGTGAACTACAATTGGCGGTTCTAATCGAGACCATGCGGCGCGAGGGGTTCGAGCTTGGCGTTTCACGCCCTCAAGTTGTATATAAGCAGGACGAGACGGGACAGCGACTGGAGCCAATCGAGGAAGTCGTAATCGACGTCGATGACGAGTTTTCCGGCGCTGTTGTCCAGAAATTGTCGGAGCGTAAGGCCGATATGGTTGAAATGAAGCAGTCCGGTGTCGCCCGCACCCGGATGGTCTTCCATGCCCCTACCAGAGGTTTGATCGGGTATCAGGGTGAATTATTGTCTGATACGCGCGGTACGGGGATTATGAACCGGATCTTCCTCGAATACACGCCGTATAAAGGCCGGATCCAGGGACGGCGAACAGGAACGCTTATTGCAATGGAGAAGGGAGAGGCGGTTGCCTTTGCGCTTTGGAATCTTGAGGACCGTGGTCCGATGATGATCCATCCCGGTGATAAGGTTTATCAAGGTATGATCGTCGGTGAGCATACGCGTGATAATGATCTAGAGGTCAATGTCCTTAAAGGCAAAAAGCTGACCAATGTCCGCGCCTCAGGTACCGATGATGCTGTTCGCCTGACACCTCCATTGCAAATGACATTGGAGAAATCACTGGCCTATATCGCCGATGACGAACTCGTCGAAGTGACCCCTGACAATATCCGGCTGCGTAAATTTTATCTCGATCCGCATGAACGCAAGCGGGCGTCAAAAGCCAGTAACGCTTAACGGCAAGCCGCCTGCGTTTGATGACGTCAGGTTTACGTTTCGCCAAGAACCGGACATGCGCGGCCGCGCGCGGTTTACAAAAACTCCTGTGCAACCTGGTCGATTTCATCAAGAAAGACCTGTTGCGCATCGCGGGATAAGAACGATCCGGTGAAGCTGTTTCGAGCCAGCATTATAATTTCTGTGGCCGAAAGGCCGGTGGCACGCGCCGTTTGTAGATAATTCTCATTCATATAACCGCCAAAATAGGCTGGGTCATCAGAGTTTATCGTCGCTTTAAGCCCGTGTTTCAGCATTTCCTTTAACGGATGCTGGCGCAGATCATCGACAACGCAAAGCGACAGGTTTGATAGCGGACAAACGGTTAGCGTGAGGCCTGCATCGCGGACACGCTGTATCAAACGCTCGTCTTCAAGCAGGCGGTTGCCATGGTCGATGCGGTCAATGCCGAGAATATCAATGGCCTCTCTAACATATTCGGGCGGTCCTTCTTCGCCGGCATGCGCGACAAGTTTCAAACCGGCATTACGGGCCGCAGCAAAGACATTCCGGAACTTCGCCGGCGGGTGTCCAAGTTCGGAGGAGTCGAGACCAACACCATCAATTCTGCTCAGCCATGGCTGCGCAAGCTCCCACGTTTCGAAGGCATCCTGTTCCGACAAATGACGTAAAAAGCACATGATAAGTTTGTAGCTTATGCCAAGAGTCGCTTCGCCATCGTCGAGGGCGCCCAATATGCCTTCAATGGCTATGTTGAAGGCCAGTCCCCGGGCGGTATGCCCCTGTGGATCGAAGAATATCTCGACATGGCGGACATTGTCGGCAGCGCAGCGCTGAAGATATGCCATTGTCAGGTCATAGAAATCCTGCTCGGTTTGAAGAACCGACATGCCCTGATAGTACAGATCTAGAAAATCCTGCAGGTTGGAAAAATTATAAGCCTGCTTCAAAGCATCGAGTGACTGGAAGGGAAGTGTCACGCCGTTCCTGTCAGCAAAGCGCAGCAATTGCTCGGGCTCCAGGCTACCTTCGATATGCATGTGAAGCTCTGCTTTTGGCAGACGCGCGATGAGGCGTTCGATATTATCCATGACACAACTCTAATCTTGAAAACTTCGGATGATAAACCCTGTGCATTGACACAATTCAATTTAATCCGCCTGATAGTGGTCAGAAACTGTAACCGCGCTCGATTGGGGTATGCAAGCTGATGGATATATTATCTTGGGGGATCATTGTCGGACTGTCATTGCTGACCGGAGTTAGCCTTGTATCATCGGGGTTTTATCGATTATTGCGAATGCGCTTGACCGCCGCAGCGATGCGTCTCCTGACCGGTTCGGTCTTTGTCAGCCTGTCTGCAGTGATTCTCGGGGTCGGCTTGAATCTTCAGACCTATGACCGGCTCGTCTTTGAGCAAAATGTTGCGCACGTCTCGTTTGAGCCAACCGACGATCCCGGCGTTTTTATTGCTGTTCTCGAATTGCCTGGTGACGAAATCATCAGGGTGGCCGGGCTCAAAGGTGACGAATTTTCAATCGGGGCGCAGGTTATAAGTTTCCCGCCGGCCGCGCAGCTGCTTGGCTATGACAGCGTGTTCCGGCTTGAGTATATTGAGGGACGCTATCGCGATCGCTACACGACGGAGGTGGTGACTGAAGCGGTATCAACCGGTTTGAAATTATCCGACGACCCTTGGGTCGATGTTCACGCGCTAGCGGAAGAGCAAGGCGAGCAGTTCGGCCTGCTTGCCAGCCAGTCCCGCTCGAGCTTCGGATCGGCCGTCTATGCGCCAATGTCGACCGGACTAGAATATGAAATCAGTTTGACCCAGACCGCTTTGATTTTGCGTAACGGGAATAGTGTCGAATAAAAATAATGATCAATGTGAACCCGGCGATAAGGGGCGGTTTCAATAGGATCAAAGGGAGAGAAAGTATGGGACTCTGGGATCGGTATGTTGTTCCGTCGCTCGTGTCGTGTGCGTGTTCGAGCAAACCAATCATGAAACAGCGCGCTAAAATCGTTCCGATGGCGGAAGGGGTTGTATTGGAGCTTGGCTGTGGATCGGGAACAAATTTCGATCTTTATGATGCTGACAAGGTAACACATCTACATGCTATTGAGCCGTCCGAAGGTATGATAAAACGGGCGGCCCAGTCGCTTGAAGGTCATGGCATGGCGGCAAAGACAAGTCTGCATCAGATCGGGGCCGAAGCGTTGCCATTTGATGATGATTCGATTGATACCGTCGTGATTACCTTTGTTTTGTGTACCATCCCTGATTGGCGAAGTGCGCTGTCTGAGGTCAAACGGGTTTTAAAGCCGGGGGGGCGCGCTTTATATTCCGAGCACGGCCTGTCACCGGATGAAGGTGTCGCCAAATGGCAGCACCGGGTGGAGCCAGTCTGGAAACGACTGGCTGGCGGCTGCCATCTCACCCGCAGCACCGTCGACATGCTGACCGAGGCTGGCTTTATGCTGGACCAGCATCAGACGATGTATCTGCCCAATACCCCCCGCATTGCCGGGTATGCGAGCTGGGGACATGCGGTGGTTCTATAGGCTTTTGTCTGGGGGATGAATTGTGCAGCGACGATCTCCGCCTTATCTGCCTTTTCTTGTTGGGCCACCAGTATTTGCACCTAGTCTAAAGCCCATTGCGATCTCTGACTGGTTGTTGCCAGACACCGAAGCGGCGGCGTGGCTGCCAGCAAAGCGACGTTTGATTGCGGATATAGGCGACCGCGTCTGTGGCGGGGATATTGACGGCGCCGCGGCAAAGGAACTTTTGGAGCTGTTAACAACAGAGTGTCCAGGCGTGATCGAAACAGAGGATGCCGCCGCTTTGCTGCGGGTCGCCCAGAATGTGTCGGATGATGTCTGTATTCTGCAACGGGAGCCCTATCGAACGGACATGGCCGGTGGTGTCTGGCGCCTGCATGCCGGAATCGTCTGTGCTCCGACATATTGGACCCTTGCCGACAGAATCGGATTGGATCTGGCAGAATTGCATGCGCCGGTGGCGAGCCCGGACCTGCTATTGGCCAAGCGTATCGACCGGGTCTTTTCAGGGCTGAAGCCGGGCATGGTTCTTGAACGGTTTAATTGGACATTTCAGGCAAAT
>CBFHPC010000135.1:0-4834 GCA_965657655.1 Henriciella sp.
CGAAAATTGATGCAATGGACGGCCCTTAATGGCCGTTCTTTTCGCGACCGAAAACGGCCTTCATCAGCCATCGTGGCGCTGGACGTTCAATATGCGGGAAACGCTTTAACACAGCTTCCATCGCCTGACGTCCCCACACAGAATTCCGTCCCAATAAAACGACGCCGGCAACCATGAATGGCAAACCAACCGGCAATAGCGGCGTCAGAATCGATATCGGTATCGAAATCAATATGAAAACAAGGCCCAGCAAGGCCAAAGCGGGTCTTAGCATCCGGCGTATATTACGATTAAGAGACCGGATTGCTGGCATGACGTCGATCGCCTCGAGCTTAAGTGTGCGTGTTGGTGACTGTTCGGGGTTCATCTTGATTTATATGCGATGCCGAGCAGTCCCGTCCAGTCTGCCCGGCAACTATTTTGGCCTATAAGGCAGCCGCTAGTTGACGACGTCGAACGAAGTGCGGCCTCTAAATGGCGACAGCAACCGGTCGTCAGCAGACCACCGGTCTGCCGGCGATCGACGATCACTATGCTTATTCGGCTGCGATTGCCTCAGTCGTCGGTGGCCGCCACTTCAAAACCGGCCGACGCGCTGCCTGCGTTTCATCGAGCCGTTTAACTGGCGCATGAAGTGGCGCTTTAAGCAGACTATCATGACCGCGGCTGGCGCGCTCGGCAACATCTGTCATGACATCACAGAACCGATCGAGCTCCTGCTTGCTTTCGGTCTCCGTCGGCTCAATTAGCATCGCACCGTGAACAACCAGCGGGAAATACATCGTCATCGGATGATATCCCTCATCGATCAGCGCCTTCGCAATATCTATCGTTTCGATACCATCGGCGGTAAAGGCGTCTGAAAACAAAGCCTCATGCATACAATAGCCGGTAAATGCCGGGGTCATCACAGTTTTCAGTCGCGCCTGAATATAATTGGCATTTAGGACCGCGTCTTCGGCAACCTGCCTAAGTCCGTCACCACCATGACTGAGCATATATGCCAGCGCCCGGACAAACATGCCCATCTGACCATGAAACGCGATCATCCGCCCGAAGGCATGCGGCGTCTCCCCGGTGACATCTTCGATCAGCCGCAAACCAGTCTCGTCCCTCACGACAACGGGCAGCGGCGCATAAGGTGCAAGCGCATCGGAAAGCACGGTTGGGCCAGAGCCTGGTCCCCCGCCGCCATGCGGGGTGGAAAAGGTCTTGTGTAAATTGATATGCATCGCATCAACGCCCAGATCACCCGGTCTGACGCGCCCGACGATCGCATTGAAATTTGCGCCGTCACAATAGAAATACCCACCCGTATCGTGGATCATATCTGCGATCGCCTTAATATCAGTTTCAAAAAGGCCGCATGTGTTCGGATTGGTCAGCATGATGGCTGCAATATCGTCTGTGGTCTGCAGTTTGGTCTTAAGATCATCCATATCGACCCGACCGCGCGCATCGGCTTTAATTTCATCCACTGCAAAACCGCACTGAATAGCCGTTGCCGGATTGGTGCCATGGGCCGATTCCGGTACCAGCACCCGACGCCGGGTTGCAAGTTCGCCGCGAACCTCCAAAGCCTTTCTTATCGCCAGCATGCCGCACAATTCGCCGTGCGCGCCCGCCTTCGGGCTCATTGCCACCGCGGGCATGCCGGTTAGACGCTTCAGCCAGTCTGCAAGCTCGTCAATAAGTGCCAGAGCACCCTGCACACTCGAGGCCGGCTGCAAGGGATGGATATTGGCAAAACCGGGAAGCCGCGCCATTTTCTCGTTCAGCCTTGGATTATGCTTCATCGTGCACGACCCAAGCGGGAATAGTCCGAGATCAATCGCATAATTCCTCTGGCTCAGGCGGACATAGTGTCGAACAGCTTGCGGCTCCGACAGCCCCGCCAGCTGTGCCGGCGATTTGCGGCGTACCCCGCCAAGCCGGTCAGAACGGTTCTTCAAACCGGGCATGTCGACACCCGTCTGCTGGATTGATCCCACTTCAAACAGGAGATCTTCACGTTGTAATAAACCTTTTGAACCTGAAACTGTTGTCCCGCCATTCGGACCGGTAACAACTGGCTGGCTCGGGCGACCTACGGCTTGCATACTCATCACAGGCACTCCTTAAGCGCAGCCACATAGACTGCTATATCATCTGGCGTATTACACTCGGTTGCCGAGGTGATCATCACATCTTCAAACCCCTGGCCAGGCAGGAGGCGCGACGCCTGAACACCGGCAACAACGCCTTTTGCCAGCAACGCTTCGAGAACGGCGTTGGCGCGCTTGGGCAGGCGGTAGGCGAATTCATTGAAGAAACGGGGCGTGAGGATTTCAACCCCGTCTATCGCGTCTAGCGCATCTGCGAGATCGCACGCCACTTCGTGGTTAAGCCGGGCAAGGTGTTCGAGGCCGACACCTCCCAGCAAGCTCATATGGGCGGTAAATGCCAGCGCGCAAAGGCCGGAATTGGTGCAAATATTGGACGTCGCCTTATCACGGCGAATATGCTGCTCCCGCGTCGACAGTGTCAGCACAAATCCGCGCTGACCATCAGCATCGACAGTTTCTCCACACAACCGGCCGGGCATCTGACGGACCAGTTTCTCAGTACAGGCAAACAGACCAACATAGGGGCCACCATAATTCAGCGCGCCGCCGATCGATTGGCCTTCACCAACCGCGATATCTGCCCCCATCTCACCTGGCGGCGTAACCAGACCCAGCGAGACAGCTTCGGTAAAGACGCTGACCATTAAAGCCTTATTGGCATGTGCGGCGTCGGCGACCGGCGAAAGATCGGTGATTGTCCCGAAAAAATTGGGGGATTGTCCAATGACACAGGCCGTATCATCCCCAACTGCCTCAATCAGGCTTAACTCACCATCAATAGCTGGCGGTAGCTGAATGACTTCAATCCCCTGCGCCTCGCATAATAGCCGCGTTGCTGCACCATAATGAGGATGCAAGCCGCCAGACAGAATGACCTTTTTACGGCGGGTGACACGGCATGCCATAACCGCCGCCTCGGCGCAGGCCGTGGATCCGTCATACATGCTGGCATTCGCAACATCCATCGCCGTCATCTCTGAAACTTGGGTCTGGAATTCGAACATTGTCTGCAATGTGCCCTGCGCGATTTCAGGTTGATAAGGGGTATATGTCGTTAAAAATTCCGATCGCTGGATGATCATATCGACACTGGCCGGCACGTGATGGCGATAGGCGCCGCCACCTAGAAAAAACGGGCCATCATCAGCGGTCCGGTTCTGGCCTGCCAATCCGGTGAGATGCCGCTCGACCGCCAGCTCGCCCTGATGCAGGGGCAGGCCCGCAATCGTGCCGGAAAAGCGGGCTGATTCAGGGACATCTTCATAGAAATCGTCGACTGATGCAGCACCAATCATTGCCAGCATTTGCTGCCGATCCTGATCTGTAAGGGGAAGATAACGCATATTGGTAAACCCTATATTTCTAACTGTGCTTAACCGTGTCGTGGCCGTTAAGAATTTTCGCAGAATGTCTTATAGGCCGCTGCATCCATCAATCCGTCGAGCTCCAAGGGATCCGAGAGCGTCAATTTGACAAACCACCCCTCGCCTTCGGGATCGTCATTTACAGTCTCAGGCGCATCTGCCAGGGCCTGATTGCTCTCGGTCACCTCGCCGCCAACCGGGGCATAGACATCCGACGCAGCCTTAACGCTTTCGACCACGGCCATATCCTGTCCTTTTGACACCTTTAAGCCGGCATCCGGTATTTCGACAAAAACAACATCGCCAAGCTGTTCGGCCGCATATGCCGTAATTCCGGTGGTTGCGTTTTTCCCGTCGACGGAAATCCACTCATGATCTTTGGTATAAAATATTGGCATCTTATCCCTCTAGCGTTTGTAATTCTGTTGAACGAAAGGCAGCGGGCAAATTTCCGCCGGTCGTAATTTCCCGCGTATCATCAATTCGACTGGGCTACCGTCTGCAGCGAGATCGGCGCGGACATAGCCCATGGCTATGGGTATATCGAGGCTCGGACTAAACCCGCCAGAGGTCACCCGTCCGACCACATGGCCGTCATGATATATTTCAGTGCCTTCACGCGCCGGCGCGCGCTCCAAAGGTCTGATCCCGACCCGCTTCTGTGCAGGCCCGTCCTGCAAGACGGCCAGAATACGTTTCGCGCCCGGAAAATTAGCGGTCTCGCGTCGCGACTTCTGAATGACCCATTGCAAGCCAGCCTCAACCGGCTCATGGTCGACGGTAATATCGTGCCCATAAAGACAAAGTCCTGATTCAAGACGTAGTGAATCGCGCGCGCCCAGGCCGATCGGTTTGACCCGGTCATCGGCCAGCAAGCGGTCGCTCAGGGCGACCCCCGCCGCCGCCGGCAGAAGCAGTTCAAAGCCATCTTCACCGGTATATCCCAGTCGCGAAACCCGTACCGGCTCCCCACGCCATTCAAAACAGCCAGACTGCATGAATGAGAGCGCCGCACAGCCGTCAATTTCAGCAGCCAGAACCGCCTCTGCCTCTGGCCCCTGCAAAGCCAGCAAGCACTGATCGTCGGCCGGTACCAACTCAGCCTGGCCAGCAAAAGCACGATCAAACAGCGCCCAGTCCTGCGCCTTAACCGCGCCATTCACAACAATATAAAGTTGTCCTTGAAGCGCCGGCTCGGCCGGTCGGGTAATAATCAAATCATCAAGAATGCCGCCATGCTTGTCCAATAATACTGTTAATCTCGCCTGCCCCGGTTTCAGTGTCGAAATCGCACTCGGCACCAGCTGTTCGATCACAGTCGAAATCGCAGCATGCGCGGCGTCGCCACTTAGGCTTGTATCGAGC
>CBFHPC010000136.1:0-4755 GCA_965657655.1 Henriciella sp.
GCAATGATAATTGGTCGCCTTTTGCAATGTCATTGTATTTAGCAGATGCGATTCCGGCTGCTGCGCCAGTTCAGATGCTGAAGGGCGCGTCGCACTATTCGTGCCTGCTTGAGGCCGCGCCGAAAATCTTTGCCAACGCGGCAAAATCGTGACCGGTTTTGCGGGTCTGACGGGTTTGTAACAGTGTCAGGTAAGCTGCGCTGCTCGGGCATGTGGTTGCATTGCAAACGGAAAGATATAGGTCGAAGCTGGTAAGAAAATGTGTCGGTGACGAACACTGAACTGAGTTAGGGTGTTACGAGAAAATGCGGGTAGGCTTAAGACTAAGCAAGCACGACGAGATTCGGCGATTTGTTGATAGATTTAGAACAAAATACATATCTGTGGATCTTGTTCGTATTGGCGGTGACGGTGATGGGGGTTATTTGCTGCCAGATAATTTGAACGATGTGAAATATTGTTTCAGTCTGGGTGTAAGCCAGGTGGCCGATTTTGAAGCGCATTTGAGCAAGCAATATGGTATAAAGTCGTTTATGGCAGATGCATCTGTCAATAAGCCGCCGTTTAATGACGATAATTTTTACTTCTCCTCCAAATTTCTGGGATCCGTCAGTGATCCTGACTTCATCACACCATCGGATTGGGTGCGAGACTGCATTGGCGATGATTCATCTGAGAAGATTTTGCAAATGGATATTGAGGGTGGTGAATATGATGTCCTTGCATATGAATCGGCTGAGACCTTTAAGCAGTTTTCAACGCTGATTATCGAATTTCATACGATGCAGACGATGGCTGAGTATTATTTTCTGCAGATGGTCTCGGCGATTTTTGAAAAACTGTATTTGAACTTTTCGATCGCGCATGTTCATCCAAACAATGCTGTTCCGGTGCAGGACTTCGACGGTGTTTTAGTGCCAAGAATTATGGAAGTGACATTTATTCGTAATGATCTGATCGACCGTTTCAGTAACCCGCATGATATTATGCTGCCTCATCCGCTCGATAGGAAAAATAGTCCGGGCGGTCCTGATATTGTTATGCCTGCCATTTGGTGGGCGAAGACAGCAGCTGAAAATTGAATTTGCTGCCATCAGATTGAAGACTGCGCGCCGATTGTGTCTGTCAGGATGGTCTGGACTGTCGCGTTCGCCAGATAAGGGCGCCCCCGACCACCAGAATGATGAGCGATCCAATGGCCATCCAAGCCAGCATTGTCTCGAACATCATTAGAAATAGCAGACTATCAATATTGCCGGTCTTCCAGAATACCCATTCACCTGCAAGCTCGGTGGCGAGGGTCTCACTTCCGGTGGACAGGATAACGATTCCGTCGCCGGTTGCCGGGTTGAAACGGGCGACAGTGTTGATGGCGGGACCATTGTTCCCGTCATGGCCGATTATATGACCGCCTGCATTATTGGACGCATACAGCATGGGGCCGAGCCCCCAGATATCAGCGCCCATTTGCGACGCATGCGGCGTTTGCATCACTTCGAGTGTGGCGTCGGACAGAACTGAAAGGTCTTCTGGCCTTGTCTGCCGCATTATGAAAAGCGCGAGGTCATCGGCCGATGTGAATAGCGAGGTTGCAGCAAGCGCGGTATAATGGCGGAATGGTTCGGTCTCGCCACTCAGATCAAAATTTTCAGCCAGCCCGATGCGGATTGCATTATCATGGCCGAATGTTGTTTGCGTCATGCCGAGGGGGACGAATATACGTTCAGACATGAAATCCGCAAAGGACTGACCAGACACCTCTTCGATCAATAATTGTAAGATTGTGTAACCACCACCGGAATATCTCCATTCACTGCCAGGCTCAGCACCGAGTTCGACGACACCGCTTTTGTCTGGCGAAGCGTCGAGCGCCCGGGTTAAAGAGTCTTCAAGTGACTGCACGTCCTCTGCGCGATCGAACCCGTCATAGCCAAGGCCATCATCTAATCCGGCGGTGTGGCTAAGCAGCCGGCGGACGGTAACGCCCCTTGTATCGAAATCACTGGTCGGCAATTGCCAGCGGGTGAGATATTCGGAGACCGGCTCGTCGAGATTAATGGCGCCGTCTTCAACCAGCGCCATGACGCCCCATGCCGTGATCCATTTCCCCAGTGAGGCGACTTGATATAGGGAGGTCCCGTCAACCGGGGCGTTGGTCGACATGAAATAGCGTTCGGCAATGTCCCCCTTTTCAATCAGGATCATGCTGAAATTGCCGGTATGTTCTTCGGTAACTGTTTTTTCTACCGCAGTGCTAAATGCCGTCGAGGCGCTGGCGTTCGCGATTGGCGATTTTAACCAGCCTTCGCTGAATGATAGGAAAACCGTTATATTCCATGCGCTTATGACGAAGAACGCCATAAGCGATATGATCAGAACTCTGAACATTGAAATTATCTCCTAAACCGGTCCGGATATTCGCTCGTGGCGCTGCGCTCGCCCGCAGCCGTCGGTATAGGTATCAGGATGAGGTGATCAAGCAACTTTAGCGGCATTAAGGGGCTTTCCCGCTGCGCTTTGTTGCCTGCCCGTGACGGGCTTACCCGTTTTATTTTACCGTCGGGGCGACTTAATAGGTGTTTGATAATTGATAAGCATTGCGGAGCGGAGAATGTACGAGTTTAGAGAGATCGCTGTTAGACGTTTTGCGAAATATACAATCCTGGCGGCTGGCTTTCACTTTGTCCTCGAGACACTTTACACGATATGGTTCGGGCAGCACTGGCTGGGGCTTTTGCCGGACTATATCGCTGTCGCACTGATGGTGTTGGCGGCGTGCCTTATTGTTCTACAGAGCGCCGGCTATGTGGGCTTTTTATGTGGGGCCTGGGGATTTGCGTTCTGTCTTAACTATCGTGCCTGGGCGTGGCGATTCGAGGCGTTTTTAACGGATCATTCTTCCCCTTTAACTGATCGCGTCATGTATATTTTGAGTGGCACGCTGATTATATCGCTTATATCATTTGCGGTCTCTCTATGGCTCTGCGTTCCAATTGCTCGTCTTCGCGATGATTTCGCAGCTGGGCATAGCGAAAAATAATAAAGCCTTCGCTATCGCGCACAATCCTGACCGTCCATGCCGGTGTCTTAGGCGGCAGACACTACAGCCAGTATATGTTCGCTTGCCGTTCGGGACGCCTTATGAAAAATGTGGAGATGGTATTGGCCGGACGTCGCGGGAATTGGCCCTGAGAGCGAGGTATATTCGCGGGACGCGTACGGCATGATCAGACCCAAGATCGCCACGGCATTGGCCTTCAAAAATGACGAGCTGTCGGACAAAGTCGATCTGCTTGAGCTAAATTGCCCATCTTGTTTTACCGTTGAAGAAAGACCGGATGAGGAAACCGTCCTTAAGCGCAATCAGGAATTGTATCTGGCCGGCTGTGGCGGTTATGACATTGTCAGTGCTTTCGGACTCGTAAAGGGATCACACCGGATATGCGGTAGTGCCCGGCTGATGGTTCATCCGGCCTGTCATCGGACTGAAGACGGGACTGCTATGATGGCCGATATCTTAAACATGCCTGTCGACATGGCCTGCGAAAGACCCTTCTGTCTATACGTCTTCAAAGTGCTGCCTTTTTCGGGCGGTTTGGGGCGTCTAGAACAAGTATTATTCAAAATGGCCGGGGTATTGGCATGCCCCGGATTGATATGGAAATAGTGCTCTCTGACTGATATGGCGTGGCGGTGGTCGTCGCTGTGGCCGGATTGATGGCTATGTTCGCGTTGCTGTTATTGTGCCAAACCGTTCAGGGCATTTTATATTGCCGTCTATTAGAGAGTGCTAATGAGGGCCTGTCGCCGGTGCGACGACCAGCCTGTGCATGCATACTTTCGAAGTTAATTCGAATCTCGCTTTATTGGCTTGTCCCTGTTTTGGTTCAGTCTCCGTAGGGCAGGTTTGAAATCCCGGCCTCTACTGGCCGGGTTAAGTCTGGCATGGTCAAATTTCAGAGTCGGTGATGATGATTGTCTGGTCGCCGTCAAATGCCTGCACATGTGTCAGATCCCGCGCCTCAATCAAGGCGGTGCCGGATGCTGGCGTACCATAGGAGATCGCTCTGGACCGTATCTTAACAGGTGAGCTGTCATCGGGCAGGATGAAGGCAGCATTTAATGTCCGGCATGACCGCCCGAAACATCGCAAATCGCTTACGCCCTCGAATTGCCGGCCGCGGAAAACGAGTTGTCCACGCGTCCCGTTTTTCAAGGAGATATCAATCCGGTCAGCCATTGGGGCTTGTGCTGAAATGGTGATGCGATTGCCGTCCCGCATAGCTGTGAAATCGCTGGCGGGTAGCGGTTCGGTAAGCTCTGCAGGCGCATGGATCTGTTCGTCCTCGGTTGCCCATGTGGCGAGCGCTGCCATTGCAGCTGGGATTTCGCGATCGGGCGACCGCGCCACCCAGCGGGTCTCTGCAGTATTGGTGTGGTGGCTATAGGCGAGGCTAAGATGACCGGGACGCTCAAAGGTGTAGGCAGGGGCGAGAAGGGTAGCGATCATAATGAGCACACCCACTAACATGCTGGCGATTACAGCCTGGCCAGTGTGCCGGCCGGTCAGCGAGACCAACGCCGCAGACGTCAGGCCGACAAACAGACCGCTCAAGGCTGCAACGCCTCCAAGGTTCAGCGCATCTTCCATGTTCGGTAATTGCGCTAGAAGGACAATAAACGGGGCAGCTGTCGCAGTAATGATGCCAATATGGAATGCCGGTACCCAGAAAAATGCAATCAGGGTTCCGAGGC
>CBFHPC010000137.1:0-4734 GCA_965657655.1 Henriciella sp.
CGGCACCATATGGTGTTCACAATGACTCTCGACATTGATGTTTTTCAGCATGACGAGATCATCATAGCCTTGAACATCCTCAAATGTTCTCGACAGATACTCGACGGGATCTTCCTGATATCCTGAAAAGAATTCCTGATAGGCCTTCACGACCCGTTTCGGGGTATCGATTAAGCCTTCACGGCGCGGATCGTCTCCGGCCCAAGCGATAAGTGTCCGGACCGCGTCCATTGCTTCTTCTTTTGTAGGTCGTTCGAGTTCGACCCGCGTGATCTCTTCTTTCGGGGTGATGGCATCCATCGGCATGTAATATTCCTCTTAATGAGGGACGGAGGTCGAGCCGTGCTAATGCCGCAATAGGATGCCGGCTGTTAGCCTGGACTTAACGCCCGCCCGTAGTTGTTACTCTAGGGGCTTGATGGATTACATAGGCTTTGTTTGCTTATATAACCAGTATTTAATACGTCCGCAGTTTTGAGTTGGATCATACATGAATTAATTTTTGTTTATACGTCTGAAAAACTCTTCGTAGAAAATGTCCGCGTCGTTCTGTAAAATCCCCCTGCTGATGATGATACCGGCGTTTTTCAATTTGTCAGCCCCACCATGTCCAAGCGGGTGGAGGTCATCGGTTGCGTAGCAAACGCGCGCGACCCCGGCCGCGATTAATCGTTCAGAACAACTTGGTTCGCCAGTGCTGCGCTGGCCGCAGGGTTCCAGCGATACATAGGCTGTTGCGCCCTGACCGAGCTCGGCATCGATCTGGCTGAGTGCCAATTGCTCGGCGTGCGGGCGTCCGCCATCGCCGGTCGCGGCTTTTGCGATAATCGCGCCATTACGTCCGACGATAACGCAGCCGACACTCGGATTTGCGCCCGTCCGGCCGTGTTGCTGATGTGCCAGCGCGAGCGCCTGTGCCATATATGTGGCATCATCATTCATTCGAAAACGACAGTTCGATGGCCGTTCAAAAATACCCGCCCTTCGGCGTGTGCTGTAACGGCTCGGGCTAGAACCCGGGCTTCGATATCCCGGCCGCGCTCGACCATCGCATCTGCCGACAGTCGGTGGTCCACAGACGAAACCTCCTGCGCGATGATGGGGCCTTCATCCAGGTCGCCGGTGACGTAATGTGCCGTAGCGCCGACCAGTTTGACGCCGCGAGCATGGGCCTGATGATAAGGGCGAGCGCCCTTGAAGCTTGGCAGGGCAGAGTGGTGAATATTGATACAGCGACCAGCAAGATCCCGGCTCAGTTCATCTGACAGAATCTGCATATATCGCGCCAGTATGACGATGTCGGCCCGATAGTCGGCAAGCGTCTGGCGTAGTTGCTTTTCCGCCGCCAGTTTTGTCGCCGCCGTTACCGGTATATGGATGAAGTCGATATCGTGCCGTTCCGCATGCCAAGCGCCAATCTCATGGTTTGAGACAACCGCAACAATATCGGCCCCAAGCCGGTTCCGCCGGTGCCGGTAAAGCAGATCATTCAGACAATGATCGGCTTTTGACAGCAGTATCACTGCGCGCGGCTGTTCGGATGTCTGCCGCAGGGTCCATTCCATGTCATATCTAGCGGCTAGCGCCTGAAAGCCGTCGCGGAATGCGTCCATATTGAAACCTTGTTCGGCTTCAAACTTAGCCCAGATGAAGAAGCGTTTGGTTTCGGCATCGCCGAAATCATGGTTTTCGATCACATTCAGCCGGTGACTAGCGAGATTTGTCATTACTTCCGCCAGAATGCCGATTGCATCTGGCGCGGAGACCCGCAATATAAATTCCTGATTCATGCTGGTAGAGCCGGAAGGGTGCTTGCCCGGTCGCCATCGAGATAGCGGGCGCCGGTTGGGTTGAGTTTATCGTCGAGATCAATGACGAGCGGGTTTCCTGTTGGTATTTCAACCTCTGTAATCGTTTCGTCGGGAACCTGGAAAAGATGCTTAACAAGAGCTCTTAGCGAATTTCCATGCGCGGAAATTATCGTGTCGGTTCCAGCATGCAGGACCGGCACAATCGATGCCTGCCAGTATGGCAGTACGCGTTCGAGGGTCAGCTTCAGGCTCTCGGCCTGCGGAATATCGATTCCGGCATAGCGTGGATCATTCGTCATCAGATACGGACTGTCGGCGGGCATGGCTGGTGGCGGAATATCATAGGAGCGACGCCAGATATGGACCTGTTCGGCGCCGTGACGCGCCGCCGTCTCACCTTTATCAAGTCCCGTCAGCGCGCCATAGTGGCGTTCATTCAAATGCCAGTCTTTCTCGACCGGCAGCCAGCTTAGACCCATTTCCTCAAGCCCCAGCCACAGTGTTCTGATGGCTCTTGTCTGAAGGCTCAAAAAGGCATGGCGCGGCTGGATGCCGGCGTCGGTGAGCAGGCGGCCGCCTTTTCTGGCTTCGGCGACCCCTTTGTCTGTGAGGTCGGCATCCCACCAGCCGGTAAAGCGATTTTCCAGGTTCCACTGGCTTTGCCCGTGGCGTGTTAGAATGAGTTTCGGCATTTAATGATCCACCGCGAAAGTCGATACCGTCGGTAATTGGCATCGAAGATTGACTGAAGCCTTCGCTAACAGACGGTGAGCATGATTTCTAGTTCGGTTTAATAATTTGCTGGTGCACTGCAATTTTTTTGCTTTGTTAACAGCTCGCTCATTTAATTTGTGACATTGTGCGCAAATGTTCATCCGTCTGATCTGCGTTGTTTTTGTATCATGTCTGGCCGCCATCTCGTTTGGCGTGGCCGGTTCTGGCGCCGCGGCTGACGATTTTAGCCGGCGTGAGCTGAACGCTCTGACGTCCGAAAGAGACGCCGCGGAAGCCGCTTTGCGGGCATTGGAGACGGCTGAAACCGATGCCGAGATGGATGTCTTCGAGCTTGAACAACGCTTATTGGAAGCGTCGATGGAGAGTCAGCGGCGCGAGGCGCAGGCGACAGCCGCAGAAGGCGAACTAGTTTCATTGAAAACCCGGAAGACATTGACCGAGCGGACGCTGTTGCAAGGCGAAATCGTTATCGACGATCTGCTGGCGGCGCTAGCAATTTCCGGACGTCACCGTCCGCCGGCCTGGATAACCCATGTCGATGATGCAAACCTGGCGATACGGTCGGCAATCCTAATGGGGTATGCGGCCCCGCAAATGAAAGCGGAAACAAACCGCTTGGCCAGCGAACTTGAGGAGCTGCAAACGCTAGAGCAGTCCATCACGATGGAGATCTCCCGGCTGGAAGCGGCCGAAGCCAACCTTGCTCTGAGGCGGGCGGAGATCGTACAAATGACCGCGGTAAAGCGGAATGCATTCGAGGATGTTCGCAGTAATACATCATCAATGCGGGAACGGGTCACGCAGCTCGGACAGGAGGCAGACAGCGTCCGCGACCTATTAAGCGCACTTGAGGACCGGGCGCCATCAGCCCCCGGTGTGAAACCCTTTCTGCAGCTGGCGGCTGCCAGTCCGAATAATGCCGGGCGCCGCTCCATGGCGCGGCCGTCCCGGCGGGGACAGCTTGATCCCAATTTGACAAGCTTGATTGGCGAGCTCAATCAGCCCGCTGTCGGCCGGCAAGTTCGCAAATGGGGCGACAGAATGCCCGGTGGATCGACCGCACAAGGCCTAGCCTTTGCGACGCGTGCGCAGGCGCAAGTCACAGCCCCCGTGACAGGGCAGGTGGAGTTTGCCGGCCCGTTCCGGACCTATGGCCAATTGTTAATTATCTCGACTTCTGACGAGTACCATGTACTTTTAAGTGGTATGTCGAATGCTTATGTGAGTGTAGGTCAGATCGTTGTCCAAGGCGAACCGGTTGCCCGTATGCCTAATCGTGCAACACCGGAGCCGGAACTTTACATGGAAGTTAGGTATGAGGGTGAACCCATGGACCCTGAAAGATGGATGCGCCGGAGCTAGTGAACTATTGAGGGCTTTGAAATGAAATCGTTTTTCTCCAATGCAGCATTGGGTTTCGTGACAGGTGCCGCCGCGATTGGGATTTCCGCGTTTGCCCTGCCCGAATTGAAAGGGACCGATACGCGGGCTCTGACTTATCAACAGCTGGATTTGTTCACTGAGGTTTTAGCGCGTGCCAAGGCCGATTATGTCGAGGAAATTGACGAAGTTGCGGTAATCGATGCGGCGATTGACGGTATGCTTGGGTCTCTGGATCCGCATTCCAGCTATTTATCTGCTGAAGATTTTGAGGCGATGCAAGTATCGACGAGCGGGCAATATGGCGGCCTGGGGATCGAGGTCACAATGGAAGACGGCTTTGTAAAGGTCGTCACTCCGATGGATGACTCGCCGGCCAGCCGGGCGGGTCTTTTGCCCGGTGATTTATTCACATCAATTGATGGCAAACCTATTTTCGGCCTCAAGCTCGACGAAGCCGTCAGCAATATGCGTGGCGAAGCTGGCACCGATTTGTCAGTGACGGTTCTGCGGGAGGGCCAGGATCCCTTTGAACTGGTGCTGACGCGGGAGGTAATTAAACCGAAGTCCGCGACATGGCGAATTGTCGATGATAATATTCCATATTTCCGGGTTTCGACATTTAATGAGCGCACAACAGAATTGCTGGAAATCGCGATTGATGAAGCGAAAGAGGCGGTTGGCGATCGCCCGGTTGGCCTCATTCTAGACCTCAGAAACAATGGCGGCGGCTTGCTGGATCAGGCCATCAGCGTCTCGGACCTTTTCCTGTCGGGCGGAGAAGTCGTCTCAACGATTGGACGTCGGC
>CBFHPC010000138.1:0-4615 GCA_965657655.1 Henriciella sp.
CGCGCCGCGGCCGGTGATGCGATGATCGCCGACGGGGTAGAAATTATCATTATGGATGACGGGCACCAGAACCCTGCCATTGTAAAAGATGTATCGATCATCGTCATTGATGCGGTAACCGGTTTTGGCAACGGCCATATCATTCCCAAAGGCCCTTTACGGGAGAGCCCTAGACAGGGCCTGGCACGCGCCGATGCAATTGTACAAATTGGTGATGGCGGCCTACCTGATGCTGTGACGGGGTCAAAATTGCCGGTTGCAACCGCCCATATTAAGCCGGTGCAAACACCGGCGCACGGGCGTTATGTCGCTTTCGCCGGCATCGGCCGTCCTGAGAAATTTTTTGACACATTACATTCGTTGGGTGTTGATGTGGCCGACGCTGTCCCCTTCCCCGACCATCATGTTTATTCCTTAAGTGATCTGGAATATTTACGGCAGCTCGCAACAGATTACGGGGCAAATTTGATTACTACAGAGAAAGACTTTGTGAGACTGAGTGAGACGCATCGCGCGGAGATCTCATACTTGCCTATTTTTGTTGACTTCGATGACGAGCAATTGATTGAAATGATGATCGCAAAAATCCGGGACTTATCTTAATCAATGACCACAGCAAAAGAGCCTCAATATATTCGGCCAACGGTCGTCGACAGGCGGTCAACATTTATGCAGCGGCTTGTCTGGCGCCTCGAAGCAGTGGCGTGGGATCTGATCTACTGGTTTCCAATGACAATGCTCGGGCCCGATCGCGCATCGAATTTTACCGGTGCTCTGTTACGCCGGCTCGGTCCGTTGCTATCGCAGCATAAGACGGTGACCCGAAACCTCAAACTGGCATTCCCCGACAAACCGGCGGCCGACATACAGCATATTGCTCTGGCCGCCTGGGAGAGCGTTGGCCGCACGGCCGGTGAATTGCCGCATCTTAAAAGCATCCACCCTTATGATAGTGGACGGGTCAAAGTTATCGGAGCCGAATATCTTGATGAAGTTCAGGCCTCAGATAAGGGTGCAATTTTATTTTCGGGGCACTTTGCGAATTTCGAGGTCATGGCGGCGGCAATATGCCGGCGTCCGGTGGACTGCCTAATCACCTATCGGGCACTTAATAATCCGCATATCGATCGTCGAATTAATAAAGTCCGCCATGATTACGGGATTGATGTCTTAGTTCCCAAAGGCCTTGGCACCCGCGAAATCATGCGGGTGCTCGGCGCTGGCAACAGTGTTGCGCTAATGAATGATCAGAAATTCAACAGGGGTCTTGCGGTGCCGTTTTTCGGTCATCCTGCGATGACCGCACCCGGCCCGTCACGGCTCGCCATAAAATATGATGTTCCGATGGTTTTCCTAACAACGCGGCGCGTCGGGCCGGCTCGGTTTGAGGTCAAGGTTCATGCCCCATTCTACCCCAAGACGACGGGGGATCCGGAGGCAGACTTACGCGCGAGTGTCGAGCATGTAAATGCTTTAATAGAGACCGAAGTCCGGGCAAATCCCGAACAATGGTTCTGGCAACACAGACGCTGGCCCAAGGACGCCTGGCGTAATGCAGGTGTTTTACAAGAATAGTTGTAAAATCCGAACATACAGGGCAAAGCTGATATCATGTCTATTTTTGTAATTGTTTCTGCTGCGGCTCTGGCGTTTGGGGCGATTATCGGTCTTGGCGGCTTGGTATGGCCAAAATGGGCCCAGAATGTCGTGCGCTTGCTACCCGATCCCGCTTTCGAGAAACCGGGTGGCTTTTCAGAATTCAGGGCGACCTATGGCGGTCTTTTCCTGATGCTGCATCTGACCGGCCTGTTGATTCTATGTCAGCCGGACATCGCCGACATGTTCAAAATCTTCACGGTTCTGCCGATTGCGGCGGCCTGGGTGGGCGCCGGCCTTGGACGAACCCTGTCGCTATTGCTCGACCCGGTCGAAAATCGCCGCAATGGATTAATGCCGGTTTGGATCGCAACCGAATTAGGGCTTGGCATATTGATTGCTGCGCCTTTATTCGATGTTTTACTGTTCTAGGGAAAAGGAACCGCCAATGACGGACCGTCGAGAGACGCCCCGCGCAAAGCCACATAAATCCAATAAACGGCGCTCGCGGGGACTGGCCGCCGAGGCCGACTGGTCAGAGGGCGAACGCATTGCAAAATATCTAGCGCGCGCCGGCATTGCATCGCGGCGCGAGATTGAAGCAAAAATCGAGAATCGTGAAATTCGGGTCGATGGGCTGGTTCTTACGACTCCCGCCTTCAAAGTCACTGGCCGTGAGGATATCCGGGTAAATGGTATTCCGGTGAAGGCACCGGAAGCCGTCCGGCTATGGTTGTATCACAAGGTGTCCGGTCTGATCACAACAACTAATGATCCTGAGGGCCGCAGAACCATTTTTCAGGAATTACCAAAATCCCTGCCGCGTACTATCACAATTGGCCGCTTGGACCTGACCACAGAAGGCCTGTTATTGCTGACAAATTCGGGTGAGTTCGCTCGCGCAATGGAACTGCCAAGCACCGGGTTTAAACGCATTTATCGTGCCCGCGCTCATGGTGACGCCAGTCAGGCGCTGCTTGATACGTTGCAAGATGGGGTAAAGCTTGATGACGGGACCCGGTTTACCTCGATAGAAGCGACCCTCGAACGCTCAACCGGCACCAATAGCTGGATTATGGTATCACTGTCGGAGGGAAAAAACCGGGAAGTTCGAAAGGCGCTGGAGTTTATCGGGCTCAAGGTTAATCGCCTTATCAGAACACAGTACGGGCCGTTTGATCTAGCAGATTTGCGTCCGGGCGCAGTCCGCGAGCTCGATCCTGCGACGATACGAGAAAAACTGGCCGGGGCAATTTCTGACAGTCTTCTGCCGGCGCTGGCGACGCCTTCGCCTGCGAAGCGACGACCTCCCGCTGGGGCAAGACTTCACAGGCGCCACCGATAAGCTAGTTTCTATCAGGACTGGAATGAAAGCGGGATAAGAAACAATGACAAATCCACTTGCGACGCCACCTGAGACAAAAATGGATCCTGAACGGCAGATGAGCATGGCTGCGCGCGCGGCAAGCAATCTGATTGTCGATCCGGCGGTTTATGCCGACCCGGCCTTGCTGGATGCAACCTTTAAACGGCTGCGCAATGAAGATCCGTTGGCCTGGTGCGAGCCGGATCTATTTCGTCCGTTCTGGGCCGTTACAAAGCATGCAGATATTTTCGAAATATCGAAACAGAATGCTAAATTTACCAATGGGCAGCGCGAAATGCTGTCACTGAAGGAAACAGAAACCAAAGTCTATGGCGATTTTGGCGGGCCTCATTTGCTAAAGACTTTGGTTCAGCTTGATGATCCGCTGCACTATAAATTGCGGCATCTGACACAAGACTGGTTCATGCCGTACCGTGTCAAAATGCGCGAGGCAGCAATAAAGGAAATTGCCAAGCAATTTGTCGACCGCATGGAAGACATGGGAGGCAGTTGCGATTTTCAGCAAGATATCGCTTTGCATTATCCATTACGCGTCATCATGCAAATTCTTGGGGTTCCGGAAGCTGACGAACCCATGATGCTAAAGCTGACACAGGAGATTTTCGGTGCCGCTGATGAGGATTTGAGCCGCAATAAGTCAGTACTTGAAGACGGCGATGTTGAAGGCGGTGTCGCATCAATACAGAAAACCTTGGCTGAATTTTTCATGTATTTTACGGCGATCACCGAAGACAGGCGGGCGTTCCCTAAAGACGATGTGTCTTCGGTTATCGCAAATGGCATGGTCGATGGCGAACCAATCGGTCAACTTGAAGCAATGAGCTATTATATCATTGTTGCCGCTGCCGGCCATGATACTACGAGCGCATCGACCGGTGGTGGTGTGCTCGCCATGCTTGAGCGGCCCGGCGAGTTAGACAAAATGATGGCTGATCCCAAGGCGATGTCGCGCACTATTGTTGATGAAGCGATCCGCTGGACAACGCCAGTCAAGCATTTCATGCGGACGGCACAATCCGATTATGAGCTGCGCGGGAAGACCATTTTAAAGGGAGAAAGCCTGCTGCTATGCTATCCTTCGGCCAATCGGGATGAAGATGTTTTCGAAGATCCCGATGTCTTCAAAATTGACCGTTCGCCAAACAAAATCGCTTCATTTGGACATGGAGGACATATGTGTCTGGGAATGCATCTGGCGCGGCTGGAGATGCAGGCAATCTATGAAGAATTATTCAGCCGTGTGAAATCGATTGAGCTGGCAGGCGCGCCAACCTTTATCAAGGCGAATTTCGTTGGCGGGCCGAAATCCATACCTGTTCACTACAAGTTTTAAGTTAAAGGAAGATTGTCAGATGGGATTCCAAAACGTCACCGATACTTATCAGGCGGAGCAACCCTCTGCCCCGCCCTCTCATCTGCCTGTTTACGACCTGACGCCGCCTGTTGACCTGACCGATCCGGAAGTTTTTTCCCGACATGGCGGATATACGCACGCTGCTTTCGCCACGATGCGCGAGAAGGCCCCGGTGATGTGGCACCCCGAAAGTCGCGGCCGGGGTTTCTGGGCGGCAACTCGTTATGATCTGGTAAAAAAAATTGAGCTCGATCCGGAGACATTCTCGTCTCAGGCTG
>CBFHPC010000139.1:0-4538 GCA_965657655.1 Henriciella sp.
ATCGAGATAATCACTAATCTCGGCCGGAATGGAAAAGTCCATCTGGTCGCCTCCTGAGCTTTTCTTTTATATTACGCATCAATCAACGCCCTGCAAATTGATCGCTTAAGAATCGAGCGATCGTGCCCAAGGGCTAGCCATTAGAGCGCTTTAATTAGATCTAAATAATGAATCATTGACGAAAAGTTCATTTCTCACCATATCGAAGTCAGATCGTAAACTTTAACAAAAATACTATCAAAAAGGTTTCCTCCCATGATCAGATCCATTGTTCTTTCGTGTTGTGCGCTGGCATTTTCCGGTGTTGCCCTTGCCGGAACCGGTTTCGTCGCCGAACCGGCGTCATCAGTCGCCGATGGCGAGCAGTTTATTGCTGCGAAAGCGCTTTGGAACTGTTCTGACAATGTCTGCGCAGCCGAGCTTAGCCGGCGTACGGCAACAGTGCGGACCTGCAAGAAAGTCGTTAAGGAAATCGGCGCCGTTTCAGCTTTCCGTAGCGACACAAATGCGCTTAGCGACGATGAGATCGCAAGCTGCAATGCGAGCGCGCGCGCCTAGCCTTACAGCATCTTAAGTCCAGACAAAAAACCGCGCCGCCTGGCGCGGTTTTTTTTTCGCTTGAAAAGACGCAAACTACCGAGATAATTTCATCATCAGCAGCCTGCCAAGCGCCGGCTGAAGGAAAGCATGATGACATTTAAAGCCCTGAGAACCCCTGATGCCTGTTTTGAGGGCCTGCCGGGTTTCAACTTCAAACCGCATTATATCACCGACCTACCCGGCTATGACGGATTGCGAGTTCATTATCTTGACGAAGGCCCACCGGATGCCAACCGGACATTCGTCTGCCTGCATGGTCAACCAACATGGTCATATCTCTACCGGAAGATGATACCTGTTTTTCTCGAAACAGGGGCACGGGTAATTTGTCCCGACTGGCTCGGCTTCGGAAGATCCGACAAGCCGCTTGAGGACGCCACATATGGTTTTCACTTTCATCGCGACATGATGATCGCTCTTATCGCACGCCTAGACCTGCAAAATGTGACGCTCGTCTGCCAGGATTGGGGCGGCATAATAGGCCTGACGCTGCCGATGGATATGCCAGACCGGTTTGACAGACTTCTGGTTATGAATACAGCGCTCGCAACAGGGTCGAGCCTGGGGGCCGGCTTCGATGCCTGGCGCGCCTTTTGCAAAAGCCGTCCTGATCTCGACATTGGCGGATTGATGCAAAGAGGAACGCCCATATTGGATGCAACCGAAGCCGCGGCCTATGCCGCGCCTTTTCCGGATGCAACATATAAGGCCGGCGTAAGACGGTTTCCCGATATGGTTATGACCGCCCCAGACATGGAGGGTGTCACGACATCGAGGCGGGCCGCAAACTGGTGGCGCGATCACTGGACCGGTAAGAGCTTTATGGCGATTGGCGGCGCCGACCCCGTCCTCGGCCCACCGATAATGGCGGCGCTCAGACAGAATATCCGTAACTGCCCACCACCAATGCTGATCGAAGAGGCCGGTCACTTTGTTCAGGAATGGGGCGAAAGCGTCGCCCGACAGGCCCTCACACATTGGGGCGACCGGTCTTAATCGACCGATACCCATTTTGGCTGCCATCGCAAAAGCCGGTTGATCAGGTACAAAAAAGGCCTGCCGGATATCTCCGGCAGGCCTGCTTATTTCCGGGACAATCCCTATTCGACGATAATCGAAACCTCTGAACGACGGTTCAGCGGCTCGCGCACACCATCGCGTGTGCTAACAGCCAACTCGGTTTCGCCCTTACCGACGACACTCATAACATCGGCAGGTACGCCCTGCGCTGCAAGTGCCTCGGATACCGCAAGTGCCCGGCTTGCGGACAGGCGGTCATTATAGCTCGAGCTACCTGAAGAGTCGGTGTGACCGACAATCGTGACCTCGCCGGGTGCACAATCATCGCGTGAGCGAACGTTCGCCACAGCCTGGTTAATCACCGCACCGGCCTGACTTGTCAGCTCGCTCTTATCCCACTCGAAATAAACCACGAAGGCCTGGCTAGCGACCGAACACGGCACGACCTCTTCGACCACTTCAGCAACCGGTGGTGGCGGTGGTGGTGGTGGTGGTGGTGGAGGCGGTGGTGGTGGTGGTGGCGGTGGTGGTGGAGGCGGTGGTGGCGGTGGCGGCGGAGGCGGTGGTGGTGGCGACAACTCCCACCGCAAACCAATCATTATAGAATTGTCGGTATAGGTCGTGTCATATTCGCCCGGACCTTCAAATTCGAGGCCCATCGCACCGAAATGCCGATACCCCATGTCTAATGTGGTGCGGTCATTCAGCTTGTAACCGAGCCCGAGCAAGCCCTGATACGCAAAACCCGTATCAGAATCCGAGAAGCCGTTGAGTGGCGCGCCGGTCGTCGAGTCAATCAGATTATGGGCCTTGGCATCGACATCGGCGGCCCCGATACCAATACCGACATAGGGCTGCCAGCGACCATCCCGATTAAAGTCATAAAGGACATTCAACATCGCGTCCCACGAGTCCAGATCGCCATCAGGTGCACCCGTCGCCGGTGGTGCAGTAACAAGACCCGGGACAACTGCTGACGATACGTCGAGATCACCCGAGCGATAACCCAGAACACCTTCAATCCGGAAGCCGTCACCGAATTCGTATCCAAGCCCGATATCGCCGCCCCACATATCCTGAGGCTCCGAATTAACGGCCAGCGCACCCGGTACGTTCGCGACCAGTGTATCATGATCGGCCGTGCCATCGACGATCAATGAAAGATCGGCGCGGGCGTACCAACCGTCGGCATGAGCTGGCAAACTGGCAGAAACCAACGCCATCGCCGCTGCTGTATATAAGAGAGACTTCTTCATCCTCATCCTCATCCTCATTCTCAAGATAGGAGCCGGCAAACACCATTGTCATCCGACCCGACGCGTAACAGGCGCCGTCCCGAATCATTATATTCATTATTATGAAAACCGCGAGCCGGAATTTAGAACATATACTACAAACGTCGAAACTTATAGAAACAAAGTGTTCTTTAAGACACAGTCTAATCGAAGTATAAATTATTGTATATGTATATTTTTATATCGTTTTATACTTTTAACTCTTAAGATTTCGGCCACGTTCTGTAACAGTTTTACGTGCTGCCTCGACACCATCGGCGGTGACGGTCCGCGCATGAACAACAGACCGTTCGATTTCAAGCTGTAGGCCATCGCCAAAACTGGCGGCAAAGCCGTCATCGATAATCGCTTTATAGGATTTCAACAAATTCGAATCGCAAGACGCCATATCATGTCCAAGTTTTATAGCAGCCGGCATCAGTTGATCGGCAGCATAGACCCGATTGACTAAGCCCCAGCTGGCGGCGGTTTCGGCATCTAGAAAATTCCCCGTAAAGGAAAGTTCCTTAGCCCGGCTAATCCCAATCAGTCGCGACAGTTTTTGCGACAGCCCCCAGCCAGGCATAATACCAACGCGAGCATGGGTATCTGCAAAGCGGGCATTTTCAGACGCCAGCAGCACATCACAGGCCAATGCGAGCTCGAACCCGCCGGTAATTGCGAATCCGTTTATGGCGCCGATAATCGGCCATGGAAACTTTGACAGCCCCTCGATCAAATCAATATCGCCGCCATCCGCGCCGAGTGCAAAACCGACCTCGCCGGCCTCCTTTAAGTCAACACCTGCTGTGAAGGCACGACCATTACCGGTCAGCACCGCCGCCCTGATATCAGGGTCTTCGGCCAGCCCACGGAAAGTCAGGACCAGTTCGCGACGCAATGCGCGATTTAAGGCGTTCATCGCCTCTGGCCGGTTCATTGTCACAATTGCGACCGGGCCGTCCCGTTCGACGACGATAATCGGATCACTCATCTATACTCTCCTATTTTTTGGGCGTGGCTCAGCGGCCCGGTTTTGCCAGTCCATTCGTCTTGCTCAAGCCGCGGAAGCATCCTCAGAAAGTTCAGGTACAACGCCGAGACTTTCGATCAGCTGCTTCAAATCGACGGTAATATCTTCAAGCAAGGCGGCGTCAGTTGAACGCGCAACCAGCGCGACACCGTGATCATTCACCGACCGGAACCAGGGATATGATCCCAGGCTGGCCGTCTGATATGTGTCCGCTAAAGCGCTTAGCGCTTCAGCAATATCGCCTTCGCGTAGCCCGGCGCCCCGCACCGTAATGCTTTTAACAACCGCACCACTTTCAAGCCGCCAGCCAATATCTTCCAGCATCGCCTCCACAATTTTTGGGACACCTGCCAATGTGAAGACGTTTTCCACCTGAAAGCCGGGCGCGCCCGAAACAGCATTTGTAATCAATTTACCGCCGGCCGGAATACGGGCCATACGGCGCCGCGCCGGGGTAAATTCGGTATTGGCCTCCGCATACCTCTCTTCGAGTATCCTAACCGCATCAGGATGCTCGGAAATTGTAACTCCGAAGGCGGCAGCAACGGCATCTGCGGTAATATCATCATGGGTTGGGCCGATCCCGCCCGTGGTAAAAACATAGGTATATT
>CBFHPC010000140.1:0-4526 GCA_965657655.1 Henriciella sp.
GCCGTTCCCGTACTGGGCGAAATGCCTTTAAACGCAATAACCGTTCGAGATGTCCTAAGAGTTCTGCAGCCTATCTGGACCACAGAAACTGAGACGGCTTCTCGGGTTCGTGGTCGTATTGAGTCGATCCTGACCTGGGCAAAGGTTTCACGATATCGCGACGGCCCCAACCCCGCCGACTGGCGAGGCAATTTATCAGAGCTATTGCCTAAACCCAGTAAGATTAAGGGGCGCCTGCATCTGCTGAAAAATTCCTTCTAGGACCGCTGCTTATAGCCAAATCTAATTCCGCATCGGCCACAGCATAAGGGAAAACAATTTGGCTCTGATTTCAGAGCGGCTGATAATTCATGCAACCTTACAACGCATTGTCTCAAAGCAACCAATATAGCTGTGTCAGACTTGGCGAGCGGGTTTGAAGCAGATGATGAATTATTTAATTTTATCAGAATGTTATTACGTAATAAAAATAAAATGACATACAAAAAACTGATGCCGATATATCAGATACTTTATGGATCTCGCAGAATTATAGAGAAATTTGGATCATACAAAAACGAAACTGTCCACGAGCTCTGGAGCCGAGCTCTTAAAACCTAATTGGTCGAGTATAATGCCCCAAAGCCATCCTTTATTAAAAATCCTCGTAATGGGCTGCTCGTCTTCTGGAAAAAGCACTTTTATTGCCAATGTGCTCATACCCTTCCTCGTTACGAACAGGGACGATTTAGAGCTTGACGATATAAGTGTAATTTTTGCCGGCCAGTTAAAGTCGAATTACGCGTTAGGCCAGAAAAAATGTGCGATAGTTCATTATAACAGCTTGCTGGATTTCGATGCCAATCCGCAGAGTGAAACGCTCGACATTGGAAACGAATATGTTTTCAAAAACGTCATCAACGATGATTTTGACGAGGTTTTTTATTGTTACACTCCGGACCAAATTCTCCTTAATCGGATCAAACAGCGACGTTTCATTGAACCCGTGTTGCGCGGAGATAGAAAACCCGATTATCCGACAGAACGTGTGATGCGATCATTGAAAAAAATTTTGCAAAAAGATGTCTTAATTGAAGCGCATCGTCTGATGAGCCATTTAGGGGATCATTTTTCGGTGGTCTTATCTCAAAACAGGTCTTCGATGATCATTCCCGTCGAATATTTTATTACGGCTCCCCGCTTAGAATTTTTAGAGAAAATTTCGTCGGACGAGCATTGCGAGCTTGCGCTTCTTCAACCCCACTTGCACAAATATTCACCGCTGGCTGCTGGGTGTGCTAAATTTCTCTCGGCGCAAACAATTTTGGGATCCCGGCATTAGAAAAAGCATACGCCCCGGCGTTGTCAGCTCTCGAATTACGCGGACCGAGTCGTGCTATCACGTCTTCAATGGCGTGTTCAAGCATTGCAATCGCTTCAACGATGATCTCGCGGGTGGGGTCCAGCTGATCCATAAATTCAGTGTCGTCACATAATGCGGTGTGTCATGCAGCTTTTTCGGTGGTGCTGTCAGTCTAATGCGAACCAGTCGCCAGCATCGAACGGCGTAGGGGCTCTTATCCAGCCAGAAGCTGGCGCCATTCGGAGAGGGCGGCGTTTCTCATCGATTTGAATGTGGAGCGGTGGTTGATGTGGCGGTCTAGATTGAAGTGATTGTGGAAGGAAGCGTGGGTCGAGGCGAACTTCTGTAGATTGCTCATCTTTCGAAACCTAGACATCGCTCGCTCTCGCCGCCGGAATGGCAAGTGGCTGTTCTCGGCTCTGTTATTCAAGTGGCGACCGACCTCCTGGCGGTCATCCATTCCCATCTCTTTCATGGCCGCCCCATAAGACCGAAGTCGGTCCGTAATGACTGTTTTCGGTGAGCCATATCGCTTCATGGCTTTCTTCAAAAAATTAAGTGCGGCGTGCATATCGCGGGTTTTGGTGACATAGCTCTCCAAGACCTCGCCTTCATGATCGACGGCGCGCCAAAGATAATGCTGGACCCTGTTTATCTTCACAAAGACCTCGTCCAAGTGCCATTGCCATTACGTGTGCTGGCGCATGTAGGAAGCTCGTTTCGTCCGGATCTTGCCAGCGAAGATTGGACCAAAGCGATCGCCCCAAAGCCGCACGCTCTCGTAGCAAACATCAACGCCTCGCTCGTGGAGCAGGTCTTCAACATTGCGAAGAGAGAGTGAAAAACGCACATACATCATCACCGCAAGCTGGATGATCTCGGGCGATGTTTTGAAATAGCGAAATGGTTTTTTGCTCATCGAGATCGATTAGAACGATTCAAACTGACGGGGCAGGGCGGTTAAGGCTCACCTTCCGCTGACAATTCCTCGCTGATTGTTGGGTTTCGGTTCCCTGATCTGCGAATTACTTTCCCTATCATCGAAATTAAATTCCCTGTTCCGAGGAGTAGGGAAATTCTGGTGAATGCCCTGCAAACACTGGAGCTTCGGGTAATTGACCGGGGTTGAAATCGTGCAATTCTCAGGAATTTCCCTGTTAATCGGCCGAGAACAGGGAAGTTTCCCTGATAACTGACCAATCCAAAAGCCTGGAGAGACGAAGACGTGTTTTGAGGCAAAGAGTCTCCGTTTTACGGAGACGCATCGAAAGGAATTCCCTGATATCGGCGGTAAGTCCCGGAATAGTCGGCACTAGATACGAAGCTCAGATTTTCCCTGAATAACGTCAGACTGCGTGGCGGAGAGGAAGGGATTCGAACCCTCGATACGCTTATCACGTATACTCCCTTAGCAGGGGAGCGCCTTCAGCCACTCGGCCACCTCTCCGTTCGAAGACTGTCTGTAGTAAAGGAGTGGGCGCAGAGCAACAGAGAATATGAGAGAATTTGTAACTCCCCCGCTCTTGTCGGTTGCTGCTGCGATGACTGTTCATTGCTCCAGCGAATATGCTAGGGTTGCAATGTGCCTAGACAGATCTCCCCCCGCCTTCGGCTTGATAGCTATTTGCCGTTCCGCTTCTCGGTTTTGTCGAATGCAATTTCGTCAAATATCGCTCACATTTACGAAAAAGAATTTGGCTTATCGATCTGGCAATGGCGGATTGTCGCCATTCTCGGTGAAACCAACGGCCTGACCAGCAAGCAGGTCGGCGAGCGGGCTTTGATGGATAAATGGTTGATTAGCCGGACGGTTACCAGTTTGCAGAAAAAAGGATTATTGCTTCGGGGTATCGATCTGACCGACCGCCGCCGGGCGCCGCTAACCCTTACAGAGAACGGGCAGGCGATCTATGACGCGATTGTCCCGCGCGCCCTGGCCCTCGAGCAGGATTTGCTGTCGGCTCTTAGCGATACTGATCGCGCCGAGCTCCAACGCTTACTCGGACGATTGGCGACGATCGCGTCGCCTGACCGCCCCTTATGGTCTTCGCCTGCTGCTGACGAATAGAAATAGACCTGTCGGGCTTGCCATATTATGCGGGGCAGGTAATCGGCTGGTTTTAATCCGGCATATTTCGGTTAAGACTGACAGACAGACATTTAAAGGAATTTGATCAATGGCAGACGCTGAAAACACACTTATCGTTGAAACTACTAAAGGCACCGTGACCATTGAAATGCGTCCCGATCTCGCGCCGAACCATGTTGCGCGCATCAAGGAGCTGGCGCGCGAGGGTTTCTATGACGGGATCGTATTCCACCGCGTGATCGAAGGCTTCATGGCGCAGGTTGGCTGCCCGCAAGGCACCGGCATGGGCGGGTCCAGTAAACCAAATCTGCAGGCCGAGTTTAATCCTGAACCACATGTGCGCGGAACATGTTCGATGGCGCGGACTAATCAGCCACACACAGCCAACAGCCAGTTCTTCATCTGTTTTGGCGATGCTGGGTTTCTTGACGCGCAATACACCGTCTGGGGGAAAGTTACCGACGGCATGGACGCTGTCGACCAGCTGAAGCGCGGCGAGCCGGTTCAGAATCCGGATTCTATTGTGTCCATGAAAGTCGCAGCGGACGCCTGATAAGGTGCTTCCGATTTGGTCAAAATGAGGGCGGATGATGAAATTTCGACAAGATATTTCAAACCGTCTTAGAATGACCCTGAGCCATCTTATCGGCTCGCGAATAGCCGGCCGGATTTTACTCTCTAATCTGGCCGGCTTGGCGATCCTGCTGCTTGGCGCGATGATCCTTAACGAGATGCGGGCCTCCTTCGTTATTTCGAAGAAGCAGGATCTTGTTGGTCAGGCCGGGCTGATCTCTAATATTATCGCCGACGCCGCAACGTTTGGTCAGCCCGAACCACGGCTGGATGAAGCGCTTGGCCGTGACACGCTCGAAGCCTTGTCGCTTCCGGTTTCGCTGCGCGGCAAGATTTACGCTGCGGATGGCAGGCTCATCGGTGATAGCTATTTTCTGTCCGACAGGGTGGTGGTTGATAATCTACCGCCCCTGAGCTCGCCGGCGTTTTTTTCCCGTCAGGTCAAAGCCTTGTCGGAATGGTCCGTTAGCTTGCTGAATGTTCTGGTCGAGGCAGGCAGCGGGAGTTCGGTAAGGACGCAGA
>CBFHPC010000141.1:0-4494 GCA_965657655.1 Henriciella sp.
TGAAGACGTTACAACCGCGCGCGAAACAGTGGTTTTTAAACTGCCGCGCATTTTAAACCAGAATTGAATAATAGACTGATTTGCGCGATCCGAGCAGCTCGGTTATAGGCCTCGAAAAATAAAGGTTCGACATGATTCCACGCTATTCACGCCCTGAAATGTCCGCGCTGTGGGAGCCGGAGAGCAAATACGCAATCTGGCTCGAAATTGAGACACTCGCTGCTGAAGCCATGGAAAGTCTTGGACAAATCCCGACTGGTACAAGCGCGGCAATACGCAGCAAAGCCAAATTCGAAGTCGCCCGGATCGATGCGATCGAAGCGGAAGTAAAACATGACGTCATCGCCTTCCTGACCAATATTGCCGAACATGTCGGCGAGCCCGCACGGTTCCTGCATCTTGGCATGACATCTTCCGATGTTCTTGACACATGTCTGAATGTCCAGCTCGTTCGAGCCACCGATATCCTTATGACCGGCCTCGACCGGCTTCTTACAGCCCTAGAGCTACGTGCTTTCGAACATAAACTGACACCGACGATTGGGCGCAGTCACGGCATTCATGCCGAGCCAACGACGTTCGGGGTTAAGCTTGCAACGTTCCACGCCGAGTTTCAGCGTGCCAAAACGCGCCTGCAAATGGCAAGAGAAGATATTGCAACCTGTGCCCTTTCTGGCGCGGTTGGCACGTTTGCAAATATTGATCCGCGGATTGAAGCGCATGTCAGCGAAGCACTCGGCCTCACGCCCGAGCCGGTGTCGACGCAGGTCATTCCGCGCGACCGGCACGCCATGTATTTTGCGACACTCGGGGTGATCGCCTCGTCGATTGAACGCCTTGCGGTCGAGGTTCGTCATTTACAACGCACCGAAGTTCTGGAGGCTGAAGAGTTTTTCTCGGAAGGTCAAAAAGGCTCCTCCGCAATGCCGCATAAGCGTAACCCTATTCTCACCGAGAACCTAACCGGACTGGCACGGCTTGTTCGTATGGCCGTAATGCCGGCCATGGAAAATGTCGCACTCTGGCACGAGCGCGATATTTCACACTCCTCAGTGGAACGTGGAATTGGCCCGGATACAACAATCCATCTCGACTTCGCTTTTCATCGGATGGCGGGCGTGATCGAGAAACTTCTGATCTATCCCGACAGACAATTGGCAAACCTCAATCAACTTGGTGGGCTGCACAATTCCCAACGCGTCTTGCTTGCACTGGTCGAAGCCGGCTGCAGTCGTGAAGATGCGTATCGTCTGGTCCAGAGAAACGCGATGAAAACGTGGGCCGGCGAAGGTGCATTTCTCGACCACTTGCTCGGCGACAAGGATGTCTGTGATAAATTATCGTCGGACCATCTCTCTGGCCTGTTCGATCTCGATTATCATTTCAAGCGGGTTGATCATATATTTACCCGGGTATTCGGGCGCTCAGACGCCTGACCCAGATACGTGATGGCAGCAAAAAAGCTGCCGGTCTTCTACAAAAGCACGATAAGGCAACCGGGCCACGGTGCTTGACCGCACGCGTCGCGCAGCGCAAAGCAGTGTGATGTCGAATACACAAAAGCCAGAGCGCACACACGGCGCGAACGCCTTCTTCTTTGTCATTGTCACAGTGACCCTGAACATGTTGTCATTCGGGATCGTCATGCCAATTATGCCGCAACTGATCGCGGACCTGACCAATCTCTCGATTGAAGCCGCCGCACCATGGGGCGGTTGGTTAAGCATGATTTTTGCAGTCACGAACTTTCTCGCAATGCCGCTGCTCGGGGGGCTCTCCGATTGTTATGGACGCCGCCCTATCCTTCTGCTTTCGGTCGGCATGCTCGGCCTGGACATGCTTATTATGGGACTGGCCCCGACAATCGGGATACTCTTCATTGGCCGCGGCCTTGCGGGCCTCTTTTCTGCCACCGTATCGGTGGCAAATGCCTATATTGCCGATGTCACCACCCCCGAAGAACGCGGCCGCGCATTTGGCATGACGGGCGCCGCGTTCGGGATCGGGTTTATTCTCGGCCCGATCATTGGCGGAATTGTAGGCGATCTCGATACCCGACTGCCATTCTTTCTCGCGGCGGGCATTGCCGGCCTGAATCTGCTCTATGGCATTTTCGTTTTGCCAGAAAGCCTTGCCAAGGCAAACCGCCGGCCATTTGACTGGCGGGCCGCCAACCCGCTGGGCGCGATAAAACACTTTGCGCGTATTCCGAAAGTCGCATGGTTCATTCTCGCTATCGGGTTTTACCAGACAGCACATGCGGTTTATCCGAGCACCTGGAATTTCTACGGCGCCGTCAGGTATGATTGGTCGCCACTATGGATCGGAATATCGCTGGGCGCTGTCGGACTTGGATCGGCAATATCACAAATTTTCGTGACGGGCGCCGTAATCAAACGACTTGGAGCGATGCGCGCCGCCGAATTTGGCTTGCTGATGAATGCAGCCGCAATGATCGGTTTTGCCTTGGCTGTCGAACCCTGGATGGCGTATGGCATGATCATTGTTTCCGCGCTCGGCGGTGTCGCCATGCCCGCGATTAATACGATTACATCCTCCCTGACCCCACCGGATCGGCAGGGGGAATTACAAGGCGCCCAGGCAAGTATCATGGCCTTGACGCTGATATTCAGCCCGGTGCTGATGACGCAGACATTCTCGCACTTTTCTCTACCCGACGCAGACATCTACTTCCCTGGCGCGGCCTTCCTTCTGGCCGGTCTGTTTACGCTTGCCGCCCTGATCCCATTTAGCATCGGGGTTCGAAACAATAAAAACACGTTAAATACAGTTCTGGTTGCGTCCGTCGTTAAAAAGTGATCTGCAAAGTCATATCGATATAAAACAAATGCGAATGACTGTTTAGCATGGTCAAACCAAAGACGTTAAAACCTGCCTTGTTTCTGGATCGTGATGGCGTCTTGAACGTCGATCGCGGCTATGTCGCAACAGTGTCCGATTTCGAGTGGATAGAGGGCGCGATTGACTGCATTCGGCAATTCAACGCCCGCGACTGGTTCGTCTTCGTCGTCACCAATCAGAGCGGTATCGCTTTGGGATACTATGAAGAGGCGGATATGCGCGCCGTGCACGACCATATGCAACGCGACATTGCCGCCGCAAATGCCGTAATTGATGCAATCTATCATTGTCCGTTTCACGAAGACGGGACGGTTCCGGCCTATCGCAAATTCAGCTTTGATCGCAAACCAAACCCTGGAATGATGCTGCAGGCGATGGCCGATTTCCCGGTCAATCGGGAGCAAAGTTTCTTGATCGGTGATAAGGCTTCAGATATCCAGGCTGCGCACGCGGCCGGTATTGGGGGCTTTCGGTATCAAGGGGGAAACCTGGCAACTTTTGCCGAATGGGCACTGGCCAGTTTTGAGGATGGCACGAGATGAAACGAATTGGATTAATTGGTGGCGTATCACCTGAATCGACAGCATTATACTATCAGGACATAAACCTGAAAATCAGGACCCGGCTGGGCGGATACAATAATGCCCATATGATCATACACTCTGTTAACTTCGCCGAATATAATGCCGCTCATCTAGCTGAGGACTGGGACTTTATCCGGTCCGGTTTCAACGAAGCAACAAAAGGATTGGCGGCGAGCGGTGCCGACATCATCGCTCTGGCCTGCAACACGCTTCATACTGTGGCCGATGCTATAACCACCGCCACCGACAAGCCATTTCTGCATATTGTCGACTGTTGCGCAGAGCGACTCATTCAGACCAATCGCCGCCGGCCGGCCCTGCTCGGAACGGCTTTCACAATGCAAGATCACTATTTCTCGGACCGGCTGGCAGAGAGCGCACAACTGCCGGTGCTACTGCCCGACCGCGATGTTCAAACCGAGCTCAGCCGGATCATTTTTGAAGAGCTGACTATCGGACTGGTGAAACCGGAAAGTATTGCATTCTACATTCAGACCGTCCGTGACCTTGCCGACCAAGGCGCCGATAGCGTCATTCTCGGATGCACCGAACTTGGCATGCTGCTGAATGACGATAATTGTCCGCTACCATCGTACAATACAGCCCAGATCCATTGCGACGCAATCGTAAAAGCCGCGCTCGACTAGGTCGGTTTCAAGCTCGTTCCGTCGAGACCGCCCATCCGGCAAACTTCGGCCCATTCAGCTGGCGTCACAGGTTGAACTGACAGGCGCATCGAAGTCACCAGTGACATGTCCGCCAGTTTTTCATTGGCTTTCACCTGTTTCAAACTCACCGGGACAGGCATGTCGCAAACGGCCTTGATATCAACGCAGTCCCAGCGCGCATCATCAGTCGTCGAATCGGGATGGGCCAGCGCGCAAACTTCAACTATGCCGACGACTTCAAGGCCTTTATTCGAATGATAGAAAAACGCTAAATCACCAATGGCCATATCCCGCATAAAATTTCTGGCCTGATAGTTGCGCACGCCATCCCACTCTTCGCCGATATCGCCCTTGGCTTTTTGTTGATCCCAGCTCCACTT
>CBFHPC010000142.1:0-4461 GCA_965657655.1 Henriciella sp.
AGCGATGACGTTCGGACGGCAGCGAGTAAAAAGCGCGATTAAGCAACAGCTTTTCAGGTGTTGCGTTTGCGTCACGCGGCCCGACATAGTTGTTGTCTCGTAATTATTGCCGTTTCTTACAGAGCCTTTGGCGCTATCTTGTCGATCGGCACTAAGCAACCTAACCAGGAGAGATTCATGAAAAGACAATTAATGATGGGCGCTGCCCTATCAATGATAGTCACCAGCCTCGCGGCGGCCCCCGCCGTGGCGCAGGCGGACGAGGAAGCAGTTCAAGAGACTGTTATCATCACCGGTACGCGGCGTGGCGCGCGTTCAGCTGCCGATACGCCGGCACCTGTCGATGTTGTGTCGGGCGCAGAGTTGCTAAACCAGGGCGATAGCGACCTTTCGAACATAATCCGTACTTCGGTCCCGTCTTATAATGTCAATACACAGCCGATTTCTGATGCTGCGACACTGATTCGTCCGGCAAACCCGCGTGGCTTGTCGCCTGACAATACCCTGGTTCTGGTCAACGGTAAGCGGATGCATCGCGCTGCGGTTATCGCCTTCCTGGGCGGTGGCTTGTCTGACGGCTCGCAAGGCCCGGATATTTCAACCATTCCAGCGATCGCGCTGAAGCAGGTTGAAGTTCTGCGTGACGGTGCGTCTTCACAGTATGGCTCGGATGCGATTGCCGGCGTTATCAACTTCATTTTGAAAGATGACGCAGAAGGTGGTCAGATCGACGTCAAAGTTGGCGAAACCTATGAAGGCGATGGCGATTTCTATCAGGTTGCTGCCAATGTTGGTCTTCGCATCAATGATACAGGCTTCCTGAACCTCTCAGCTGAGTATCAGGAAACTGATGCGACCGTTCGTTCAGTTCAGCGTGGCGACGCCGCGGCATTGATCGCGGCGGGTAATACGGCGGTTGAAGATCCAGCCCAGATCTGGGGTCAGCCAAATGTTAATGGCGATCTCAAACTCTATGCGAATTTCGGCATGGATCTGGACGAGAAGACCGAGCTGTATGCTTTTGCAAACTATGCCGAGCGTCAGACCGAAGGTGGCTTCTTCTTCCGGAACCCGACTAATCGCGGCGCGGTTTATGACGGTCCTTCTGTAGATCCGGCGACGGGTCTGCCACTAGCTGCTGTTGACGGCGGCGTCGATTCGATTCTTGTCGGTGACCTGTCGGTTAATGACACCGGGGATTGTATTGCCGGGATTCCATTGCCAAACGGTGAGAATGGTGCGCCTGACGCAGCGATTGCGGCAGCGGTAGCGGCAGATGACAATTGCTTCTCCTTTATCGAGCTCGAGCCAGGCGGCTTTACTCCACGCTTTGGTGGTGACCTCGAAGACAAGTCGTTCGCCCTCGGTGTACGCGGTGAGATCGACTTCGGAACGGGCCTCCTGTATGATGTCAGCTATCGTTATGGCGAAAACCAGATCGATTTCTTCATCAACAACACAATCAACGCCTCTTTGGGCCCAGACACACCTCGGAACTTTAACCCAGGTGGATATGGCCAGATCGAGAACGTCTTCAATCTAGACTTCAGCTATGGTCTGGCTGTTGACGGCTTTGCGTCTGACCTGAACGTTGCTTTCGGTTACGAGTATCGTGAAGAGCAGTTCGAAGTACGTGAAGGTGACGGCGCGTCTTTCGAGATTGGCCCACTCGCGGCGCCAAGCTCTGCCTACCCCACCGGCCAAGGCTTTTCATCAAGCTCTAACGGCTTTGGCGGGTTTACACCGGGCAGCGCCGGCAAAAGCGATCAGTCAGCCAGCTCGCTCTACCTCGATCTGGAAGCCGATGTTACCGACGCGTTGACCTTGCAGGGTGCGGTTCGTTACGAAGATTATGATTCGTTCGGATCCGACACGAACTACAAGCTCGGTGCGTTGTATAAGTTTACGGATAACTTCCTTGTCCGTTCAACCTATTCAACTGGCTTCCACGTTCCAACTGCAGGTCAGGCGAATGTTGTTAACGTAACAACAGCTTTCGTTAACGGCGTTCTCAACGATGAAGGGACATTCCCACTGAACAGCGCCGCTGGTCAGGTCGTTGCTGACTATGTTGCCGCGCCAGGTGGTCTGACAGCTGCTGGCGGTCCGCGTCCGACGCTGGCGCCGGAAGAGTCTGAGAACTTCACACTCGGTGTTGCTTTTGATGTCGCTGATATCAGCTTCACGGTCGACTATTTCAACATCAAACTGGAAGACCGTATTTCTCGGTCATCGCCAATTGACTTCCTGCCAGCCCTTGAGCTGCTTGCGGCCGATAATGGTTACACATTGACCAGCACATCGACCTCACAGGCCATCAACGAGCTTGGTAATGAAGGCATCGTCAATCCGGCTGACTTCGCCGGTGCTGAGGATCTGTCGGCGTTTGCGTTCTTTAACAACGCATTCGACACAACAACCGAGGGTATCGATGTTGTTGCAACAACCGGTCTGGACTTCGTTCCTTACGGCGATACCGATCTTGCCGTTGCCTTTAACTGGACAGACACGACCGTAGATCGTGCCGACAGCACCATCACAGCGGGCCGGATCAAGGTTCTTGAAGAAGGTCTGCCATCGGTTCGCGGTTCGGCAACAATCACCAATGTATCAGGTGACTGGCGCTCATTGTTCCGCATGAACTATTATGGTGAAGGCTTTGAAGACCACCTCGATTCAAACCTCGCACTGCCAATCGATATCGATGCAGCTGTGACATTTGATGCCGAGTTCGGATATTCGGTAAATGACGGTCTGGAGCTGATTGCCGGTGCGCAAAACCTCTTTGATCAGTACCCGGATGACAACCCTCACGCGGCTGTTGTCGGTGCGAAGTATCCTGTCACGAATGCTTATGGCTTCAATGGTGGCACGTACTACATCAAAGCGCGTTATTCTTTCTAAGTTTATCGCCTTGTAAACTAATCGAAGGGTGCCTTCTCGGAAGGCACCCTTTTTTATGCTTTCGCGGCGCGTATGCTTGCTATTTTGACGAAGGCTTGTTTTGTTCTGGGCGATAGGGTTCGAGCAGGAGTGCCGGATATGAAAATGCAGGCAAAAGGTCGCCAATGGGCGGAACTTAAAGGTGAAATGCTTGATCGCGGCCGTGACGATGCCAGATGGCGTGATGGCAGAACAGCTGTCTACGTCTTCAATGCGGGCGAGGATATCGCCGAGGTTCAACGGCAAGCCTATACCGCATACATGTCAGAGAACGGCCTTGGCCCGGCGGCGTTTCCATCGCTGGCGCAAATGGAAAAAGATGTCGTTTCAATGGGGCTGGGACTGCTGAATGGTCCCGACGGGGCTGTTGGTGCGATGACCTCGGGGGGAACCGATTCGATTACAATGGCGATCAAGGCAGCCCGAGATTATGCGCGTGCAAATGGCGCGACGGGTGAACGGGCGAATATCGTTTTGCCAAGATCGGCCCATTTGGCCTTTGATAAAGCCTGCCATCTCATGGATATTGAGGTGCGCCGCATTGCATTACTAGATGATGGAAGTTTCAGAGCTGACGTCCCGGCGATGGCGTCGGCTTGCGATGGGGACACGATCATGATGGTCGGGTCCGCCCCGAATTTTCCGCATGGTATAATCGATCCGATTGAGGCGTTGAGCGCGCATGCGGTCGCATCAGATATCTGGTTGCATGTCGACGCCTGTGTTGGCGGGTATTTTGCGCCCTTTGCCCGGATCAACGGGGTGGCGGTGCCGGCCTTCGATTTCGAATTGCCGGGGGTATCGTCGATCAGCGCGGACCTGCACAAATATGGTTATGCTGCGAAAGGCGCCTCAACAGTGCTGTTTCGCTCGGACTCGCTTTACGCGCACATGCCGTTCGATATGGCACAATGGTCGGGCGCCCCGATGAAAACCCCGACCCTGGCGGGCACCCGGCCCGGGGGCGCGATATCGGCGGCGTGGGCGGTTATGAACTATCTTGGTGTCGAGGGGTATTGCCGGTTGCAAGGGCAGGTTTGCGAGACACGTGAGAAAGTTGCCAGGCGTGTTATCGAGCTGGGGTTTGAGGTGCTGGGTGATCCAGTTCTGGGCTTGATTGCATTTCGTCACCCCGAGCATCATGCCTTCGCGATTTATGGCGAGCTCTATCGTCGCGGCTGGTTTACCTCCGTGACAAAGGAGCCACCGAGTTTGCATCTCATGTTATCGCCAAGACACGTAGATTTTATCGATGAATATTTGAATGATCTCGAGCTCTCTCTGGCTGCTGTAGCATCTGGACAGGGGGCGCCGGTGGAAACCTCCAGGCTCAGATATAGTTAAAATCGTCCACCAACAGACATCTTTCTGCAAAAAGCGATAATCGCCATTGGACAAGTCAGGGGAGGGGCGCTAATACCACTTTTCCCCACGGCCCGCCCGGGTAGCTCAGGGGTAGAGCAGCGGACTGAAAATCCGCGTGTCGGTGGTTCAAATCCGCCCCCGGGCACCATCTCA
>CBFHPC010000143.1:0-4451 GCA_965657655.1 Henriciella sp.
GCCGGCGCGGCCCCCGACACGGTGAGATTGTCGGTTGGGATCGAAGATGCAGCTGATATTATCGCTGATCTTTCTCAGGCGCTGGATCAAATCTAGCCTTTAAGGGACAAGATTACAAGATTCATCGGCAGGACCATTGTTCTGCCGTATTCTTCCCCTATGTCTAAAGGGCGCGATAATTATTATGCGTTTAACAGACGAACGGTTGCCGATAGCGGGGCCGAGAACCGTCGACAACAAAGACCTGCCTGAGGTCGATCTGTGACTCCGGCGAGGTTGAGGAGAGTAAGTATGTCGAATAAAATGAGCGGGAGTCTTGCGCTTAGTCCGGAACAGGGGCTGAGCCGATATCTGACCCAGATCCGCAAATTTCCGATGTTGAGCAAGGATGAAGAATTTATGCTCGCCAAGCGTTGGCAGCAGCATGAAGATCCTGATGCGGCCGAGAAGATGGTGACCTCGCACCTGCGACTGGTTGCGAAAATCGCAATGGGCTATCGCGGCTATGGCTTGCCAATGGCGGAAGTTATTTCAGAAGGCAATGTTGGCCTGATGCAATCGGTCAAGAAGTTCGATCCCGATAAAGGCTTCCGATTAGCCACTTATGCCATGTGGTGGATCCGGGCCTCGATACAGGAATATATTTTACGTAGCTGGAGCCTTGTAAAGCTCGGGACCACAGCGGCCCAGAAGAAGCTATTTTTCAATCTCCGCCGGATGCGGAATGAAATCGAAGCTGTTGATAATGCCCAGCTGAAGCCGGAACAGGTCAGCCATATTGCCGAGACGCTGAACGTCCAGGAGCGGGATGTCATTACAATGGACGGCCGGATGAGCGGCTCGGATGCCTCACTGAATGCCCCAATGGGGCCGGAAGGTGATATGGAGTGGCAGGACTGGCTGACTGATGAGGCGCCCAATCAGGCCGATCGGTTTGCCAGCCAGCAGGAATTTGACTCGCGAATGGAATTGTTGAGCGCGGCAATGTCTGATCTGACCGAGCGTGAACAGCATATTCTGTCAGAGCGCCGTCTCACCGATGAACCCAAAACGCTGGAAGAATTGTCGGAAGTCTACAATGTTAGCCGAGAGCGTATTCGCCAGATTGAGGTGCGGGCGTTTGAAAAGCTGCAAAAGGCGATGCAGAGGATGGCCAAGGAACAGGGTCTTCCGATCGGAGCATGATGGTTCGGATTGATAGGCGTTTCTGTCGTCCCTTATATGGCGATCTCACGGCTGTGGTGCGATTTTGGTAGTTGTGCGCATAGGGGATGGCGATGACGATCGGCTCGCTGCCTTTACTCGTATTCGAGAGCGCGACCTTCACAATCGCGGCGATGGCCGGTTCATTGTCGAGGGGGTGATCGCATTAAGAACACTATTAACGCGGTCGAGGTTTCCGGTTGAAAGCCTGCTGGTCCTTGAAAACAAGCTCCACGGCCTGTCAGCAATGATCTCGGAGCTTGCAGATGATGTACCGGTCTATGCGGTGAGCCAAAGCGTGATTGACCGGGTTGCCGGGTACCCCGTTCATAGAGGTGTTCTGGCGTGTGCGTTGAAGTCGGTACCCCTTCAGCTCGACGATTTGCTCGGAATGTCGCGGCTTCTGGTGCTCAATCAAATATCAAATCACGACAATGTTGGTGCGGCCTTCAGAAACGCTGCGGCGTTTGGTATGGACGGCGTGATTCTTGATCAGGGCTCCTGTGACCCATTGTACCGGAAGGCAATCCGGGTCTCTGCCGGCGCCAGTCTTTATCTGCCCTATGTCAAATCTGGTGATGGTATCGAGCATCTCCGAAGCTTGACGGCGCGCGGCTTTGATATCTGGGCCATGACACCGCAGCGGTCGGCAATTGCGCTCGAAGACTTGCCGGTGCCCGACCGGCTGGCACTTGTGCTCGGCGCGGAGGGAGCCGGTTTGCCGGCTGATATGATAACCCGCGCGACCGCCGTCAGAATTCCGATGGTCGACGGTTTTGACAGCTTGAATGTGGCAACAGCCGCGGCCATCGCAATGGCACATATTTTCTAGTCAGGACTATTTTGTCCTGCTGCATTTATCGGATTTTGCGCACTGCCGGCATAGCGTTTCAGCACCGATACAATGTCATCGGATTGCGAGTGGTCAGGCCTGTGCCCCGTGGTTGGCAGCGGGATCAGATTGATATCCTGGATCTGATGTTTGAGCCGGCCGGCATGAAGTCGCGGGTCGATCACTTCATCCTGCGAGCCGGAAAAAATCGTAACCGGTATATCGATCGCGGAATAGCGTGCCTGCTGTCCGGCCAGCTCGGCTTCGATATTGTTGAAATCCTCGGCATTGGCGCGAAAATTTTCCGGCCGGAAGAGCAGGCCGACAGCAGAATTATCATAATATTCGCTCGGCACCGGTTCCGGCGAAAAAACGCTTTCCAGACCGGCCTCGGTCTGGCCCGGACCGACAAAAGGGACCAATTGGTTGAAGAAAGGCCCGATCAGCGGGTGCGTCGCATATTTATAGTACCACGCCATGCCGCCACCGCCCCATTCATGGCTTGCCGGGGTCAGCAAAACCAGACCATTGACGATTTCGGGGTGATCGAGTGTAAGCCGTAGCGCCACTGCCCCGCCGAATGAATGGCCCAATACGACGACCTGTTCGCCGGGGGCCAATGCCTTGACAGTGCCGGCAATCAGTCCGGCCTGTCGTTCAAGCGAATACCCTTGGCTGGGGCGTTCGGAATATCCGTGGCCGGGCCGGTCGACAATTATGACCCGATGGTCGTCTGACAGGCGTGGCGCCAACGTCCAGTCAAAGTCGCGGGCATTTGCCGAAGCACCGTGGATCATCAGGATAACAGGGCCGGTTTCGCCACGCTCGAGAACATGCATTTTGATACCATCGACGTCGACAAAAGTTTCTGTCGGATAGAGGCGCTCGACGTTGCGGGAATAGACTGCCGAGCTAATGCAGCCGGTGGTGATGGCCATTAATCCGAGAAGGCTAAATGTAAGTAAAAATTTCGCGCTCATTCCGTTCTCAGCTCCGTTCCTTTGCGTCTTCGCCCTCGGTCGTGCGTGTCCTTGTCTGGCACCTCTGGCACAAATGACCGGTAGCAGGCTGGCATGATACCCCCAAAAAAGGTCCGGGTGGTCAGGCCCACGCATCATAATGAGGCCAAACTATATTCAATATCCGATATATGACCCAGCCTGTGCTAGCGTGCAATCCTGATTGCCCATCATCCGGCAAGCTTGACGCGCGGGCCGGTCTGTTTCCAGCTGGCCGCACGGCGACTGCGGCAACCGGTCATGCCGGCCGTGTAAGCCTTTGCGAATAGATCGGCAGGCGCCGACATATCACCGGCAATTGCCGCGGTGACAGGGCTCACCCTGCTAGTCTTTTATGGTGATCCGGCCATCAATATATGGTCGATAAGGCCCGTGCACGGTCAGATAGTCGGCGATGACATCGGCAATATCCGGTCCGAAATCATAGGCATTGTCTGCATTTTTGAACATTACATAGCCATCACCGCCATTGCGGACATAATTGTTCGATACCACGCCATAGGTTGCTTCCGGATCGAGCGGTACACCTTGAATGCTGACATCGGAAATCCGGTCACCAGTTACAGCGCCGGGGGAAAGTGTGAAACGCATTCCCGCAATCTGGGGAAACCGTCCGGCACTGTTCTCGATCTGGCTTGTTCCGGACTCCAGAGCTTCAAGCAGGGTTTGGCCGGAAATCTGGAACGTCGACAAGGTGTTCTGGAATGGCAACACTGTCAGGACATCCCCCATTGTGATGTCGCCGGCCGCCATAGACGCTCGCAGTCCGCCACTATTTGCGATGGCGAGGTCTATCCCCTGATCTGCTACGCTTGCCAGCATGGCGTCGGCGACCAGATTACCCATTGTACACTCCATCGCCCGGCATACGCTCTGACCGGCGTCTATAGCGTCTGTGCTAAAGCCCACAATCTGGTTGCGAAGGTCGCCAAGTGGAACTGCTGCTGCGGTGATACGGGTTTTTGTGGCCGCGTCTTCTACGACATCGCCATCCATAATTAGCGGCGCGCCGGTAGCTTGAACAATATTGCCGTCAGTATCGAAAATGACCCGCAATTCGCCGAGAAATTTACCATAGGCATAGGCCTGAACGATGGCAGTATTGCCGACCATGGTTGGATACTGACCGGCCGCGCCCTCCATATCCCCCAATAATGTGTTTGAATGCCCTCCGACAATAACATCAACACCGGTTGTATTTTCGGCTATCCGGATATCGACATTATAGCCGGAATGCGACAGCACGATGATTTTATTGACGCCGTCTGCGCTCAGGCGGTCAACCTCGCCTTGTACAGCTGCGACGGGGTCGGTGAAACTTATATTCGGGCCGGGACTGGCGAGTTCATCTGTGTCTTGTGGGGTTAGACCGATCAGGCCGAGGCGCTCGCCGCCGC
>CBFHPC010000144.1:0-4448 GCA_965657655.1 Henriciella sp.
TTTGAGGTGATTTATGGCAAGCGCTGATCAAGGAAGACACATATGATGAACCCGATACGCAATGTCCCGGCGGAGTGGTCCCGGCAGCAAACCCTGTGGGTTGGTTGGCCACACCTTGCCAATGAATGGCAAGGTGCACTTGCCGCAGCCCGGGTCGAGATTGCCGGCTTCATTCGTGCCGCTGCGGATTTTACCCCGGTACGCGTTGCCTGTGGCTCAAAACAGGCGCTGGATAGCGCATCGGTTGCGCTCGCGCCAATCAATGCCAATATCGAACTGGTTAGCGTGCCATCAGGTGATATCTGGTTGCGCGATACCGGACCGATTATGGCCCGGACACCTGACGCGCTTATTGCTTTATGCTTCAGATTTAATGGCTGGGGCGGGAAATTCATAATGCCCGGGGATTGCGAAACCGCCGCGGCAATCGCCCAGTATGAAGGCGTTCCCGCGTTGCAGCATGATTTTGTGCTCGAGGGCGGCGCCGTGGATCTTGACGGGCATGGCCAGTTGATCACAACCCGGCAATGCCTGTTGCATCCCAATCGCGGGAATGGCTGGTCGGAGGCAGCCGCGGACGCGGCCTTAAGACACGCTTTTGGTGTCAACAATATTGTCTGGCTGGATTATGGGCTGGCGCACGATCATACTGATGGTCATATTGACAATCTCGCCCGGTTTATTGGTCCAGGCCATGTTCTCTGTCAGACAGCGACGGGCGAGGATGATCCTCAGGCCGAAATCCTCGCGGCGACAGAGGACGCTTTGCGGGCGGCCGGTCTTCAGGTTGATACGATCCCGTCACCGGGGCGGATTGTCGCCGAAGATGGCGAAATTTTACCGGCCAGTCATATGAATTTTACCCTGCTGAATGATGGTCTGATTCTGCCTGTTTATGATCCGGTTCAAGGCGCCCGGGCGATCGCGCGACTGCAGGTCTTGTGTCCGGACCACCGGGTCATTGGATTGCCGGCAAATGCGATCTTGAGAGGCGGCGGTAGTTTTCACTGTATGACGCGTGAAATTCCTTGCCCGTTAAGTCCTGAGGTGAAATGAAAAGAACATGACGAGACCCATGACAGTAGCCGCGATCCAGTCTGCGTTCGGTGACGACCAGCAGGCAAATATCGATCTTATTTGTCAGCATGTCCGGCAGGCGGCGGGTCTTGGCGCCGACATCATTCTGGCCCCCGAACTGTTCTGTGGGCCGTATTTCTGCAAAACCCAGAACGAAGCCGAATTTGCCCGCGCCGGCATTTGGCAAACGCATCCGGCCATCTTGCAGTTAAGTGCTCTGGCGCGCGAATTATCGGTCGTTTTGCCGGTATCTATCTTCGAAAAGGATGGCCCGCATTATTATAATAGTGTCGTGATGCTGGATGCGGATGGCGAGGCGTTGGGCGTTTATCGAAAAGCCCATATTCCCGACGGGCCGGGATATCAGGAAAAGTTTTATTTCCGTCCGGGTGATACGGGTTTTAAGGTGTGGGCAACGAAAAAAGGGCGGGTGGGTGTCGGCATATGCTGGGATCAATGGTTTCCCGAGGCCGCCCGGGCCATGGCCCTGAACGGCGCGGATGTTTTACTTTATCCCACGGCGATTGGTGCCGAACCTCAGGATCCAAGCCTCGACACAGCGGCGCGATGGCGGCGGGCGATGCAGGGGCATGCGGTTAGTAATGTCATACCGGTGGTGGCCGCTAATCGCATCGGCGACGAATCCGGCCAGATATTTTATGGCACCAGTTTTATCGCTGACCAGTGTGGCGCGATTGTTGCCGAACTCGGCCGACAGGAGTCCGGCGTGATTGTCGCCAAGTTTGATCTCGATCTAATCGATACCGAACGCGCGGCGTGGGGGTTCTTTCGGGACCGGAGGCCGGAGCTTTACAATTAGACCATACACGGCAGACCGGTTAGAAATTCTGTTTCAACAGCCATCGTGCCGGGGCGATCGAAAGTGATATGATAGAACAGTTTGGTGATTATCCGGCCACTTTCGCGCTGATAGGTATAAACGGTCTGATCAGCCTTTATGCTTTTTCCAGTCCGACCTTTATGGCCGCGCATATTTTGCATATTGGCGCCCTTGTTCGCTACCGTCAGTATTATCGCTTATTGAGCAGTGGCTTTGTACATGCCGGGCTCCTGCACCTGGCCGTAAACCTGTTTGTGCTTGCGAGTTTCGGGCCGGTCGTCGAGACCATTATTGGCCCGGTACGATTACTGATTGTCTATGTCGCGGCGCTAATCGGCGGCAGCTACTGGACGTTTCTACACAATCGGATGAATGCCGATTATAAGGCGGTTGGAGCGTCTGGAGCGATTTCGGGGATTGTGCTGTCAGTGTGTGTCTTTTTTCCATTATCTGTGGTCAGCGTGTTCTTTATTCCGATGCCGGCGATCGTCTTTGCGGTTCTGTTTCTGTTGGGCAGTGCGATCCTGGCGCAGCGGGAGAATAGGATTATCGGACATGAAGCACATCTTGGCGGGGCGGTTTCGGGATTGGCCGCGACTGTCATTGTCGAGCCTGACGCGGTCGGACTATTCCTGGACCAGATGGCCGGGGGATTTTCGGGGTCACCATCATGACGCGGGTGTGTGAGCATATTGTTCGGGGTGTCGAGGACGGACAGTTGATTCTGGACCCTGCCCAGATCGCAGTGGCAGAGCGGCTGGATGAGCTGATCACGCGTCTCGAATCGCCGGCGCGAAAATTCTGGTTCCGATCGAAGACACCGGTTCAGGGGCTCTATTTGTGGGGCGGGGTCGGGCGCGGCAAGTCAATGCTTATGGATGCATTCTTCGAATTGTCGCCAGTCCCCGCGCAACGGGTTCACTTTCATGAATTTATGGGACGAGTGCATGACCGGCTCGCTATCGCCCGTGCGCGTCCTGATATTAGCGACCCGATTCCGACCGTTGCCCGCCATTTCGCCAATCAAGGCAAGCTGCTTTGCTTTGACGAATTCCAGGTAACGCAGATTGCCGATGCCATGATCCTGTCGCGTTTGTTCGAGCATTTGTTCAAATTCGGCGTTACCGTCGTCGCGACATCCAACCGTCCACCAGATGATCTTTACAAGCAGGGGCTCAACCGCGAATTATTCGTGCCATTCATCGGCCTGTTAAAGCAATCTTGCGATGTTCTGGAATTGGACAGCGAACGGGATTATCGACTTGACCGCCTGACAGCGGCTCCGGTCTGGCATATTGGCGAAGCCTCAACAGCGCTTGATGACGCCTTTAATCGTCTGACATTGGGGGCAGCCTCCCAGTCCCATACGCTAATGGTCAAAGGGCGGCAGCTTGACGTCGCACGCTCAGCAGCCGGGGTTGCCCGGTTCAGTTTTCAGGATTTATGCGGGCGGCCGCTGGGGGCACTTGATTATCTGGCGATCGCAGCGCGATTTCACACCGTCATTCTTGAAGATATACCGGTCCTGTCTCCGGAAAACCGGAATGAAGCGGCCCGGTTTGTGGCGTTGATTGATGCATTGTACGAAGCCAAGGTGAAGCTCGTTGCAAATGCCGCAGAAGAGCCGGATAAACTCTATCGTCAAGGCACCGGTAGTTTCGAATTTCAACGCACGGCCAGCCGGCTATATGAGATGCAGTCGGCTGAATATATGGCAGCGGCTCATCGCTTGCCGGACCTCGGCCGCTAGTGGCTGGTTGTAAAGCAGGCGGTATGGCTTCGATATTCGGGCGACAAGCGGGCGCCAAGCCGCGATATAAGCTGTTTCGATGATGCAGCGGCGAGGTAGAATACCGCGTGATGCCGGATGGAAGCGGCTGGTAAGGGTGGTACTTTCGGTCGGTTCGGGGGACGGCTTTTTATGAAACGTCTAATGTTGCCTATAATCTGGGTCGTCGTGCTTGCCGGATGTATGCGATCGAGCACGGTGGCGTACCAGCCGGTCTACTTTAAAGCGTCCGAAACAGTCGCGTTTTTACAGGCGTTAAGTGCCGATGATATGGCAGGGCGCAAGACCGGATCAGACGGCTATTTGAAGGCTCAGGCCTTGATTGTATCCCGTATGGAAGGCCTCCAATTAATGCCTTTTGACGGAACCTATCGCCATCCGTTCGAATTTTCGCCCTTGCCTGCCGAGCTGTCCGGACCCGGGACGGCGGTAGCAACTGGTGTCAATCTTGCCGGATTTGTTCAAGGCGTGGGTGAACGTCGCCAAACCATCATTATCGGGGCGCATTATGATCATCTCGGCACGGTTTCGGGGGCTATATATAATGGGGCTGACGATAATGCGTCGGGGGTCGCCGGGATGCTGGCCATGGCGGAATATTTTCAAACGCATAAGCCATATAATGATTTCATCTTCGTTGCGTTTGATGCCGAGGAATACGCGCTCGATGGGTCAAAGCATTTTGTAGCCAACACATTGGATCCGGATTTGAACATCGCTCTGAATATAAATCTCGACATG
>CBFHPC010000145.1:0-4285 GCA_965657655.1 Henriciella sp.
CCCTTGATACGATCGCCTTGCATGACATAACTTTTTTCGAAAATAAACAAGGAGGATGTAGAAATGGAATATGTTACCAAAGCATTTGGTAAGCTACGTCGGATTATCACGGCGACCGATTCCGAGGGTCAATCCGAGATCATGATTGATGACGGACCCGCCGCAACATTTCTGTCTGGCGATGTTGCAGGCTTGTTTGAAATCTGGACCGATCAATCTCACGGTCCGTTGGAGACATCGAAAACGACGGATCAGGCGCAGGGAAAACCAGTCCTGTCGCCGGCACCGGGCAAGGTTAAAATCCGCTGGTTCTCAATCGCTCCGAATGACGGAACGATACCGGACGAAACGATCCGGGAGATGACACGCGCCGCATTCGTTGAAATGGGGGCCGGCGATCACCAGCCAGACACCCGTAAGCACCCCGCTATGCATGTGACTGATACGCTGGATGCGATTATACTTATCAAAGGGCAGGTTAAACTGATCCTCGACAAGGAAGAAACAATTATTGGTCCAGGCGATGTGGTTGTGCAGCGTGCCACAAATCACGCATGGGCGGTGGTTTCTGACGAGCCGGCATTGTTTGTAGCAGTTCTTATGGATCGAACTGGCTAATCGCTAACGCGCTTCTATTGACGTCTATACCGAATTCGCCCAAATGGAACAAAAGGTGATCAGGAGGGCGTTAATGTCTGATTTGTCAGCAGAATATTCTGCCATTTGGCCGTTGGTGATGGAGGCAGGGCTCGGATCGGTATTCGACGAGCGCGGAGCGGCGCTTGTGGAATGCCCGGCATGTGGGGGCTCAAAGTCACTCAGGCTCACTTTGCATAATAGCCGGGCCGGATGCCAGTCATGTGGTGTCGAAGCCCCGTTGGAATCGTATTTTCAAGAGCTGATCGAACGCAATGGCCCCGCCGCGGTGATGGATATCACAGCTGTAACCGATACTGACTACGCGCCGCCGGCCTTGCCATCGGGCCAGCCTGCTGCAGGGATGGCGGGCGACAGGCCGGCCTATTTGCCCGGTAATCGGGATCCACGAAACATTGATGCGCCTGCAAGCCCGGCAGTGCGTCACCACGCGATATTACAGCGCGAGGCTGACTCCCGCATTACCGGCGAGACAATTATTATTTCGGCTTTGTCGCTGGTCTTCCTGATGGCCGGGCTGGCCGCGGCTCTTCTGTCGGGATTTGCTAATTATCAGGCCTTTGCCGGCATGGTAAACGATCCGATACAGGGGCGGGTCTGGGGCTGGGCCGGTGTTGTCGCGTCAATTTGCTCATTTGGCGGGTTCACCTTCTTCTGGTGGCATGCTTCGGCTAGACGCTGGAGCGAGAGTGTTCGTACAATCATTTTTGCGTTAGCCGGCGCAACAACAAGCATCGTCGGGACCGCCTTGTTCATGCATGGTCAGGACAATGCCCGCGCGGCGCAGGTGCAGCTGGTTTTGTCGGAGAGAGCTATCCTCGAGGCGCAAATCACTGACTGGTCGGAGCAGATGCGAGGTATCCCTGCCGGTACCCGGTCCGTGGCCGGTCTCGAAACATATCTGGCAGAAGTCGAGCGAGTGGGGCGAACCGCCGATAAACCGTATCGTGACGCTCAGAACGAGCTCGGCCTGGCGCGCCGACGCGCCGGTCTCGAAATGCAGATCGCCGAGGCGCGTGCCTATTTGCTGGATATGACACGATCCGGTCAGGCGGTGTCGTCTGGTCCATCTTATGCGCCGCCCGGATGGTTGTTTGCGCTTATGCTGGAGATTTTCTCGTCGCAGGCCACCAGCATTGCCTGTGTTTCTTTGCTATTATTGTACGGGGTTGGGCAGCGTTTTAGCCGCGAGGAACAACCCGTCCCGGGTTCATAATATTCTTGGGGTCCAGAGCGTTCTTAATGCCCTGCATTGCCGCCGTTGCGGCCGGAGAGCGGATCCCGATCAGTTCGTCTCGCTTGAGGCGGCCAACGCCATGCTCGGCGCTGATCGAGCCGCCAAATTCAGTCGTCAACTGATGAACTAAATGCGTGATCTCTTCGGCATTCGCCGCCAGTTTCGGCGTGCCGCTGTCTGCCGGTTCACAGGCCGAGAAGTGTAAGTTGCCATCGCCAACATGCCCGAAGGCGATAATTTCCGCCTCGGGATAACCAAGTTTCAACTCGCGGTCGGCTGCATCCAGAAAATCGGGAATTCGGGATACCGGGACCGAGATATCATGATTGATTGCGGTGCCATAGGCGCGTTTTGACAATGGAATTGTTTCTCTGATGGTCCAGAAGCTTTGCGTCTGGGCAAGGGATTCGGCGATGATCGCGTCGTTTGCCAGTCCACCCTCAAGCGCCGCCGTCAATGCTTCTTCCAGAACGGACCGGGCCTGATCCTCTTTTGGCATCGAGATTTCGCACAGAACCCGCCAGCTATGGGATGACGGATTAGGATCTTTGATCTGTGGATGTTCCTTGCGAACCATATCGATGGCGTTAGCCGGAATCATTTCGAAACTGGTGACGGTGTCGCCCGCATATTCGCGTACCAGCGCTAGCAGTTTTACGATATCGCTGGCGGTTTTGCAGGTTATCCAGGCGGTGGATTTAGCCGTTTTGGGGAACAGTTTCAGGGTCGCTGCGGTGACAATGCCGAGCGTGCCTTCAGCGCCGGCAAACAGATGCTTTAGATCGTAACCAGTATTGTTTTTGCGTAGTCCCGACAGGCCGTTCCAGACGTCGCCATCTGGCAGTACAACTTCCAGACCAAGAAGCAGATCCCGCATCATGCCATAGCGCAGAACCGAAACACCGCCGGCATTGGTTGAGATCAGGCCGCCAATTGTTGCGGTTCCTTCCGAGCCAAGCGAAAGCGGGAAGAAACGGTCGGCATCAATTGCGAGGTCTTGCACTGTGCTCAATGTCGCGCCAGCCTCGATCGTGATCGAATTATTGAATGGATCGAGATCCCGAAGGCGCTGCATGCGACGCAGGGATAGTGTAATTTCGCCATGTGGCGTGCCGGCATCAACGAGGCCGGTATTGCCGCCTTGTGGTGTAATCGCAATATTATGATCACTGCAAAGACGAACCAGTTCTGAGGTTTCTTCGGTCGTTTGCGGCATCAGGATTAGGGGTGTTTCGCCCTTATAGGTTCCCCGCCAGGGGGTTGCGGCCTGATCCAGTCGATCGGGGTCGGTGGTCCAGCCCTTTGGCCCCAATAAGGCTTTGACCTGCTCCAGAAACATATTCGGTAAGTTCATCATCACATCTTACGCCTGCTCAGCTGCACGCGCCAGTCTTTCATTGATCGCGTCCCCTAGCCCGCCAGTTGGTATAGGCGCGACAGCTATATGAGAATACCGGGCATCCATCTGGCGTAACATGTCGAATAAATTGGCAGCGGCTTCGACGAGATCGGAGGCTCGTGACAGGTTCAGATCACAGTCGATCGGACCAAATCCAAGATATCCTTCATCCTGACGAGCCGCGATTGCATTAATGCGAAGGGTTGCATTCGGGGCATAATGTCGGAGTAGCTGGCCCGGCGACACCGGTTTCTCCGCCGATAGATCTGCATCTTCCAGCCCCGGCCATATTGCGTTTATGTCGGAGGCGGTAACCGGACCGGGGCGCAGCAGGGCAGGGTGCGGGCCGCGTGCGTCTATTATCGTCGATTCCAGACCAGTTTCGCAGGCGCCGCCATCGATGATCAGATCAACCCGGTCGCCGAGATCGTCAAGTACATGTTGTGCCCGGGTTGGACTGATGCGGCCTGACAAATTCGCCGACGGGGCGACAAGTGGCGCCCCGAAAGCCGCGATAAGTGAGCGTGCGACAGGGTGTGCCGGGGCTCTAAGGGCGACACTATCGAGACCAGCGCGGGCAATGCCTGCAATGCTGGTTGTATTGCGAATATTGACGACAATGCTGAGTGGGCCAGGCCAGACCGCTTCGGCGAGCTTTCTGGCGGGTTGACTGAAGTGTCCTTGCAGCGTCGCCATTTCAAGATTGAAAATATGAGCGATCAAAGGATTGAAGTCCGGCCGGCCCTTTACATCATAGATTTTTGCGATCGCGACCGGGTTGGCGGCATCGGCGCAGAGCCCGTAAACGGTTTCCGTTGGCATCGCTACGAGACCGCCTGCGGCGAGAATACGGCATGCGGTCTGCAGGTTTTCGGACGTCGGCGGAACAATTCTGGCGCTCATGTCGGCGCGATACCATACATTTAACGGGTTCGCGAGGCCCGAACAAAGACATCAACGCTGACATCTTCATCAACCCAGTCGCCATCGGG
>CBFHPC010000146.1:0-4283 GCA_965657655.1 Henriciella sp.
CCGGTCAAATATTCGGCAAATCCAGTCTTCCTTCAATTGTCTGGAAGACGCCAGGATGCCTGTTTTGTTCGCCTGTCAAGGCGGCGTCATCGGCGGCGCCATCGATATGATCTCGGCAGCTGATATCCGCTGGTGCACGAAGGATGCATTTTTCTGTATTCAGGAAACCAATATTGCAATGACGGCGGATGTTGGAACCTTCCCGCGCCTGCAGCGTTATGTGTCTGAAGGCTGGGTCAAACAAATGGCCTTTACCGGCGAGCGAATCAGTGCCGAGAAGGCACGCGACATCGGTCTGGTGAATGATGTGTTCGACACACATGAAGAGCTGATGGCACATGTTATGGGCGTGGCGCGCGAAATTGCTTCAAAAAATCCGGTTGCTGTCACCGGTTGCAAAGTCATGATCAATTATGGCCGCGAACATTCGACAGCCGACACGCTCGATTATATCGGGGTCTGGAATGCATCAATGCTGCCACCATCTCATATGCAAGAAGCGTTCGCGGCGAAGACCGAGAAGCGCGAGCCCAATTTTCCGGACCTGCTACCACTTCGCGATAAACCAATGTAGGCACCGATACGCGGCCATTTGATATCAAAGACAATATCCCGAAAATCCCGGTCTGAACGCTCAGGCCGGGATAATTCTATAAATTGCAGTCAGGCGTAGGCGCGGCGTCACCCCGAATGCCGCGACACCATGCATGAAGAGTAGCGACCGCGTTTGGCGATCGACAAAACTGCTTAATTGCATGGCTTCGCCAGACGGATCGCCGGTAACATCTAGCGCCGATGAAACAAGTGCAACATTCTGATCTCCGACCAATGATGCGGCATGCCGTTGCAACACCTTATGTAAAACAATACTGACATCGACCGGGTCTGTCATGCTGACGTGCAGTTCCGCCTTATCCTCGGCCACAAAGACTGGCGTAAGGCTGTCGATGTGATCAGAATCATATGTTTTCATTTCCAGCCTCTCTCATATGCGGTCGGTCAAAACACGCTTGCAACGCAGCGCGAGCCCGACCGACCGACCGCGCGTAAACAAAGGCGCCAGCCACAATCCGATATCGCGCCGAAATTTTCCCGCGCGGACCGGACGGTCACAGCATCTCAGCCATATATTACATCCGCTCCGGCGCGGTAATCCCCAACAGCTCGAGGCCGGTTTCCAATTGCAGGCGCACAGCTTCGCAAAGCGCAAGGCGCGCGGCTCTAATGTCAGGATCCGCTTCCCTGACGATTGGCAGCGCTCCATAAAAGGCGCTGAATGATTGCGCGACGGTATAAATATGCTCGCACAGATAATGCGGCATCCGTTTTTCACGCGCCAAAGATAAGGCAAGTGAAAAGCCGTCCAGCGCAAGGACCAGTTTTCGTTCACTCGGCTCGCTAATCTTCACGGCGCCGGCAAATGCGCCGGCCGCTGCGGCCCGCTTCAACAATGCTTTAAGCCGAACCACCGCATAGAGTAGATATGGTCCGGTTTTTCCCTCAAAACTTGAGAATTTTTCCAGTTCGAACACGTAATTCGTCGTGCGCTGATTTTTCAGATCCGCAAATCTTAGCGACGCCCGCGCCACCAATGCGGCAATGTCGCCCCGCTCGTCCGGACCAATATCACCAGATAAATTCGCTTCGCCGATTTTCTTCTCTGCTTCAGCCAGCGCGAGGGCGTTCAGGTCCGATAGCCGCAAAGTACCGCCCTCACGAGTCTTGAACGGCTTGCCATCCGTCCCGTTGACCGTGCCAAACCCGATATGCTCCAGCCGGTCCTCCGGAAAGATGCCAGCCTTGTCGCAGGCCCGAAAAACCTGCTCGAAATGAAATGCCTGCCTTTGGTCCACGACATATAGAATTCGATCGGGTGCCAGCGTATCCTGACGCTCTACAATCGTCGCAATATCGGTTGCGTGATAGCCGGTTGCCCCTCTGGAATTGACCAGAATAACCGGTGGCATGTCCTTTTTGTCGCTATCGCGCGCGACATCTATGATCCAGGCACCATCATCGAGACGGGCAAGCTTGCGGGCCTGCAAATCCGACACCAGCGGCTGTATGAGATGATCGACATCACTCTCGCCTTTCCAGAGATCAAAACTGACATCGAGAAACGCATAATCTGTCTTCAATGCTGCCACGGATACATTAATGAAATGCTGCAAGAGTGCCCGATAGCCTGCATCGCCCGCCTGCATTCTTGCAACCGCCTCCCGGGCCTGTTGCGCATAGGCATCATCATCCTTGGCGCGTTGCGACGCAGCCGGGTAGAGACGGGACAGATCATCCATATCAACCGGCGGCTCGTCCGGTAAAGGTCCTGCATGGCCGGCATCAAAATACGGCAGATCGGGCTGTTCCTCCATCACCGCGACAATCAGGAGGCCCATTTGCAGTCCCCAGTCACCCAGATGCACATCGCCGATCACCCGGTCGCCGAGGAACCGCATCAGCCGGACCAGCGTATCACCAATTACAGCCGACCGGATATGTCCGACATGCATCGGTTTGGCGACATTCGGGCCACCAAAATCAATAATTACGGTCTCGGGATCGGTGGCCTGTCCGCCACCATGCTTGGGATCCTGTCTAATAAGCTCAAGCTGGCCGGCCAAGCCATCATCACGGACCACAATATTTAAAAAGCCCGGCCCAGCGACATCTACCCGTTCAATCAGATCATGTCCGGCCAGATCGCCGGCGAGACTGGAGGCGAGTTCGCGTGCATTTGCGCCGGCTTGCTTGGCCGCCCCCATGCAACCATTACACTGAAAGTCGGCCAGCTCCGGGCGATCAGATTTCTTTACAGCGCCCCATTTGGCGTCAAAGCCCCGTTCGACAAAAACAGCCGAACAGGCCTCCGCAAGCTGCGCGGCTAGATCCTTCATCTAACTCTCTCCTTCGGGACTAATTTCCCGCGTCGAGGCGAAACCGTCGCCCCTCTTGATTAAACGCAAGCTGATCGTCGGTTAATTCGAATCCGACCAGTATCTCGAAGTTCGCGGCTGAAATTGTACCATCTATGCGGGGAATCACGATCCGGCTGATCTGTTCTGTTTTACTGGTAATATTATTGTCGCCAAAATTCGCCGAGGAGACAAAACTTACCTTGTTCAGCACCTTGCCGCTCGGCCGCGTCACCGCAACCCAGTAGCCATAATCATGCCGCGAATCCTCGCCCTGCACGCCACGACCAAACGCGAAATCGACCTCAATCTGCGCCCGTACCGGATCATCTTCAGCATAACGGCACAATAGCCGGACATCGACGATTTCGCCGGTATACTCGATCGAGGCGAAGTCAACACCCTCGCCTTTAAACTCGACGATTCGGGACGCCTGATACAAAGCACCTGCCGGTGGACACAGACCAACATTCTGCCGGGAGTCCAGCCTTTCAGATATTGCGCCGCCACCGCAGGCAGCGACCAGAAGAGCGGCCGAAATTGTTATAAAATGTCGCATTTTACTACCTTGTCATGATTCACCTCAGAAGCGAGGCTATCCTTGTCATGCGGTGAGTGTTACTGGGCAGACGCGTCGGGCGCAACGGGATAAATGCGTGGGAATGGAACAGGTATGAATTTATGTCGATACCGTTGAAGATTTTACTCGCTGCGCCACGCGGTTTCTGCGCCGGTGTCGACCGCGCCATACAGATCGTCGAGGAAGCGATCGAAAAATGGGGCGCGCCAGTCTATGTCCGGCACGAAATCGTTCATAATCAGCATGTCGTGTCGCGGCTGGAAGACCTCGGTGCGATATTTGTCGACAGCCTCGAGGAATGTCCGGATGACAGACCCGTGATTTTCTCAGCGCATGGCGTTCCGAAATCAGTACCGGCAGCGGCGGCCAAACGAAATCTGGTTTATGTTGACGCAACCTGTCCGCTCGTATCGAAAGTCCATGTTGAGGCGGAAAGACAACATCAGCTCGGTCGGCATGTCCTGCTGATTGGTCATGCCGGACACCCCGAAGTGGTCGGGACCATGGGGCAATTGCCGGAAACCGCCATGTCCTTGATCGAAACAGTCGCGGATGCCGAAAATTTCACGACCGACCAGCCCGACAATCTCGCACTCGCGACCCAGACGACTTTAAGCGTCGACGACACGGCTGAAATCGTCGCGGCCATAAAAGCCCGTTTTCCCGGCGTGCGGGAACCGCATAAGGAAGACATCTGTTATGCGACGACCAATCGCCAGGCCGCCGTCAAGCAAATGGCAACTCAATGCGATCTCTTTCTCGTAATTGGTGCGGAAACATCGTCAAATTCC
>CBFHPC010000147.1:0-4245 GCA_965657655.1 Henriciella sp.
CCGCTGCCAGGGTGCACAATTTCAAACACATGACCATCGGCTTCCAGTTCGGAAATGACCCGTTGCATGGTGCGCACGACGCCATTGACCTGGGGTGACCAAGCGTCTGTTATAATCATAATCCGCACAAGCATCTCCAGCGCTGAATGTCGGGTGAGAATCGTTAACCGGTAAAATGAATCGGTAAAGCCCCGCGATTAGCTTTGTATATGAAATTTCGGCGAAGATTGGTAGCTTTTTGATAGGTCCCAACACAGAATGACAGGGGTGTCCTCGAATCTTTTTTGTCCCGGTCTATGGCGTAGAATACTGCAGTGATGGCGGCATATTGAGTTATCCACTGGCAATGCTCTAAATTTTCGCTTCTAGCCATTGACCTCATATTAACCTTCGGCGCACTATATATTGTGTCAGCGAGCAGAAAGTATCACTGCATATGGCAAACATGGGTCGCGGCCCTTAATTGGTGGGATAGTGAAGAGATATGGCGATGTTAGGCGATAGCACTGCGACGAAGTCGGAAAATTCAACAGAGACAACGGCCCAGACGGCAGCGTCCCCGGCGCTGCGTTTGGTAGGGCGGGTGAAAATTGACCGGTCGCGTGATGAATTGTTGACGGAATTCGGAAAAGTCACCCTTCGCGACCGATATCTGCTGCCCGGCGAATCCTATCAGGATATGTTCGCGCGCGTTGCGACGGTTTTCTCCGACGATGATGATCATGCGCAACGAATCTATGATTATATTTCCCGCCTGTGGTTCATGCCTGCAACGCCTGTTTTATCGAATGGCGGTGCTGATCGCGGTCTGCCGATTTCGTGCTTTCTGAACCAGGTTGGTGACAGTCTTGATGATATTGTTAGCACATGGACCGAGAATGTCTGGCTAGCCTCAAATGGTGGCGGTATCGGCACTTATTGGGGGAATGTGCGGTCGATCGGCGAGAAGGTTGGCCAGAATGGCCAGACATCCGGCATCATTCCATTCATCCGGGTTATGGACAGCCTGACTTTGGCGATTTCCCAAGGCTCACTGCGGCGAGGCTCGGCGGCTTGCTATCTGGATATTCATCACCCCGAAATCGAAGAGTTTCTTGAAATTCGTAAAGCCTCCGGTGATTTCAATCGAAAATCTTTGAATCTGCATCATGGCATCAATATCACCGATGATTTCATGGAGGCGGTCAGGCAGGATGAAGATTTCGGCTTGATCTCGCCTAAGAATGGCGAAGTGCTCAGAACTGTAAATGCCCGCAAGCTTTGGCAGAAGATTCTCGAGCTCCGGATCCAGACGGGTGAGCCATATCTGCTATTCACCGATACCGTAAATAATGCCATGCCGGCGCATCAGCGTCAGCTCGGCCTGAAAGTTACGCAATCGAATCTGTGTTCGGAAATTACATTGCCAACGGGCGTCGACCACCTTGGCGTCGACCGCACGGCGGTATGCTGCCTTTCGTCGATAAATGCCGAGAAATTCATGGAATGGAGCAAGGATGATATGTTCCTCGAGGATATTTTCAGGTTCCTCGACAATGTTCTTCAGAATTTTATCGACAATGCCCCAGATGAAATGTCGCGGGCGGTCTATTCGGCCAAACGCGAGCGCTCGGTCGGCCTTGGCCTGATGGGCTTCCATTCCTTTTTGCAGAAAATGAACGTGCCGTTTGAAAGCGCCATGGCAAAGGTCTGGAATGAGAAGATGTTCAAGCAGATTCGTCAGGGCGCAGACGCCGCATCGGTTAAGCTGGCGCGCGAACGCGGGCCTTGCGAAGATGCCGCTGAAATCGGCATGATGTCGCGGTTCAGCCATAAGATCGCAGTGGCACCAACGGCGTCCATTTCGATTATTTGCGGTGGTACATCTGCTGGAATCGAACCGATCCCGGCCAATGTCTACACCCACAAAACCCTGTCGGGATCATTCACGGTCAAGAATCGTCATTTGGAGGCCCTGCTCGAGAAAAAAGACCTTAATACCGAGGATGTCTGGACGTCTATTCTCGAGCATGAGGGATCGGTGCAGCACCTTGATGATCTGAACGATCATGAAAAGTCACTCTTTAAGACGGCCTTTGAACTCGATCAGCGCTGGGTCGTCGAACATGCTGCCGACCGAACGCCTTATATATGCCAGGCGCAGTCGTTGAACGTCTTCCTGCCGGCGGACATCAGCAAATGGGATTTGCACATGCTGCATTGGACGGCTTGGGAACGGGGCGTGAAGTCGCTTTATTATTGCCGGTCGAAATCTGTACAGCGGGCGAGTTTCGCCGGATCGCTGGCGGAAGAGGGCAGTAAGGACGCAATGACTGTTCCGGATACGGATTATGATGAATGTCTGGCGTGTCAGTAGGCCATTAAGGTCTGCTTGCGAAATCCTGCGCTGCGGTGCTGAATAAATCCGTTGTGTTACCGATTGGGTAATCTTGCTTTCATCGGGAACTGGTTGAACGTATCAGCTCCGATTGGGAGCGCACGCTCGTTGACATCATGCCTCTCCATCCCGACCAAGGCGGGATGCGCCTTGCGCGCGGCTCAATCATGACAGAATAGTCTTTATGCTGCCGGCCGGTCAGCCCATTGAACGGTCACATTGGTATCCAGTATGCTTTATTCTGACTCAAACTGCGAAGAGATGTCACGGGTGGCGGGATACATCTTGCGTGGATAGAAAAGACGAGGCACTATATATAGAGGAAAATACGTCAAATGATTCAATGGAGCGATTAATGGCTGATGGACTCGTCAAACTTCCAGGACTGATGACCCCGAGTCATTCTTATAAGCCTTTCCGATACCCATGGGCTTATGATTTCTGGAAGTTACAGCAGCAAGTCCATTGGTTGCCGGAAGAAGTGCCGCTCGGTGAAGATTGTAAGGACTGGGTCAATAAGCTCAATGACCGCGAGCGCAACTTGCTGACCCAGATTTTCAGATTTTTCACCCAGTCCGACGTCGAGGTCGGAGCGAATTATATGGAAAGCTATATGCCCCTGTTCAAACCGGTTGAGGTGCGAATGATGCTGGCCGCGTTCTCTAATATGGAGACGGTGCACGTAGCGGCCTATGCCCTATTGCTTGAAACGATCGGTATGCCGGATACCGAGTTCTCGGCCTTCATGGAATACGAAGAAATGGCTGCCAAGCATGACTATCTTGGCCAGTTCGGGACCGATACGGAAGAAGATATTCTGACATCAATGGCGGTGTTTGGCGGGTTTACCGAAGGGCTGCAATTGTTCGCGTCGTTTGCCATGCTGATGAACTTTCCAAGATTCAACAAGATGAAGGGTATGGGGCAAATCGTGACATGGTCGATTCGCGATGAAAGCCTGCATTGCGAAGGCATGATGAAACTGTTCCACGCATTCGCCGCTGAGACCGGAGCGCTAACGCCTGTCGTGAAAAATCGAATTCGGGAGTGTTGTGAAACGGTCGTTCGGCTGGAAGATAAATTTATCGATCTGGCGTTTGAAGCAGGCGATGTTGAGGGGATGACGCCAGCCGATATCAAGGCCTATATTCGCTACATCGCCGACTGGCGCATGGGGCAGTTGAAACTCGATCCGATTTTCGGCGTCGAGAAGCATCCGTTGCCCTGGCTGACCGAAATTCTGAATGGCGTCGAGCATGCGAATTTCTTTGAAGCGCGCGCAACCGAATATTCCAAAGGGGCGACTCAGGGCGAGTGGCATGGCGCGGACGGTGTCTGGTCAATGTTTGATAAGCGTCGCAGTCCTGCCGCTTTATAATTGATAAACGCTCGAGTGGATCGTGATACAAGTTTATGAGCGCTCAAAGCGGCAGCTAAAATCTGCTGTCGCTTGCGTTTAGTCGGCTGAGGCCCGCTGAAATTCTGTTTCAGGCAGTTTTATGGTTATGTGATCCGGACCGATTGAAACAAATTGTATAATTCGTGCCCGCCGGCACCGTGTGGCGGCGCGATCAGAAACCGCCCTTTGCGTCCATTTCCGCCAACAGCCCGTCAAAATAGGCGATGGTTTTGGTCAGGCCGTCTCTGAGCTTGATACCTGGTTCCCAGTCGAGCTGGTCTTTAGCACGGGTGATGTCAGGCTGACGCTGGCGGGGATCATCCTGGGGCAGGGGCTTGTGCACCATTTTCGAGGCCGATCCGGTCAGGTCGATCACGTTTTCGGCCAGTTCCTTGATCGTAAACTCGCCCGGATTGCCGAGATTGATCGGGCCGGTGACGCCGTCCGGGCTTTCCATAAGAGCGATCAG
>CBFHPC010000148.1:0-4239 GCA_965657655.1 Henriciella sp.
TGGTGGGCGCATATGTCCGCGGTAACAAGTTAAGTGATGAGGAGTTCATTGCGCTTATTCAAACCGTATATGATACCTTACTGACGCTGAGCGAGCAGCGCAGTGGCCTGGCGAAAAGGGACTTTCGCTTGGATCCGGCTGTCGACGTCGATGATTCTATTACGGACGACTATTTGATATGCTTAGAAGACGGCAAAAAGTTCAAATCTCTGAAACGACACCTTCGTGCAAAGTATGGCCTGTCGCCTGAGGAATACAGGAAGAAATGGTCGCTTCCAGAAGATTATCCGATGGTCGCGCCGAATTATGCGCGAACACGGTCGCGACTGGCAAAGAATATGGGTTTCGGAAAGTCGTAAATATATATTTTCATTAGAGCGACAACCTTAATATTATTGGTTACTTATCAACGATTACGCTGATACTTTATTGAGAATTTATTTATTTATTTAGTAAAATTTCTGACTGTATTAAAATTTGCCTGGATTGTACTGAGGCTATTGCGGCTGCACTCGGCGGGTTATGCTTACGGGTGTGGCGCATTTTATCGTGTTGCGAACTGCTCGGTCATCCGATGCAGACGTCTTGTCCCCTGTTGGGCCGGCATCGCGGGGTCACTGGTCGGCTTGGTGGCGAAGCAGACAAGATCATCTACTTCGCCGCGACTGTTTGCCTTGCTGCCCGCGCTGCGGCGATGCCGTTCGGCAGATCCCATTCTTTGGGCCGCCGCCGTGATCGGCAGTAAATGGCTCAAATCCTACACATGGACAGGTCGTGATATTTTTACTCCGAAGAACAGGAGATATCATAAATGACGAGACGACAGAGGTTTGACAGGAATTGCGCGCGACTGTCCGCAGGAATGGTCGGTTACGCGCTGGGAATACCTGCCGAATTTATTCTTTCGGCTGCGCGGGGGCCGCAAGATATTGCCCGCGCGCGCCAAATGGCGATGTATCTGGCACATGTAGGTTTCGGGATTAGTCTGGCGCGGGTTGCGACGGCTTTTGGCCGGGACCGTTCGACCGTTGCCTATGCCTGTCGTCTCATCGAGGATCAACGCGATGATGTTCGGTTTGATGACTGGATGTCGGTGCTTGAAACCAGCCTCGACATGATGGCGCCGCTAAATGGAAAAATGGTGACATGAGCCGCCGGCTGATCCGGTCGCTTACCGCCGGCGGCTGCTGTGTTCAAAGAGACAATGGCGACGGGCTGGTTTACCGGTCGAGGGATTTACGGAAATCGGTTATCGGGATTTTACCGGAAAACCGGATCATTGCACTGAAACAGGCCGGTGATCTTGTGTCGGAAAGCCATCGCGGCGTGGCCCGGCTTGTCTGGTCAAAATGCCCCCCGAACCGTCAATCTTCGACGTCGACGCCTTATGACTGTCCCGATCGACCAAGGATACGGCGTCCGCGCCGGTCCTTGTTCCAGCGTATGCTGCAAAAAATTGGCTCGCCATCACATCGGCAGGCGGTCGCAGACGCCGTCGATCAATGGTGCCGTGATGTCGCGCAGGCCGAGCAGGCGACAGCCCCGGCAGGTATGAACTGGGCTGCGATCGAGACTGGAATTCGACTTGACCGCCAATATAAGGGCAAGCCTCGGGAGCAGAATTATTGCATTGCAATCAAACGCTTAGATGATATCCGCCAGCGTATTACCAAGCGCCAGCATGCACTGATAGAGGATATGTTGCTGGACCAACGCAGCCGCAATGCGGTTGCATCGCGATCCGGTATGACACTAGCTGATACGGAGCAACAGGCGATGGCTGTCCTGCAGCAGCTGGTTAAGGTTTATAGAGGCTGATTTATTGCGTGGCACAGGCCGAGGCAAAATCGTGAATGCGTTGCAACATCGCGTTCAATCCATTCGACCTCTGAGCGCTGAGGGCATCCGTGACACCGATTTTATGCAGGAATGCTTTCGCATCAAAGGCGAGGATGTCTTTCGAAGGCGTGCCGGAATAGAGCCGCACCAAAAGCGCGATCAGACCGGAGACGATAAGCGCATCTGATTCGGCTTTCATATTGATCTTCTGGTCACTGTCGCGCTCCAGGACCAGCCAGACTTGCGAGGCGCAGCCCCGCACACGTGTCACCTCATTCTTCTCGATATCTGCCAGTGGCGCATTGCCACGGCCAAGGTCGATAATGTGAGCGTATCTGTCTTCCCAATTATCAAGGAAGCTGAATTCATCGGCAATTTCGGTGGCGCGGTCGGATATGATCATGGGACTTATCTGGCTCTCAACTGGCCGATTTCAAATATAAAAGTACACGGGGATAAAATAATATTGCTTCTATTGTCGAATTTACTCGCTAAGTCCATTTGACAGAACAATGGCGGGATTTTCAGGGCCGCCAATGCATTCGCCGATATCTAGAATCGCATGTTCGGCGATACAGAACGGAACCTCATACTGGCGATGCGAGGCAGCCACGCATTGTTGCAGGTTCAGGTTTGCCATTGTCATGCAGCTCGTCGCTTTGCGGTCGCGCATAGCTCGCGAAATAGCGGCTGTTTCAGGTGTTCCGTCATTGATTAGCTGAAAGGCCGCGACCGTTGCGATGCGGTCAAAATACAGGTTGCGTCCGGCGGGGTCGGCGCTGTCAAGATTAACTGTTAGAGGGATTTGTCGGTCGATCTCCGGGGCGATGTCGGGCGTGAGGTCAGGTGCGACATCGGACGGGCGACTGATTGCATCCCACAATGAGAATGCGCCGCGCCGGCCGGCCTGCAGCAAGCGCGCATTCATATCCGGCGCGGCAACAAGATTTCTCGCCTCCAGGGTCGCGGCCTGGCCGGTCTGTGTCATCGTCATGAGCCCGTCGGCGCGGCCTGTTGCGTTTCGAATACGGTTTCTGGCCCATCCCTTTGTCTGGAGAGAATAGGCCTGATCTTTGACGATCCCGGCGGCATTGACGAGGCGCTCGCGATCTGCCCTGACCGCATTGACCGATGCCGCAACCGCTGTCTCCGCGCCAGAGAGTGTGCCGGCATAGCGAATATCATTCTGAAAACCACGTGTGACAGCGTCCCGCCCGTAAAAACTCTCAATATCTAGAATCGCAGCGCGAAAATCATTATTCTGGGCTGCGATCAAGGCGGCATAGGCGATCCAGCCCTGACTTAAATGATCGGGATTATGCCCGCCCAGGTCTGACAATGTTTCATCGATATGTATCGCCGAGGCAAAATCATTGCTGGTGGCGTTGGTTACTGCCGAATGATAGGTGGCGTATCGCGCCACCGCGTCGAGCACCGGCGAGCTTTCGGCGACGTCCGGAACTAGCATGCTATTATCCGGTGATGGGGGCGGGGCGTCTGTAATGCCATCGCCAGCAGCCGGCCCCGATAGACCAGCAAGCGCAATAGCGATTGTCGTGGCTCGAAAGAAGGTGGTTCGATGCATGCTGCACTCCTGTGGTCACGGCTAAGTTTCACATAATCAGCGGATCAATCATAGCCATATGCTTCTGAAATTCTGTTAATTTCCAACCGGCCAGCCTCCGGTATGGGGTCAATCGTCGAGAATCGCCTTCGGTCCTTAAACAGCGGCCGGCGGCCAAGCGGACAGGGTGTGATCTGGTAATGCGTAATGGCCGGTTGCTGAGGACAAGTTTGCCGGACTGAAAAAGATCAAACGGGTAGAACTTCTAGATTGAAAATTGTTCGGCTGTTAAGGATGCTGTTGTGACTGTTTGGCCGGTACAGCGGGAGACGCGATCTATGCGCGCAATAGCGCTTCGAATAGGATCGATAATCGGTATGCCGGTTATGGTTGCCATTTGGCTGCTGCTGATTGGTCCGATGCTGGCTATTGGGGGTATGTATCGCTGGAGTGATGCGGGACTGGTCATTCTGCCACTATTAGGTGTCGCGGCTATCGGATCGCGCATTGTGGCGAGACGCGGGCTAGCGGTCGGCCTGACCGGGCTGGCGGTCATGTGGGTTTTCAGCTTGTTCGAGCCTGACTGGCCGGCTGTGATCGGCGCTGGCGACCAGCTGGCGGCACAAGCCCGCCAGATGTCGGATATATTATCTGTTCTTGTTTACGGTTTTGCGGTTGCGCTGGGTTTAATCTGGGTGATGGTGTCGCGAAATACAGACACAGCCATGACAGCAGAAGATCATCATAGCGATATCAGTGTGCCTCTGGCGTCGGCGCCGGACAGGGCTGGTTTAATTATTGTGGCCTGTTCAAAAGATGGACTTCTTATTGATATT
>CBFHPC010000149.1:0-4227 GCA_965657655.1 Henriciella sp.
TTATTGCCGATGGTGCTGCGTTACGCCTGTACGACCCGGCATCAGAAGATCGCGAGCTTGTCGCCAGCCGGCTTGCCGAGGACCAAAATGCCGTTCTGGTGCCAAGCTATGATGATGCTTACATTATTGCTGGACAAGGCACGTGCGGTGTTGAATTCGCCGCGCAATTGGAGGCGTCTGGCGACCGGCTACAGCATTTAATCTGTTGCACTGGCGGGGGAGGCTTGATGAGTGGACTGGTGCTGGCAATGCAGCGTCCTGATCTCGCTTTCTGGACCGCCGAACCGGCCGGTCATGATGACTGGGCGCGTTCGCTGCAGCAAGGCGTCCGGGTTGAAAATGAGCCTGGTACAAGGTCAATATGTGATGCGATACTGACCCCGAGCCCGGGTGTCCTGCCATGGCAGATCTGTGGCGGTCATCTGGCCGGCGGTCTGGTGGTCGGCGATAATCATATCAGGTCGGCTATGCGGGTTGCATTTGACATATTGAAGCTGGTGGTCGAGCCCGGCGGCGCGGCCGCCCTCGCCGCCGCACTGTTTGCATTGCCGCAAGAGGCCAAGGGTAAAACAATTGGTCTTATTGTTTCGGGTGGTAATGTCGATGCGAACCTATTTGCCGAGATGCTTGCGGCTAGCCAGACTTGAGAAGTCTAGCTTTTTGACGCTGCCAGTCCCTTTTTTGTTCTGTTTCTCGCTTGTCTCGCGACTTTTTACCGGTGGCGAGACCGATCAGCAGTTTTGCGATACCACGATTATTAAAATAGAGCTTTAAAGGAACAACCGTCCGCCCGGCGCGCTCTATGGCTTGTGACAAACGGGCTATTTCGCGACGCGATAAAAGCAATTTCCGTTTGCGCCGTGGTTCATGATTGAACCGGTTTGCTGCTTCATAGATTGGTATGTCGGCATTGATTAGCCAAAGTTCGCCATCCTCAACAGTGGCATAGGATTCCGCGATATTTGCCCGGCCGTTTCGAAGCGATTTGACTTCGCTTCCGACCAGGACCAGTCCGGCTTCGAATGTGTCTTCGACAGCGTAGTCAAACCGGGACCGCCGGTTTTCAGCGACCAGTCCATCAGAGCGACCTTTGGTCTGTGACTTCGCCATGTTCTAAAGAAGACCGGCTTGGGCCATAGCCGCATCAACGGCTTCGCGGACGGCGGCATTTGGCGGTGTGATTGGCAGCCTGACATCCGGTTCGCAAAGCCCAAGACGCGATAGCGCATATTTTGCGGGCCCAGGCGAAGGCGATGCAAACATTGCGAGATGCAGGTCGACCAGCCGGGCTTCGATTGCGATGGCAGTTTGTAAATCACCGTCATCGACCGCAATATGCATGGCAGCGCAAATGGCGGGCGCAATATTGGCGCTGACCGATATACAGCCCAGCCCGCCCATACTGCGATGGCCGAGCGCACTAGGGTCGTCACCAGAGAGCTGGAAGAATTGTTCGCCCCGCGTACCATTATTATGCATTGAGACCCGCCCGAGATCGCCAGTTGCATCCTTGATCCCGATAATATTCGGCAGTTTTGCGAGACGACAGACTGTTTCTGGCTGCAAATCACATGCGGTACGTGCGGGAACATTATACAGGAGCAATGGGAGCGGCACGGCATCATTGATCGCCCGGAAGTGCGCCTCGAGTCCGGTCTGGTCAGGTTTGTTGTAATACGGGCAAATGACCAAGGCTGCATCGGCGCCGGCTTTTTTAGCATGCGCTGCAAGTTCGATAGCCTCGGCCGTCGCGTTTGAGCCGGCCCCGGCAATGACCGGAACGCGTCCGGCTGCAACCTCTACGCAGAGCTCGACGACTTCGCGGTGTTCGGCATGGGTCAGGGTCGCCGATTCGCCGGTTGTGCCGCAGGGCACCAGTCCGGTTGAGCCCTCAGCGATTTGCCGTTCGACAAGGTTTGCAAACGCGGTGCGGTCAAAAAGCCCCTGTTTGAAAGGTGTTATCAATGCCGGAATAGAGCCGTTAAACATGCTTTTAATCTTATCTGCTAGGGTTGTGATACCGGACGAAATTACCGACTGTCTTCATATACCGGTTCGGTCTATCATTCATAGTCCATCAACAATGATTCTAAGATAAGTGATGCGTAGAGATCTTTTTAATGTCTTTTTGAGTGCGTTGAGCGTGGTCATTTTAAACGGCTCGGCGCTTGCCGCCCCGTCGCCGACGCTGAAGCCAGATTTTCTGGCCGTCTCGAATATCGTTCCAGAGCAGCAAGCGGATCTGCTAAGACGCGGTCTCGCCGCCATTTCTGATGAAGATTGGCCGACGGTCCGGCGAATTGAGCGCGAAATGGTCAGCTCGCCAGCCCGCGATGTTTTGACATGGAACCGTGCCCGGCATGATGTTGCGATGTCATTTGCTGATCTCGAAAATGCGCTGGATAAACTATCAGACTGGCCGGATATGGCTTTGATCAGGCAGAATGCGGAAGACAGAATTTCTCTGTCGGGACGCAGCCCGCAACAGATCGCTGACTGGTTCCGGTCGCATGGCGGCCCTCTGAGTGGGCCGGGCTACCTGCATTATGCTGAGGCGCTAGAGCAACTTGGAGAGGGGGACGCGGCGTTCGAACTTATTGTGTCGGCATGGCGTACCAAAACGCTGAGCAGTACACTCAGTCGTCGGCTGCTCGACCGATATGGTGATGCGCTCGATGATGAGGATCATCAGGCGCGGGTTGATTTCCTGCTTTGGACCCGGCAGACGACCGCAGCCAGCCAGATGAAACCTTATTTGGAATCTGACTGGCAGGCTCTGGTGGATGCCCGAATTCGCCTTATCAGACGGATGGCGCAGGTTGATAGCGCCGTTGCAGCGGTTCCGGCGGGGCTAGTTGATCATCCCGGCCTAAAGTTCGAGCGGGCACACTGGCGGCGACGCGCAGGTATTCGCCAAGGTGTTGCTGATCTTCTCAGAACGATTGATGGCGCCGACATACCCGCTGCCGGGCGAAGTCGCCTCTGGCGCGAGAAAAATATCGCTATCAGGTCAGCCTTGAAGGCGTCGGAATGGGATCTCGCTTATGATCTGGCCGCCTTTCACGGCATGGATCGTGGTGGTGACTTCTCAAATGCGGAGTGGATGGCAGGCTGGGTGGCGCTGCGGCATCTGGATAACCCCGCGCTCGCCTTACAGCACTTTGAATCGATGATCGGAAAAGTCTCGACGCCGATCAGCCTGTCCCGTGGCTATTACTGGGCCGGCCGGTCGCATGAAGAGCTCGGTAACAATATTCTGGCCAATGAAAATTTCGCTGAAGCGGCAAAATTCTCCTACACCTATTACGGCCAGCTTGCGGCCGAAAAAGACGACATCAGCGAGATTAATTTTGAACAGGTCGAGGTCATCTCGGAGATTGATCGGGCACAATTCCTCGAGAAACCGCTGGTTCAGGTCATTACCCTGTTTGCCGAGAATGGCTGGAGCAATTCGGTTCGGAAATTCTCATATCATCTCGACGATCAATTACAGACGGAACAGGAAGTCCAGCTTCTGGCCGAACTCGGTGCAGCATTGCATTATCATGATATCGGCGTTCGGGCGGGTAAGGCGGCACTGGCCAAGGGCCTTGTTGCACCTGAAGCGGCCTATCCGATTGTGGACTATCCCCTGTTGCGCGAACCGGATGTTGAGCGGCCATTAATATTGGCCTTGTCGCGGCAGGAAAGCGAAATGAACCCGAATGCGGTCAGTCATGCGAATGCGCGCGGTCTGATGCAGTTTGTACCGCGGACGGCGCGACGTGAAGCCAGCCAGCGTGGATTGCCCTTCCGGCTGTCATGGCTGACCGATGACCCTGGCTATAATATGACGCTTGGCGGTGCGCATCTGGATACGCTGCTCGAGGCGTTTAACGGCAGTTATATCATGACGGCGGCGGCGTATAATGCCGGTGCGTCGCGGCCACGGCGATGGGTCGGCGAATATGGCGACCCCAGGGCAGGTGAAATTGACCCGATTGACTGGGTTGAGTTCATACCATTCAGCGAAACGCGGAACTATGTTCAAAGAGTACTCGAGAATACTCAGGTCTATCGTCATCGCGTTAGTGGCGAACCGGAAGTCGTGCAATTGAGCACTGATTTGCAGCGCGGCGAGTTTTAAAGGCGCCCCCGGTCAGGCCCGCTTCGGTCAGGCCCGCTTCGGTCAGGCCCGCTTCGGTCAGGCCCGCTTCGGTCAGGCCCGCTTCGGTCAGGCCCGCTTCG
>CBFHPC010000150.1:0-3985 GCA_965657655.1 Henriciella sp.
GGGTTTGATTCCGCGACCTATCTTCGGAATACAGTTGATTTCGTAACCCCAGAAGACATTAGCGTCGGACTAATCAAAGCCGTATTCTTCGGCGCAATTATAACGCTCATGGGATGCTATCACGGCGATAAATCCAGCGCGGGCGCAACGGGTGTCGGACGTGCAGCAACTTTTGCTATGGTCGGTGCCGCAGTCCTTGTACTGGCATTCAACTATGCCCTGTCGAGCGTGTTTGTGGAGATTGGACTATGACCGCATCCCTCCTTCAACTGGATAATATTCATAAATCATTCGGCCCGAAAAATGTTTTGACCGGTGTCGATATCGATGTCGCAGCAGGACAATCTCTGGTCATTCTTGGCGGCTCGGGCTCGGGCAAGTCGGTAATGTTGAAGACGGCGCTTGGCCTGATGGAACCGACATCCGGCAATATCCTGTTCGAGGGTCAGAACGTCACCAAAAGTTCCGGCGCCGAACGCGACAGAATGAGAGCCAGAATTGGCATGCTGTTCCAGTCTGCCGCTTTATTCGACAGTCTTACAGTATGGGAAAATGTTGCCTTCCGTTTGATGAATTCTGACCGACTGGCACCGAAAGCCGCAAGAGAATCAGCGATCGAAACTCTATCAAAAGTCCATCTCGGTGCAGATGTTGCAGACCTCTATCCGGCAGAGATATCCGGCGGCATGCAAAAACGGGTTGGCCTTGCACGCGCGATCGCCTCGGAACCGGACCTGATCTTTTTCGATGAACCGACAACCGGTCTTGACCCGATCACCGCCGATGCGATCAATGAACTGATCATTGAGCAGACAAAGGCCCTCGGAGCGGCCGCAATATCCATCACCCATGACATGGCCAGTGCTCGCAAAATCGCTGATGAGATTGCGATGCTTTATAAAGGTAAAATCATCTGGCGCGGTCCGGCCGCCGATATTGATCAAAGTGGTAATGACTATGTCGATCAATTTGTACATGGTCGCGCTGAAGGCCCGATCAAACCATCACTCTGATTCGCCTGTCCTGATCGTTCGTGACACCTCGCCCCGCAGTGCAGTATAGCGCATCAGAAGATGTGTCAGAGAACGCAGACGGGTTAAATCAATTCATCGGCCGATGCGCAGTCTTTTTAGGTGTATTGAAGAGTGACCGGCGACAGCAAGCGCGGCTTGGGGCTTTATATTCTGGCAATATACGAGTAACCGGAAAAGATGTCGAAAACCGTCTTTGTATGTCAGAACTGTGGCGCCCTACACTCTAAATGGTCGGGCCGTTGCGCCGACTGCGGCGAGTGGAACACTTTGCTCGAAGAAACCAGCGCGGCGCCACCCGGCGGGCTAAAAAAGCGATCCGATAAATCGTCACATAAGCTGACAACCGAGCTCACCGATCTCAATAGCCATTCCGAAGCCCCTCCCCGGATTACCATTGGGGTTGATGAGATCGACCGCGTCTTCGGTGGCGGAGTGATCCCGTCTTCTGCGACCCTAATTGGCGGAGATCCTGGCATCGGCAAATCGACTTTACTTTTGCAAGTTGCCGCCCGACTGGCCCATAACGGCCTCAACACGATCTATGTGTCGGGTGAAGAATCAAAAGAGCAAATCCAGGACCGAGCGAAACGATTGAAGGTTAGCGATCGCCCGGTCAAGCTGGCCGCGGAAACCGATCTCCGAAAAGTTCTGGCGACACTCGACAAAGCCAAACCGGATTTTGTGGTCATCGATTCTATTCAGACCATGTGGTCGGACACGCTCGACGCGGCACCGGGTTCGGTGAGCCAGGTCAGAAGTTGTGGTCAGGAGCTTGTGCGCTGGGCGAAAGGCTCTGGGGCCGCTTTAATCCTTGTCGGGCACGTCACCAAAGAAGGACAGATTGCCGGCCCCCGCGTTGTCGAACATATGGTCGACACTGTATTCTATTTCGAAGGCGAGCGCGGGCATCAGTTCCGGATATTGCGCGCGGTTAAAAACCGCTTTGGGCCAACTGATGAAATCGGCATATTCGAAATGCACCCTTACGGTCTCGCTCCGGCTCGCGAGCCGTCCGCGCTATTTTTGTCCGGCGACGAAGATCAGTTCAGTGGTACGGCTGTATTTCCCGCTATGGAAGGCTCCAGACCGGTGCTCGCAGAGGTACAAGCTCTTGTTGCACCGACCGCCTATGGCACACCCCGACGCTCCATCGTCGGCTGGGACAGCAACCGGCTGGCGATGTTGCTGGCAGTACTTGAATCGCGCTGTTCACTCAGCCTTGGTGGCCGCGACGTGTATCTATCGGTCTCGGGCGGCTACCGCATCCATGAGCCGGCTGGCGATCTTGCCGCAGCCGCCGCGCTGATCAGTTCAGCGACGGGCAATACCGGCCCGGCGAAGGCGATCTATTTTGGTGAAGTGACATTGGCCGGGACCATACGCCCGGTTTCACGTATGGAACAGAGAATGAAAGAAGCTGCACGGCTGGGCTTTGAACGTGCATTTGTCCCAGACAGCAGTTCAACAGACATTTCAGGCTTGACGATAACGCCTCTAAAGCGACTAAGTGACCTTATTAGTCTACTAGCGCCGGATATATCATCATGATGGAAGCCATGACCAGCTTTGACGGGATCGCGATATTGATCGTTCTGATATCGACAATTGTCGCTGTCGCAAGAGGATTCCTCCGCGAATTATCAACACTCGGAGCCTTCATTGCAGCAATCACCGCGGGATATTATGCCCGATTATATCTGAAAGATCCGATATTGCCGCTATTGCCCGATACAGCACCTGAATGGGCGCCTTCGGCGATCCCTTTCGTTTCGGCGTTTCTGACCGTTTATATCATCATTGCCTGGTTTGGTTCGAGCATCGCAAAATCAATTCATAATTTTGACGGGTTAAATTTTGCAGACCGCTTCGCCGGCAGCATATTTGGTCTCGCACGGGGCGCTGTGCTCCTGGTATTTTTTGTCTACCTCCTGAACCTGACAATGGATGCTGACCAGATACCGGAATTCATCAGCGGGGCACAGCTCTACCCAATCATCGAAATTGGCGCAGAGTATCTTCTCGAGACCTCAGAACTGGCAGATCAACTGTATCTCGACCAATAGCCCCTTGACCTTTTATGGGCGGCCCCATAGTCCGCTGTTAAAGCAGTTCTTTGAGGATGGTTGAATGATCTTTGATCTCGACGATGACAAACCCCGTGAAGAATGCGGAATTGTTGGAGTTTTCGGACACCCCGAAGCCTCTTTACTCGTTGCCCTCGGATTGCATGCCTTACAGCACAGAGGTCAGGAAGCTTGCGGTATCACAACCTACGATGGCAGCAAGTTTCATTCAGAACGCCATATGGGTACTGTCGGTGAAAATTTTACCGGCGATTTGAACAACCAGCTCCCCGGTCATCATGGTATTGGTCACAATCGCTATTCGACTCAGGGCAAACCTGTGGTTCGCAATATTCAGCCAATCTATGCCGACCTCGACAGTGGCGGTTTCGCGATTGCCCACAATGGCAACCTGACTAATTCCCGCGCCCTGAGGCGCAAGCTGGTCAGTCGCGGCGCCATATTTCAATCGACAATGGATACCGAGGTTATTCTACACCTGCTGGCGAGAAGCGATCAGGAAACGGTCGCGGACCGGTTCCTCGACGCCGTTCGCCAGATTGAAGGCGGGTTTGCGCTGGTTTGTCTGAGCAATAAAAAACTGATCGGCGCCCGTGATCCCAGCGGTTTAAGACCACTCGTTCTCGGCAAAATCGGTGCCGCCCATGTTCTAACCTCAGAGACGTGCGCGCTGGATTTACTGGGTGCGGAATTTGTTCGCGAAATAGAACCCGGTGAAGTTATCATCATTACCGAGAAAGGTATTCGTAACTTCTTTCCCTTTCCAGCCCGTCCGGCACGTCCCTGCCTGTTCGAATATGTCTATTTTGCACGGCCTGACAGCGTCATTCAGGGCCGCTCAGTTTATGAGGTTCGACGTCAGATGGG
>CBFHPC010000151.1:0-3947 GCA_965657655.1 Henriciella sp.
TCTACCAAATACTGCAGGTTGCTTCACCGCTGATGATGCCGTTCGCACATTGCGGCTTGCCCGGGAAGCAGGCGGCTGGACTCTGGTCAAACTCGAGGTGCTGGCAGATCAGAAAACGCTTTATCCGGACATGGAAGAAACACTGCGCGCTGCAAAAGCCCTGATAGGCGATGGTTTTGACGTAATGGTCTATTGTTCAGATGATCCGGTATATGCGCAAAAATTAGAGGAGGCCGGGTGTTGCGCGATCATGCCATTGGGCAGTCTTATTGGCTCAGGTCTCGGTATTCAGAACCCGCTGAATATTCGTCTTATCGTCGAGCAGGCACGGGTGCCGGTTATTGTCGATGCCGGCGTTGGCACCGCGTCGGATGCGGCCATCGCCATGGAGTTGGGGTGTGACGGCGTCCTGATGAATACGGCGATTGCAGAGGCAAAAGATCCGATCCTGATGGCGTCAGCGATGAAGCATGCCGTGATAGCTGGTCGCGAGTCATATCTCGCCGGCCGAATGGGCCGGCGCCTTTATGCCGACCCGTCGTCGCCTCTGGCCGGTTTGATCTAGCCGAGTTCGGCCAAGGCTTCGGTGATCAATTGTTCGACAGCCGGACGATTGGCGCCCGGGACCATCTGGTTTCCAATAATAAAATTGGGCGTTCCCGAGACGCCAATGTCGCGCCCTAGACGCATCGAATCGTCGAGCGCTGCAAGGACCGTTGCCGTCTGCATATCGGCGCGCATTTGCAGAACATCTACCCCGACTGATTTTGCGACGGCATCGATTTGCTGCGGTCCGAAGCCGGTGGCATTTTCCAATTGCATCAGCGCTGTATGCATTTGCTCATATTTTCCCTGCAATCCGGCGGCGATTGCGGCTAGTGCGGCCTGTTCGCTTTCCGGTGACAGGATCGGGTACTCCTTGAATACAACGCGGACCTGATTATCGAACAGCTCGGGGAGTGCCATTGTCCAGCCTGCGGATCGTTTGCAATAGCCGCAGCGATAATCGAAGAATTCAACCACCGTGATCGGGGCATCTTCCGGGCCGACAGAATAATCAGCCGGATTACCAATCAGGCGTTCCTGATTTTCGGCGATCAGGGTTGCCTGTTGATTTTGTTCCGTGTTTCGCTCGCGCTCGCGAAGCTGAATTAAAGCTTCTTCGATGATTTCCGGATTTTCCAGAATGTATGCGCGAATCAATGCATCGACTTCAGCCTTGCTTCCGGGGGCCGGCTGGGGCTCGGCACATGCCGATGTGACAGACATAAGCCCGGCCAGGCTCGCAAAACTTGCTATGCGGATTGATCTCGAAATCTTCATATTGTGCCGTTCCTGTTTCAAGCGCCTTTCGAGGACTTAAAGGGTTATTCTAATTTGGGGTAGAGAAAAGCTATCGACGCCGCCAGAATTGTTCATTTTCTGGCAGGGCCGGGTCTGTCGCATTGCGAATATCGGCTGCACGGCGGGCGTCCGGCGTATTCGGGGGCAGATCGGCAAGCGCGCGGCTTGCAAAGATATGCGCGCGGGCATAATCACCGACATAATATCCGGCTTCGGCAGTTGCCAGCTGGGCTTGCGAGCGAAGGCCCTGTTGCTCAAGCGCGATGGCCAGTTGGGACCAGCCAAAAGCATTGTCGTTCTCGAAAATGAGCGCGTCGCGCAAGGCCTGCTCGCCGCGTTTTGTATCATCTGGTCCGTTACGTGCAATCAGTGAGCGGGCATATGAAATCAGGAGCAGCGGTTGGTCCGGAAGGAGACGATTGGCCTCTTCGAGCGGCGCAACAGACTCATCCGGACGCCCACTTTCGAACAGGATTTGCCCCTTGAGCTCGTGATAATAAGGGTTTTCCGGATAATCGGCGATGAGCGAATCAATTTCCGCGAGTGCAGCGGTAATGTCAGTGCTTTGCATTGCGGATATTGCGCGGGCGTAGCGGGCTGTTTCTGAAAGATCGGTTCTCGGATATTTCTGATAGACACGGGCCGGCGGTTCAAGAAATCCGATCAGCTTTGCCTGCATGATTTCCAGCTGTCGGACGTCTTTCTCACTGTCAGCGACATCAAACAGACCGGTTTCCTCAGCCCGCTGACGAAGGCTGCGAATACGGTCTGAGGCAAGCGGATGACTTCGGAAGTAAGGGTACCGCCGGGCCTCGGATAAGACCTGCTGATAGCGGAATTTTTCGAAAAATTCGATCAGCCCCCTGGAGGATTCACCATTTGCTGACAGGAAGTCGACCGCCATCTGGTCAGCGGTCGCTTCTTGGACTCGCGTATGGGTGAAAAAGTTCAGCATATTGAATTGCTGGGAACTGGCGATCAGCGCCGCACCGGCATCCGGCGCGCCGGCTGCGATGGCCAGAATGCCGAGTCCGATCGAGACCAGGCCCGGGCGTGACGAAACGCGGGCATCACGAGCTCGCAGGACGCCATGTCCGGCGGCAATATGCGCGGCTTCATGTGCGATCACGCCCTTTAACTGGCCGGGCGTCTCGGTTGCGATGATCAGGCCTGTGAATAAATGAATTCTCTGTCCATTTGCGACAAAGGCGTTCAGGCTAGGGTCGCTTATCAGATAGAGTTTGACGTCCTTCGAGACGAGACCAGCTGCCTCGATCAGCGGATTAGTGTAATCCCGCAATATAGCTTCGATTTCGGCGTCGCGAATTAGACTTTGAGCGTGGGCCTTCTGATCCGTTTCAGCAGATATGAGAAACACCGCAACACAGAGCAGTGCGGATTGGACCAAGGATTTAATAAACGCCATCATAGTTAAGAGTTACGCCGACCCACCAAGTTTGGCGAGACAGGATTCACATTATGAAATAAATTTATAAGTCAGAACCGCACCAGCTAAATACATAGCGCGAATTGATCGAGACCCTGACGGTGCCATTCAAGGGCGGCAGCTGATCCAGAATGCTGGTGCAGATAAGTTCGGTATTTCCAACAGCAAGCGTAAGTTCGCAAAGCGTTCCGGCCCGTTTTGAGGCGAGAACTTTAAACTCGTAGGCGCCGTTCGGATTGAGCTGCAGGGCCTCGGGGCGAAGGAATAATTCCGGTCCGTCGGGCAGCTCCGCTTTAAGCGTATCGGGTAACAGTCTGGCGTCAATTGACTGGATTTCTCCGAGCGCTCTGGCAACATTGAGGCTGTTGGGTAGCATGTAAAGATCGTCCGGGGGACCCGATTGGGCAATTGTCCCGGCGTTCAGAACGGCAATCTGGTCGGCGTGCCTAAGCGCCTCGGTGTGATCATGGGTCACAAACAGGGCGGGTATTCCGGCCTCCCGGATCACTGAGAGGGCGGTCTGACGTGTCGAATGCCGCAATTCGGGGTCGAGGCCCGAAAACGGCTCATCCATCAATAATGCATGAGGCTCAGGCGCCATTGCCCGGGCGATAGCAACCCGTTGCTGTTCCCCGCCGGATAATTGATGGGGTAATGCATCGCGACGATCCTCTAGGCGCATACGTTCAATCCAGCTCTGGGTTATGAATTGTTGCTCTGCCCGACTTTTGGCGTGCAGGCCGAACATGATGTTTCCGGCAACTGACAGGTGCGGAAATAGCGCAAAATCCTGAAACACCAATCCAATATTTCGTTGCTCGATTGGTTGATGGGTTGTGTCGTTTGACAGGATCGTAGCGCCGGCCCGGATAACTCCGCGATCAAGTTTCTCCATACCGGCAATCAGCCGCATCAGCGTCGTTTTTCCAGCCCCGGACGGGCCGACCAGAGCGGTTATTTCGCCCGGACGCAAATCGAGTGAAATCGAATTGATCACCGTCCGGCTGCCATAGCGTTTTGATATCGCTTCAACCTTGAGTGTTTTGCTGTGTGATGTCATTTCAAAACCTCGCCTGAACGGGTTATCTGGTAGGAAAGCAGAAGCACGGGCAGGATACCGGCCATTACAATTAGAAGTGATGGCAGGGTCGCTTCG
>CBFHPC010000152.1:0-3938 GCA_965657655.1 Henriciella sp.
TTGGTTGTTGTTTTTCCTAGTCGGTTAGTAAACTCGATTGCGGCTTCATAGGTCGCCTGATTTGTTGCCAGCCCGCGAATGATCTCGACAAGATTCATCAACGGGACAGGGTTCATAAAATGCAAGCCGATAAAGCGCTCGGGGCGGTCCGTCGTCGAGGCAAGACGCGTGATCGATATAGACGAAGTATTCGTCGCCAAAATCGCGTGGTCGGGCACCGCTGCACAAATATCCTGAAAAATCTTTTCCTTGATATCGCGGTTTTCGGTCGCCGCTTCAATCACCATGTCAATGTCAGAAAGTGAGCGCTTATCAGTCGATACCGTGATGCGCTTTATGGCGTCCTGAGCCATATCGACCGAAATTGTATCCTTAGACACCTGCCGGGCGAGGTTACGCTCAATATTGCTCACGGCATGATCCAATGCAGGTTCTGAGACGTCGCTCAACCTAACATTATAGCCAGCGAGGGCACACACATGCGCGATACCATTTCCCATCTGGCCGGCGCCAATCACACCCACGGTCTTAATATCCAACAAATTCCACTCCCAAGGGCAAATCTATCCCCCTTGGTCGCTTGTGCGCTGCAACAAAGCAAGACCTAAATCGTGCCAAGCCGGCCGAAACAATTCTAATGTTACAAAACTGCGACATACGGCCGGATAGCTGCACCGGTTCACTTGGTTTCGGACGAGGCTGCAGCGGCGTTGACCGAGGCAGCTGCCGCGCGGACCGTGTTAAGCAGGGACCGCTTCAACACCTCGTCTTGAATTTTCTGAAATGCCGTAATCAGCTCGATCGAGTCCCTGTCAATCACTGGAAAATCCGGCGCGGGCGGCGGCTCGAAGACCGCCGAAGGCTCACGGGACCGAAGGTCACCAATACCCCTGTAAAAATAGTCAATCGGCACGGAAAGTCGCGTTGCCAGTTCAAACAGTCGTCCAGCCGAGACCCTATTTACACCTTTTTCGTACTTCTGGACCTGCTGGAACGTCAATCCGAGCATGTCGCCTAATTGCTCCTGGGTAAGACGCAGTTCCCGCCGTCGCCACCTCAGGCGCTGGCCAACAATTCGGTCAATTCCGCTTGGTGATTTACTATCTGACATAAGGTTCAAATACTTTTAATATTTGATTATGTCCAGCGGCGCCAGAAAATAAAAGAAAGTATAGATAACAAGAATACTGTAATCCAATACAATCTTTGTCCAGTGCTTTGGTAAACAGTATTATCGAGTGCTGAAGGGAGCTTTGAGCGAACCATTGAGGACCGCCATCCCGTCGGATCACCGGGCTGTCTGGCGCCCTCTGCAACCTCCCGTCCATAGCCGTCAATAATGGCTGTCGCGCCACGACTCGCCACCCGTGCCATTGGCAATCCGCTCTCAATCGCGCGATACCGATTTTGGGCATAATGCTGCGCTGGGCCAAGCCCCGTCCCGAACCAAGCATCATTAGAAATAACCACAATCCATTTGGCTTCAGGCCGTTGCGGCACGGCGTTACGCAACAGTTCCGGAAACAGACCCTCATAGCATATCAGAGGGATGAAAGGCGGTATGAGGTCTGTCGGAAACAGAACAACCGGCCCGTCTCCGGGAACAAACCCGCTGAGCGCCAGCCTTTGCACAGCATCCGGCAAATAATCGGAGATCAGCTCACCGAACGGGATTATATTAACCGCGGCAAGCTCACCGAAGGGCACCAGACGATGCTTATCGTACAATGCGATCATATTCGCAGCCCCGTCAGTCGGTGCGAACACACCGAGACTATTGTGATAGATGTAGTAATCACCGCGAACTCTACGACGGGCCGTCCCGACAATCAGCGAGCGCGGCCCCAATGCCTCAAACATCGCCGATTGCGCGACATTGCTCTCTAGGAACTGAAACGGGAAAGCCCCCTCGGGCAAAACGACAATATCGCCGGCCCGACCGGGGTCTCGCTCCAAAAGCGCGACATAGCGTTCGAGCAATGGGCGCCCGCCGCCGTCAAACTTGTCGCCTTGCGGAACGCCTGCATCGACCAGAAGAACATGCTGGTCTTCATACTGCGTATCATTGGATAGACGCTGATAGCCCCAGAGCCAGCCAGCAACAAGAATCAGGCCAGCGAGCACGGTCGGAGCTGTCCGGAAAAAAGCTCCGGGAGCCTCACGCGTGTCCAATAGACTTGCCGGTGCCGCCATAATGAACAGGGTCAACAAGTTCAGCCAGTAAATTCCGCCCAAAGCAGCGAGCTGGGAAAATGCACCGCCCGGCAACCAGCTGGTTGCCGGTAAATTCCACGGAAATCCGCCAAACAGGACACCCCGTAAATATTCGGCAAGCCCCATGAACAGTGCAAAAACAAAAACCCGGGACGGCGACGAAGACCAGAAGGCCGCTGCAGCGGCACAAGCAGTTCCCCAGATAACCGCCATTCCGCCAGGCAACAGAACTAAGGGCATCCACAAATATCTGGCGTGCCGTTCGGGCTCGACCAGGAATGGAAGCGCCGTCCAATACATGCTGACAAAAAAGAAACCGAAACCAAATGCCCAGCTTACGGCAAATACATGCCGGCCCCAGCGGTCATATTGACGTGCAGCATCGATCAACCAGATCAGACCGACAAAGGATACAGCAAGAAGCGGCGTTACATGCATCGGCGCAAAGGCAAGCGCAGCAAGCACACCTAATAGAATAGCCAGCAACATGGCCCGCAGCGGGCGACATCCTGTCACGGCCTGATATACCGGTTGCAAGACCATCAGGCCATGTGCAGTCCGCGATATGCTCATATTTGCGACTCCGCAGCCGACTTCCGAATAATCAAACGACTGACCCGGCGCGCATCAGCATCAATGATTTCAATATCGACGCCAAGTGGATGCCGCAGTACCTCACCACGCAATGGCACCCGTCCGGCCAGGGCAAAAGCGACCCCGCCAAGTGTGTCCACCTCGTGATCCTTGAGACTTAAATCAATTCCGGTTTCAGCCAGGAAATCTTCAATTTCCAGACGCGCATCAGTTTGCCAGGACAGCCGCCCGCGACGGATCAGCCGCGCGACATTTTCATCATGCTCATCTTCGATATCGCCAACAATTTCTTCAACCAGATCTTCGAGACTTAGCAGACCATCGGTTCCGCCATACTCGTCAATGACCAGCGCCAGATGAATTCGACTGGCCTGCATTTTAACCAGCAGATCAGTCAGCCGCATACTCGCCGGGACGAACAGCACATTCCGTCTCAGCCGTTCCAGCGGTGTGTCGTTTTCAAATTCAGCCGACCCGAAATCTTCGGTTGGCTGGTCGCGCTTGGCCAGCTCGGCTACAACGTCCTTAATATGAACGAAACCGATCGGATCATCCAGCGTATCACGGTATATCGGCAGTCTTGAATGCGATTCCTGAGCAAAAATAGTTAACAAATCTGGCAGTCGCGTCGACAATTCAACAGCGACAATCTCGGCTCGCGGGAGCATGACGTCATTCACCCGAGCGGTTTCGAACTCAGCAATACGAAGACGCATTTCTTTCTGGGCTGGCGTTGTCACTTTTCTTGCCTGCTGTTGGGCAGGATCTGGCTTTTGGCCCCGGAACAATCCAAACAGCCCACCCCTTTGTTTAGCCATTACTCAGCCTAGACCTCCGACCTGTCATCTTGTTAAAAATCAATCACATTAAATGTATGGATCAGGCCACCCCAATGAGGCAAGCGCCGATATTTCAAAAGCCTCCATTTCCGCGGCTTCAGCATCTTCAAGATGGTCATATCCGAACAAATGTAACAGCCCGTGGATCAATAAATGAGACAAGTGCTGTTCCAGCCCAATATTCTTTTCCGACGCATCGACGAGCGCAACACCGTGCGCAACTGCAATATCTCCCAAAAACGGCGCGTCGATGTCTGCAGCAGGAAATGACAGAACATCGGTTGGCCTGTC
>CBFHPC010000153.1:0-3886 GCA_965657655.1 Henriciella sp.
GACAAATGGATATCTCCATCGGATCCTAAAACCGGATCGTCAGATGTAACGGCGTCGTCACCGGGCTCCGAAACAGGTTCGTCAGATGTAGAGGACTCCTCATCGGAGCCTAAACCCGGATCTTCAGACACCGCATCGTCGCCACCAGGCTCGGCAACGGGCGCGCCATCAAGCCCCGCTGGCAAATGGATATCTCCACCGGATCCTAAAACCGGATCATCAGACACGGCGGTGTCCTCCCCCGGCTGTGAAACATGCTCCTCAGACACAACAGGGTCCGCGTCGGGCGCCAGTACTGGCTCTTCGGGGACCGCATCGACAGTATCCGCATCCGCGGCGGCCTGTCTGCTGGCCTCGATAACTGTCAGTGTCGAACTTAATCGCGGGTCATCCGGCACCGCCAATAAAGCCTCCCGGAGTGTCGCGATCGCCTCGTCATGGCGTCCAAGTTCGAGCAGGCAGGCGGCGAGATTATTGGTCGACATGATCCAGTCATCGCCAGCATTGTCATAGCTCTGCCAGCTGCGCGCCGCGCGGTATGCTTCAAGCGCATCTTCAAAACGCTTCAGGCCGACCAGAGCATTCCCTTTGAGCCCGTGCACCCAGGCTTTCTTGGCTGGCATATCGGCAGATGCGTAACCCCCAATCGCGCCGTCGCAATACGCAATAGCGGCCTCGAACTCATCTGGCGCAGCAAGCATATGCCCGAGATCGATATGCGCTGCCGCCAGCGACGCCTCCGCCCATGACCAGTCGCGCGGAAAGTCTTCTCTCTGATAGACAGACTGCGCTGCGCCATAGTGCGAAATCGCAAGCCGCAACCGCTCGGGATCATTTTCCAACTTGGCCAGACGCGACAGGGCGTTCGCCAGATTGGTTTGCGACATCGCCCAAAGCAGCGGCGTCCTCGCCTGAGAACGGGCCTCAAGGGCGAGGCCATGCGCTAACAACGACTCCTGCAACGCGTCAGAGTCCTGTGTCCAGTGGCCGAGATCGGCCAGCGCATTGCCAAGATTATTCTGCGCCATCGACCATGTCTCGGCTTCGGTCGCTTGCGATAGATTTTCCAGCGCCGCCCGGTACGCCGCGATGGCCTCGCGAATAATATTCTCGTCCCCCGCAATCTCGGCAATATCGGCCAGCGTGGCACCAAGATTCGTGTTCAGCATTGCCGTCTGCACTGGCGTCACATCGCTCGCCGGAACCGTCAGCCCCTCCTTGTACAGCTCAACGGCCTTTTCGAGATCGGCCCGCTCACCAGTCATCATTGCAAGGTCGGCCTGAACATTCGCTCTTACCATTATCGTATTGAACCGCGAGGTCGCCATTGTATCCGGCCCGTCCGCAGACAGCAGGCGGTCATAGATTTCAGTCGCATCTCTGAGACGTTCCGGATCGCCGATCTGCTGCCCCAGTTCCACCAGCGCATTCCCCAGATTATGCGCAGACGCCCGCCATTTTTTTGGCTCACCCGCCGGGTCGAACCCGTCGCGCATCAAGGCGCGATAGCCGTCTATAGCGGCATATAATGCACTGGCACCGCCCCGCTGCGTCCCATAGTCAAGCAAGGCGCTCGAGGCTGCAAATCGTGCTTCCGGCGCAATCGGCCACATTTCGGACTGACGCGGCTCTGCAATCTTCTCCAGCAAGTCCCGCGCATTGCCCCGCCCCCGCAAAGCGAAGTCCTTCAACTGCGCGATACCGGAAATCTGGCGATCAGCATCGCTCTGCCGTAACGCCTCGGTAACGGCCCGCAAATCCGCACCCTCGGCGCGACGTTTGGCAACATCCAGAAGGCGCTTAATCGCAGCCAGAACGAGAAGGTTCAACGACAGGCGATACCCCATAATGGTTGCCTTCGCCCAGTTGGAGGGGTCTGTTGGCGCACCGATCCGTTCAAATCCGATACGGTCGGCGTAAAGATCATAATAGTCGATCAGGGATCCGGCCTTGACCGTCTCGATCAATGTATACAACAAGAATGTGAATGGACCGGCATTCGCCGCGACCGAAAAACCAATACCCTGAACCTGTAATTGCGCAAATGCGATCGGCGCAAAGACAAACAGAAAAGCGACAGCAAGCAGAACCTCAGCGCCCAATGTGCCATCAATCTTGATATCCTTACGTTCGAAAGGCACATTTTCGACGGCTTCATCCTCATCGCGTGACCAGTGCCGGAAAACAACAAATATTGAGAATATGCCAAATCCGACGCACCCCATACTATATGGCCATGGCAGAAATACGCTGGCCGCCGTCAGTGCGAGGAAATAGGACAGCAGCATTGGCAACCGGATATATTTCTTCCGGTAAGCAGTGCCGGTGATTCGTGAGAAGAAATGCACGAGTGATCGATCTAGACGACGGAAAAAGGCGATGACGGCCTCAAACATACCCGGCTTGTCAGTCTTCCTTGCCCCGCGTCGGGTAATCGATGTGAGGCCATAAATTATGGCGACCAACACGATGAAAGCCAACGATGACAGGGCGGACGCAAGCGGGGTCGGTGTTGTAAGCTCTAACATTCTGAAAATAGGTACGTATCAACAAATCAAATGCAATAGTTTTTGGCTGTTCCTAAACCGATGAGATGTCAGAACGAGAGCTACACCCCCATAGCGCTGTTCATTTTAGGCTGCGGACAGGCTTGTCCGAAGCCTCCACCTGATATTTTAATGCCGCTGGTAAACGCAGCAAAAATTTCTGAAATAAAATATGAAATCAAACGAAGTAACCACACCCGTCATGACCAAAGAATGCTGCGGTGCAGCAAAAGAAAATTTGATCTACTTGCCAAATCGCCCCGTAATTATATGATACTACTGTTAAAAAAAGGAGATGGTTGTCATGGATAAAGTATTACTTGATCCGAGCGATTACGTGGGAGTGTCTTTCTGGATCATTAGCGCAGCAATGGTTGCTGCAACGTTTTTCTTCTGGGTCGAACGTGACCGCGCAGAGGGTAAATGGAAAACGTCTTTAACGGTTGCTGCAATGGTAACCGGTATTGCTGCTATTCACTATTTCTACATGCGAGAAGTGTGGGCGGTCACCGGTGAAAGCCCGACTGTATTCCGCTATGTTGACTGGCTGCTTACAGTTCCGCTTCAAATCATAGAATTTTTCTTGATTCTTTCCGCCATTGCTGTGGTTCGCGCGGCACTTTTCTGGAAACTTCTGGTCGCATCACTGGTTATGCTGATTACCGGCTACCTCGGTGAAGTGGAGCAGGGCTCTTTGCTGTGGCCGATGTTCATTATCGGTTGTCTGGCATGGTTCTATATCATCTATGAAATCTTCGCGGGTGAAGCGAGCCAGATAAACGCGAATGAAGGCACAGAGGCATCGAAGAAAGCTTTTGGAGCTCTTCGCCTGATCGTGACGGTCGGCTGGGCAATCTACCCGATCGGCTATTATCTTGGCTATACTGGGAGCGCGTCTCCGGACGTTCTAAACATTGTCTACAACCTCGCTGATTTTGTGAACAAGATCGCATTCGGTGTTGTTATCTGGGCTGCTGCGACATCGCACGGAGCTGGACAATCGGCTTCTGGAAAAGCTTAAACCATTAACGAGAACGCCTGCGCTTCATACGAGGCGCAGGCGTTTTTTTTAGCTAATGCTCAAAACCTATAGTGGTAAAGATTACGCTGGGATTTGAGCTTCATCGTGCCGCTGATGGCACCCCGGACTGATCAGAGCACCACCAGACATCAACAGGTTAGCCCGCTACGTTCGTGATCCCGCAGCGCAGGATTTCATCGCGAACGATTTCGCGATCAAGCATTGACAACTTACTCAGTAAGGCTTGACCTGCTTCGGTTCCGCCAAGCGCATCAAAAGCCGCGCCTAATTCACCGGAACTTGGTGCATCCATAAAGAT
>CBFHPC010000154.1:0-233 GCA_965657655.1 Henriciella sp.
AAACCATGACGGCCCAGATTTGCGACGCAATCACCGAAAGCCTCGCGCCAATGGGCGTCGCGGTCCTGATTGACGCCGAGCATCAATGCATGTCGACACGCGGTGTCCACCACAAGGATGTCACGACTGTGACGACCCAATTTACCGGTGTATTCAAGACTGACAAAGATCTTAGAAACCGGTTCCTCCGGCTAACCGAGAGCTGATAAGCCTCGCACAATCGGCGCGCATCA
>CBFHPC010000154.1:243-3869 GCA_965657655.1 Henriciella sp.
GCTCAATCAAAAAGAGCCCGCATTCAACAATGCGGGCTTTCTTTATGGCCGCAGCAATTATGATTGCGGCATCGCCCGCAAACGAACCAGAAACACCCGCCTCTTTATCAGGGCCCTGTCCCACACACGGCACACGCATCAATACTGGTCGTTAAATGAACGAGCCCTGCACCTCAAAAGAAACAACGCCCCGGCAAACTACAGCCTTGGAGCTGCGCGCCAGCGCCGGATTACAGCCCCCGATCTGCCATTAACAGGTAACGTCCACCCCGGTGACCTCATAAAACGAAGCCCGCATCTCACGATGCGGGCTCTGTCATAAAAAAGAAAAAGCGTGGCGACTAGCGCGCGACAAGTGGTCCTTTAACCATTGTCAGCCGGGCCCCATCCTGCACAATTACATCGACAGCACCGACCATTTCATGATCGAGGCGGGCGGCCCGCAAACGCCCAAATGTACCATTCGTAACATGCGCCCCCGTTGAAGCATCCGTGATGCTCCATCCGACCTGCGCGCCGGCGCTATCGTCAAGGTAGGCCGACATGGACTGCCGCTTGGCTAATTGCGGTGGTATTGGCTGTTCGAGTTTACCCGCCGCCTCCGCAAAGGTCATAACGAGATATAATGAACCATCGGCCTCGGCAACGCCGATACCCATATCGGAAAATGACGAACGCACCAGATTAAGGGCATTCTCCTGATCCTGGCTCAAGGTCTGAAACAATTCTGCCCCGCTCGTCGTGGCAGCGAGCTTGATAACATTCGCACCAAAATCACCAAATAGCAGCTCACGATCCATGGCCCGGATCCGGAACAGGTGGTCACGGCCCTCAAGATCGGAATGCGCTACATAATTCCGGCTAGCCATGTCCAGCGCATGCGCCTTGGCAGCCAGATCCAGACTATCCCGGCGGGCTATCGGCGACAGACCTAAGGCAACACGCGCGGCGTTCACCCGACCGGCCAGATCTTGCTCGACATCAGCACGAAGCACTTCGGCTGTATCAACGCAGGAATTCGCTTCTGCGATATAATTTGAAAGATCCGAAGAATATCCAACCGCACCCACGCATGCGGTATCGGCCATTGCCGACGAATTCAAGACTACCCCGCCTGCCGCCGCAAACGCAAACGACACAATCGATTTCAAGCTGACATAATTTCTTAACATAACTGACATAAAAGTGTCATATTCACAGCATTGTCAACTAATTTAATCCAGTTTCGGACAATTAATTATCCGTACCCTGATGATCCTGCCAAATAAAAATGCCGCCCATCTGTGATGAGCGGCATTAAAAAGTAAAATAAATCAATAAACTAAGAATATATCATCCTAGAATTATTCGATCTCTTTTCCTGTTTCCTGATCAACATTTTTCATCGCTAGACGAACTTTACCACGGTCATCAAAGCCCATGAGCTTTACAAAAACCGTCTGACCTTCAGACACCAGGTCTTTTGGATGGTTCACCCGCTCATTAGACATTTGCGAGACGTGAACCAGACCATCCTTAGGCCCGAAGAAATTCACAAACGCACCGAAATCTTTGATCGAGACGACTTTACCGGTGTAGATCTCACCGAGTTCCGGTTCGGCGACAATTTCCTTGATCATTTGCAGCGCTTTATCGATAGCCGCCCGGTCGGTCGCAGAGACCTGCACTGTGCCGTCATCGTCGATATTCACCTTGGCGCCTGATTCATCAACGATCCCGCGGATAACCTTACCACCGGACCCGATAACGTCGCGGATCTTGTCAGAAGGCACTTTGATGATTTCCATTTGCGGTGCATTCGCAGCGAGACTGTCGCGTGTACCATCAAGGCCTTTTGCCATTTCACCGAGGATATGCATCCGACCGCCCTTGGCTTGATCGAGCGCGGTTTTCATGATTTCCCGCGTAATCCCGGCAATCTTGATATCCATTTGCAAGCTGGTCAGACCCGCTTCGGTGCCGGCGACTTTAAAGTCCATATCGCCGAGATGGTCCTCGTCGCCGAGAATATCAGACAGAACGGCCACGCCGTCATCATCCTTGATGAGACCCATGGCGATCCCCGACACGGGACGTTTAATCGGCACGCCGGCATCCATCATGGCCAGCGATCCGCCGCAGACCGTGGCCATCGACGACGAGCCGTTCGACTCGGTGATCTCGGACACAAGCCGGATCGTGTATGGGAAGGTCTCATATTCCGGCAGAACGCCTTTAAGCGCCCGCCATGCCAGCTTACCATGGCCGGTCTCACGCCGGCTGGTGCCACCCATGCGACCGGTTTCACCCACCGAGTAAGGCGGGAAATTATAATGGAGCATAAATTTCTCTTTATGCAGACCATCCAGACCATCAATGAATTGCTCATCATCGGACGTGCCGAGGGTTGCAACAGAAATAGACTGTGTTTCACCACGGGTGAACAGGGCTGAGCCGTGTGTACGCGGCAGGAAGCCGGCTTCGGCCATAATCGGACGAACCTGGTCCAGTGCGCGCCCGTCAATTCGCCGGCCCGTCTTGATAATGTCACCGCGAACGACTTTCGCTTCAGCCTTCTTGAAAGCTGCCGAAAACACATTGCTGCTCATGCCATCGGGCCGGTCTTCGGTTTCGACCAGCTCGCCTGCAGCCTTCTCGCGGGCCGCGCCAACGGCTGCCTGACGCTCCATTTTTTCGGTAATGCTGTAGGCTTTTGACAGATCGTCACCGACAAGCGCCTGAATAGCTGACAATTCCGCTGACAGGTCTTCCGCTTCGAATTCAAATGGATCTTTGGCTGCAGCCTCGGCAAGTTCGATAATCGCATTGATCACCGGTTGCATCGCATCATGGCCCGCCATGACCGCACCAAGCATGACGTCCTCGGACAGCTCTTTGGCTTCCGACTCAACCATCATGACAGCATCGCTCGTGCCGGCCACGACAAGATCAAGCTCGGACTCGGCCAGCGCATCAATTGTCGGGTTGATGACATATTCGCCATCCTTATAGCCGACGCGTGCGGCCCCGATTGGTCCCATAAACGGCGCACCGGACAGGACCAGAGCCGCAGACGCACCAATCATACCGATGACATCCGGATCATTTTCCAGATCATAGGACATTGCAGTCAACACGACCTGGACTTCATTTTTGAAGCCCTCTGCAAATAGTGGCCGGATTGGACGGTCAATAAGTCTGGAGGTGAGCGTCTCTTTTTCGGTTGGACGCCCTTCCCGCTTGAAAAAGCCACCCGGAATCCGTCCGGCGGCATAATATTTCTCAATATAATTTACAGTGAGTGGGAAAAAGTCCTGTCCCGGCTTTGCACTTTTTGCAAATGTTGCCGTTGCCAGCAAAGTGGTCTCACCATATGTGATCATTACCGAACCGTCTGCCTGTCTGGCGACCTGTCCTGTTTCGATTGTTAGCGTCCGACCGGCCCATTCCAGTGAGACTGAGTGTTTTTCAAACATACATTTTTCTTTCTTTACATACAAAAAACCCGCCAAATCCGCATGATTGGCGGGTCCTGTTCAGAACCTAACGGCGAATTCCGAGGCTCTTAATCAGCGCCTGATAACGGCCTTCATCCTTGCCCTTTACATAATCTAGCAACTTCCGCCGTGTAGCGACCATCGTTAACA
>CBFHPC010000155.1:0-3806 GCA_965657655.1 Henriciella sp.
CGATCCGGGAGACCTCTTACAGATCGACATTAGCAATGTTCGAAGAGGCGGTAGAACTGTCGAGAGCCCGGATTATCGCGTTTCAGATCGAGCATAGTCTGATTTCTATTCATCAGTTTCAGGATCTTGTTCAGCGCAGTGAAGCGCTGAAGGCTCTGGTTGACGATTCATTGATCGCGGTTGAGGTCGCAGAAAACGAAATCGCGCGGCTATCATCCTTGCTTGACCTGTCACCCGATCAGGCGGCGCAGGTCATGGTGCTGATTTCAGACCCCGTATTTCAATCGCTATTTGCGTCCGCATCAGAAGCCGAGAATACCGCGGCGGCGCTGACGCTAACGTTCGGCCCCAACCATCCCGAGCACCGGGCTGCGTCTTTTGCGCTGGCGGGACTTGAACAACAAATCAGGAAACGCGGTCGTTTCCTGCTCGGTGTCGAGGCGTTCGATGCGCTGAATACTGGCCATTATGCGGCCAGTCAGGAACGTGCGACGCTGATAAGTTCACTGCTTGAGGCTAGTGTTGCAGGATCCGGTGCGCGGCAGCGCCATATCGCGCTTCAAGCTCAGCTGGACGCAACGCTGCAGCGGGTTGACTCACTGGCTGAGCCGGCGACTCAGCTAGACGGATTGTTGCGGGATCATCAGATCGCGGAGACTGTATTCGCCTCAGCGCTGGCCCGGCTTGATACCAATAGGACAGACCAGTTTGCATCCTATCCTCTGACTCAAATTATTGAGTATCCCGCGCAGCCTCGTTCGCCAGTGTCGCCATCGAAGAAATTCGTCGCGGCTGGCACCTTGGCCGTTCTCATCTCTTATATTCTCGGATTGACCCTGCTGTGGATAAGACTGCCGATCATTCGCGCGCTTTTGAAGACAAGCTAGTCTTTTACACTTTAGCGCTGACCTGGCCGTTTTACGTTTGTGGCGGCCTCTATATTGTCGGTCCTGTTCTGGCTGTCATGCTGACAGGCATCATTGCCTTGCGATTTTATTTTTCTTCCGCCCGCCCTGGACTTGCCGGCACGACGCCCCCGCCTTTCGGGGTCTGGCTCTGGCTGGCCGGAATGATCATTATGCTGCTGGTTTTGCAGATCGGTCATTTAAATCAGCAGCTCGGCTTTGGACAAACGCTGAAATCGACTATTGGCTGGGCCAAGGGTTGGGCGCTCTTTGGCATGTTTCCGCTGGCTGGCGCCTGCCTGAATATTCGCCTCGAGACCGTTTTGCGGGGCTGCGGGTATGTGTCTCTGACGACATTGATATTGCTGCCGCTTCTCGTATTGTCGCCATATATTGGCCTGCCTGAAATATTATTCGTTTCACCGCTCAAAATTGTCGGCGGGCCGGGGCCGGAGTTTTTTACCGTACAATTATATTCTGTCGAACCTGGTAATGGATCGTTTCGCTGGCGTTTCTTTGCGCCCTGGTCGCCTGCCGCCGGTTATCTCGGAAATATGTATCTGATCCTGGCACTGGCGGATCGTCGACAGTTTTGGAAGATTGTTGGCGTCGTGGCCGGTATCAGCATAATCATTTTGTCGAAATCCCGCCTGGCAATGCTTGTCGGACTGACCGTCTGGCCGCTGACAATAATGCTCGCTGGTGCGCGGCGGCCGGTTTGGTGGTTCGCCGGTAGTATTGTCTTTTTGGTCGGGCTGCCATTCGTTCAGCCGATTCTGGCCTATGCCGACCGGCTGGTGGTATCGTTCAATGGGTTTCGGGCAGATTCCAGCCGGGTTCGCAATACGCTTGGTGACATCGCAATTGACCGCTGGTGGACAGAAGCCCCGGTCTGGGGACATGGTGTCGTCGAACGCGGCCCGCATATTGTCGAATTCATGCCGATCGGGAGCCATCATACCTGGTATGGCCTGCTCTTTGTAAAGGGGGCGATTGGCCTGGTGGCTCTGGCAATTCCGCTGGTCTGGAGCCTTGTTGAGTTCGGCGTGTTCGCGATATTGCGGTCGCGGCCTGGTCGGGTAGGCTTTGCTCTGACCCTGTTAATGGCGATGTTTACAATTGGCGAGAATATCGAAATTCTCGCCTATCTGATGTGGCCGGGTCTGCTGGTTACCGGTCTAGCGTTTCGGCACGTTCATGCGACGAATATTAGGCTTCGACGTCGCTTGGCGATGATTGGCGTTTGAGAAGTCCCGTCCAGTGTCTCAGCATGTCGGAGAATTCCCCGCTTACGTGCAAACGTGCCCGCATGCCGCGGGCTGGCAGATCGTTTGCATTGGCAGCTTGCAATATTGCGCGTCGAATATCATCCGGATCGTTTGGCCGGTGTTGCCAGCTATGCGCGCCGGTTTGTGCCTTGAGCCCGTCAATCTGAGCCGCAATCAGAGGGCGTCCAGCTGCTCTGGCTTCGGCGCCAACCAGTCCGAAAGCCTCCCAGCGGGACGGTATACAAACAACGTCAATATCGTTCAGGAATGTCGCTGCCGATTTAAACGGCGGTTGAATCTGAACGTGCGGTAGGGAGGCAGCAAGTCCTTCCAGTATTTCCCGCTGGTCGCCATATCCAACGATTTCGAGACAGGCGATTGCCGGATTGATCCTTGCCATCGCCTTGATCAGGATATCGAAGCCTTTTTGATCGTGAAAACGGCCATAGGCCCCAAGTCGTAACGGGCCATCCTCCCGGCCCTTTAGGGGGAGGGCGAGTAAATCGGAACAATCCCGCGCTTGTGGTATGAGAAACAGCTTGTTTCTGTTTGCGAGTTTAGCCTTCAGAAGCCAAGCATACTGTGCGTCGGAGACGGCTACGATCTGATCAACCAAACTATATGCCAAGCGTAGCATCATGCGAAACCTTGACCGGTTCTGCACGCAATTTTCCTCAAAGCCTTGCGTGTAGCTATGCTCGACAAGGATGATTCTTTGCAGACCCGAACGCCGCCGCATATCGATTAATCGATACAGCGATATCCAGCTCACGGTAAAATGGATCACCATAATGCTGCCCGGCCTGATGCGGGTTTTATTCAGGTCTGACAGGTTGACGATCCGATGCTCGAAACATTCATTCAGAACGGGATGTTCGAAGTTTTTCAATGCCAGCATAACGCCGCCAAGTGAACAATCATTGACGATGTGAAGAACCGGTCGGGTCCGGGCGTGATCAGTCGGTGTCATGCGGGGCTCCGATTAGCTTGGCATAGAGTTTCGTTGCCAGTGAAACCGGCAGAATCTTGATCATGATCGTGGCCGCGAGCGTTGACAGCGTTTTGGCCGGATCGATGATCAGCATTTGGGGATATTTGCGAAGGCTGCGTAATGCGAGTGTCAGCGCGTAGTCGGCCTCGTGCATTTGAATTGACCGGCGGGCGAGGTATCGCAGCTGATAGGCTTCGGCGGCCGATTCCCATTTTTTGGCGAAATCATGCCGGATGAGACGAACTTTATCTCGGACCCTCAGCCAGGAGCGATATTGTGCATCGATATTGGCGGACAGACCGTCGCGATTAATACGATATCGCGTCATTGGAGGCGTCAGCCCCTCAAATTTCCAATGGGTTGTCAGTGCCATTCGCATCCAGCATTCGATATCCTCAGACTGGCGAAATGTTTGATCGAAGTAATCGGTTTCGTGCGAGTGAGGGTTTCGATATGCGATCGCGTCGAACACTTCGCGCCGGATGACAGGGGTTGAACCGTTGCCGATCGGGTTTCTCAAAAATATCTTCGCTGCCGTGATGCCGGATAAAGCCGGCTTCTGGGTAATGGCCAGAATATGTCCGTCTTCATCGATTAACCTTGCGCCGGTAAAGCTAATCCCGACATCTAATGATGCGTCTA
>CBFHPC010000156.1:0-3787 GCA_965657655.1 Henriciella sp.
TTGATGTCCTGTCGCGGCTACCGGATGCCTCTGTGGATCTCGTTTTTGCTGACCCGCCCTATAATTTGCAGCTTGGCGGCGGATTAACCCGTCCGGATCAGTCACTTGTTGACGGGGTTGATGATCACTGGGACCAGTTTGACAGTTTCGATGCCTATGATCTGTTTTGCCATCAATGGCTTAGCGAATGCCGGCGGATATTGAAGCCTGATGGCGCTATTTGGGTCATTGGCTCGTATCACAATATTTTCCGGCTCGGCACAATTTTGCAGGATTCCGGGTTCTGGATCCAGAATGATGTGATCTGGCGGAAGTCCAATCCCATGCCAAATTTCAAGGGAACGCGGTTCCAGAATGCACACGAGACCATGATCTGGGCTGGCAAAACTGAGAAATCTCGCGTTACCTTCAATTATGACGCATTGAAGGTGTTCAACGAAGACAAGCAAATGCGTTCCGACTGGCTGATTCCGATTTGCGCTGGCTCAGAACGGCTGAAAGGTGAAACCGGCAAGAAAGCGCATCCGACCCAGAAGCCCGAGGCTCTGTTACAGCGCGTGCTGTTGGCAACGACAAATCAGGGTGATTTGATTGTTGATCCGTTTTCCGGAACCGGAACGACGGCTGCCGTCGCCAAGTCGCTTGGGCGGGACTTTATCGGGATTGAGCAGGATCCGACCTATGTTAGCCTGTCCCGTGCCCGGATTGCCGGCATAGTCGCAGTTGAGCCTGAGATGCTCGAGACCGAAAAAGGCAAGCGGTCGCTACCGCGGGTGCCATTCGGGGCGTTGGTTGAAAACGGCTGGCTCAAGCCGGGCGATAGACTGTGGAGCGCGAAACGGCGGTTTCAGGCCCGCATCCGGATTGATGGCAGCTTGACCACTGGCGACGCGACCGGCTCGATTCACCGCATTGGGGCGCATGTCCAGAAAATGCCATCATGCAATGGATGGACTTATTGGCATTATGAGGAGCCGGGGCAGGGGGATCTTGCGCCAATCGATCTGCTACGGCGCCGGTACCGGCATGAAATGGGTTTAATGGGCTGAGGGGGCAAAGGACGGTATCAAAATGCCAAAGGCAAAGGGGCTATCGCACCTCTAACATTTGACGCAGACCTCGAGCTGATCCAGACGCCCGGCGACAATGAAATGGCTCCGACCTATCGTGGCTGCTCCGGTTCGCCCCCTAGCCGCCAGATCGAAACCGGCGGTGTCTGGTAAATGTTAAGCAAAGAAACCAGCGAGCCTTATTTCAACCGGTCGATCGGCGAGTGCGGTTTCAACGCCATTCTTGGCAAAGCCGCTGGTCAGGACGCTGCACAGGTGCAGCCCACTATCCCCGCGGGGTGCAGGTGAAAGAGGCTGTATAATCAAAACTGCAGCCCGAAATGATCGGTCAACTCGCTTATCTAATACTCGTGACCGAGAAATTCGTGATGACATGCAAACATCGGGTGACAAGCTCGACGGGACGGTCGGTCCCCCGAGACCGGACGAAATGGCAAGAATATCTTGGTCAGTCCGATTGCGTATTCGGACCGATCGCACCAGCTCGAAACGGGCCAAGACATGGTCGGCATTGAACGGATCGCGACTGATCTTGCGCATCGGCTGCGTCTTGGCGGGTCCATCACATATCTTGATAAAGAGGACAATCACGCCATTGAGGGCAGGGACGGCATCAGGCGCTCTTGCGAAGGCGATGCCTTGCCCACCTCTCTCCCCGGCATGGCACGGGAAATGCGTGAACATATCGCCCTTCATGGCGCCATTTTGACTGATCCGATTTCGATAAGTGGCGCGAAGCTGTCACGGCTAATGCCAGCAATGGTATTCAGTCGGATGAAGTTGATAAACGCAATATCGATCCCGGTCGTATCGAAGCAATCGATGGCGTTATCCTTGCCAAACCGGACGCGCGACAGTTCGAGGTAATAGGGACTGGGTTGAGCCGAGCCGGTCACGCCATCTGTCCGCGACCAGCATCTTAGCTAACAATCAATTCTGGTGTCGAACCTGCCGCTATGGTTCGCTGTGTTATCGTTTATGGTGACAAACGCGATTGTCGGTCTGATGAAGAAGAATTTCTATGACGAAGACGAAGTGGATGTGGGCGGGGTTTCGCTATTAAACGGCCCGTCCGGCCGGCTGCCGGCGGCGATAGCATCGAGTTTCAGTCTTACGAATTGCCCGGGCGATGGACCGAGCCCGACATCTGCTGGCGCGCGTGCCGGGATCAGGTGGCCGGATAGCGGTTGCAGCCAGGACCACCAGTTTGGCCACCATGACCCCGCTGTTTCGGCAGCATTGCGGCGCCATTCCTGTGCACTGACCTCGAGATCCGAATGTTGCCAGAACTGGTATTTCTTTGCGACAGGGGGATTTATCACGCCAGCTGTATGGCCGGCTCCGGCCAGCGTAAAGGTGACATCGCCCGCATAGAGCTGCGCGCCTTTATAAACCGACTGCCAGGGGCAGATATGATCTGCTTCGCTTGCCTGAACATAAACCGGTATGTCGATACATGTCGGTGATATCGTTTCTCCGAATATTTCGAACTCCCCTTTGCTGAGCTCGTTTTGATCAAATATTCGCTGCATATAGGTGCGATGAAGCGGGCCGGGAATATTGGTCTGGTCCGCATTCCAGAAAAGGATGTCGAAGGGTTCCGGTTGTTTGCCGAGCAGGTAATTATCAACATAATAGCGCCAAACCAGATCGGTTGGGCGCAACCAGTTAAATACATCCGACATGATTTCACCCGGCATTATACCGTCGTATTTTTGATAAACCCGTTCGAGGTAATCTGTCGGTTGGCCGGCAAGAAATGTTTTAAGCTCGCCAGCATTTGCAAAATCGGCTTGTGATGCCAGCAATGTGGCGGATGCGATGCGGCGGTCGCCATGCTTTGACATATGGGCCAGCGCTGATGTCAGCAAGGTGCCGCCGATACAATAGCCGGCGGCATTGACCTGGTCTTGTCCGGTTGCCGCGAGCACGACGTCGAGCGCGGCATAGATACCGCATTCGATATAATCGTCCCAGGTCAGATCCTTGGTGTCCTGATCGGCCGACCGCCAAGATACAATAAAAGTATTTGCGCCCTGATTTTGCAGCCAGTTGACCAGAGAATTTTCCGGTTGCAGATCGAGGATGTAAAATTTGTTGATCCAGGGTGGAAAAATCAGGATCGGTCGGGCGTAGACGTTGTTTCCTGCAGGGGCATAGTGAATGATTTCGATCAGATCATTGCGGAAGATCACCTGTCCGCGGGTCGCAGCGATCGTGGTTCCTAGCTCGAAAGCGCTTTCATCGGATTGTGTCACCGCCAGTTTGCCGCCGCCACGTTTGATGTCACCGGCGAAATTATCGAGCCCGTCGATGACGCTCTGGCCCCTGCTTTCTAGCATTGTGCGCAGGGCGACGGGATTGGATGCCAGAAAATTCGTCGGAGACAGCGCGTTGGCCAGCTGGTCTGTAAGTTCGGCCGCCAGTTTACGATCAGGTTCCGAAAGCTCGTCGGAGGCCAGATCGACAAGACTCTTCATCCAGTCAGTATTCAGCGCCCAGATCCGTCGGATAAGGTCAAAATTAGGATTTTGGTGCCATTCGGGGTCCGAAAACCGCCGGTCATCCGGTAGCGTTGACGATGCGGCCAGTTCACCGAACAGCTCACTCCAGCCCTGCATAAAATTGGTGAGTGCGACGGTGGAGGCATCCGGTCTACGGGTCAGAGCGGCGCCAAGCTTTGCATAGGCATCAATTATGCTGGCTGGAAGCGAGGT
>CBFHPC010000157.1:0-3782 GCA_965657655.1 Henriciella sp.
GGATATATCCGAACGGACCTGCAGATGTGAACCATTTTCATGCCGCTGGCGGCATGTCATTTGTTATCCGCGAATTGCTAGCAGCAGGGCTGCTACATGGCGATGCCCGCACCGTTATGGGTACGATGCAAGACCAGACCCGCGAAGCCGTTCTTGAAGACGGTCAACTGGTCTGGCGCGAAGGCGATACTGTATCGGGCGATCTGGATATATTACGTCCGGTTTCAGATCCGTTTTCAACCGATGGTGGCCTGCGGATGATGGACGGCGCCCTCGGTCGCGGGGTCTGTAAAGTCTCGGCAGTCAAACCTGAGCATCGTATCGTCGAGGCCCCAGCCCGCGTTTTTGAAAGTCAGGGCGCATTAAAGGCCGCTTTCGAAGCCGGTGAGCTGAATACAGACTTTATCGCCGTTGTAAGGTTCCAGGGGCCATCGGCAAATGGTATGCCGGAACTGCATTCGCTGTCACCGGTATTAGGTGCCTTGCAAGATAAAGGGCAACGGGTCGCCCTGGTCACGGACGGCCGGATGTCGGGCGCCAGCGGCAAGGTGCCATCAGCAATCCATATGGGCCCCGAAGCTGCAAATGGCGGCCCATTGGCCTATGTCGAAGACGGTGATCTCATCCGTCTCGATGCCGATGCCGGCACTCTGGAAATTAAGGCCGACCTCAGCACACGTAAGGCAGCCATATTTCGTCCAAATAAGGCCCATGTCGGACTTGGTCGCGAATTATTCGGCTCTTTCCGGGCCGATGTCTCGACGTCCGAACAGGGGGCTACCTTCTTCAGTCTGCTTCAGGGGACGACATGAGTAATATTGTTTTAGTAGGCGATGTTGGCGGGACCAATGTGCGATTCGGTTTGGCAGAACTCATCGATAGCAAGGTCGTCGTTCATGATTTTGTTAAGATGCCCGGCGATGACTATGCGAGCTTCGATGACGCGCTTGCCAGCTACCTCACAGGCAAAAGCCTGGACGCCGTTGCCCTCAGCGCTGTATTTTCACTTGCGGGCCCGCCAATCGGTGGAACCGTTGCGCTAACCAATCGCGACTGGGTTGTTTCCGAAAGCGGTCTGACCTCGAAATTCGGCTTTCAATCGGTGGAACTTGCAAACGACTTCAAGGCTATGGCCCGGTCGGTACCGGAGATCGACGGGAGCGGACTCAAGGTCATCCAGGCCGGACAGTCCAAGAGCGACGCGCCCTATATCGTTGCCGGCCCGGGAACAGGCTTCGGGGTGGCGACATTAATCCCAAAAGGTCCTGGCCGGTGGCAGGTGCTGAGTGGCGAGGGCGGATATATGGCCTACGCACCACAAACACCGATTGAGATTGAGCTGGTAAAAGTCATGCGTCGTAATCAGGGCTATGTGTCGGTCGAACATGTCTGCGCCGGAATTGGGCTTGTACCGGTCCATATCGCCATGTCCGAAATCTATGATCGGCCCTATGTCGAAACAGCGCCACGTGACATGCTCGAAGCCGCCGCTGCCGGTGATGAGATGTTCGCCGAAATATGCCATATTCGGGCGTGTGGAACGATGACCGCACTTGGGGATCTGGTGCTTGCCAATGGGGCCCTCGCCGGCGCCGTTCTGGCTGGCGGCGTCAGCGAGCGGCTAGCGTCATATCTGACCGACGAAGATGCACTTAATCGATTCTATGAGCGGGGTCGGAACAGCCGGTTCATCGAGAACTGTCCGATTTGGCTTTTAACCGAAGCAACTGCGCCGTTAATCGGAGCCGGTGCCATACATTTAAAAGACCGGAGCGAATAAAATGAACCATATCAAAGTTGCTTTCGAAACCGCACCGGTGGTTCCTGTTCTGACGATTGGCGATGCCGGACAGGCCGGAAAGCTTGCAACCGTGCTCGCTGCAGCTGGGCTAACGGCTGTAGAAGTGACGCTGCGAACCGACGCCGCACTGGACGCGATTGCAAACATGAAGACGGCTGCACCAGACCTGCTGGTCGGCGCCGGTACGATATTAAATCCCGATGATCTCGACAGCGCCTTAAAGGCCGGTTCCGATTTTCTCGTATCACCGGGCCTGCCAGCAAAACTACGTGATGCGGTTGTTGCAAATGACGCCGTGATGATTCCCGGTGTAGCAACACCGACCGAAGCGATGCAGCGTTATGATGAAGGCTTCGCAATGCTGAAGCTGTTCCCGGCCGGTGTCGTTGGAGGCGTCTCGATGCTGTCGGCTCTGGCCGGACCATTGCCACAATTACGCTTCATGCCGACAGGCGGCGTCAGCGCCGCAAATCTCGCCGATTACATCAAATTACCCAATGTCGCAGCGGTTGGCGGCACCTGGCTGGCTCGCGAAGCCGATCTGAATGCCGATGACTGGGATGGTATCGAGCAGCGCTCGCGTGAGGCATTGACACTGGCTTTAGCGGCCGCCTAGCGCGGCTGACCGCTGTGAGATCACATTAATTCTTCAGGCCCCCATGACATACCAGAAGCAAGGTTCGGATCGCCAACAATTGCGGGCGTATGCGTAGCACCATAAAGTGCAGACGAAGGCGCGGTGGATTCGCAAAAGCAGTGTTCCCGCGTGGGAAATCGCTGCGCAACTTGGTCACAAATCGCCTGATCTCAGCACTACGGAGATATATGTGCCGTTTGATCCAGCTGCTTATTTGTTCAAACCAACAGCAGCCATTGATGCGCTACCAAACACTGTTGCGTTACACTTCAATCTCAGACTTTTTGCTCGACAATTTAGAAAGTGAAATAAAACATGTTGGTGAATGGTGGTTCGGGGGAGACTTGAACTCCCGACCTCACGATTATGAGTCGTGCGCTCTAACCAGCTGAGCTACCGAACCGCTATCAAGCGCTGTCCATTACACGCGACATCGCCGTCGCGCAACACCTCAATCCAGCATTGTCATAACATGTTCGGAAATTGACAAAGACGACGTCAGACCCGGGCTTTCTATTCCGAATAAATTGATGAAATTCGGATTGGTCGCTTCGATCCGGAAATCGCCGGAAGGCTCGCCGGGCCCGACGAGCTTTGGACGAACGCCGGCATAATCCGGAGACAAGGCGCCATCCGGCAAGCCCGGCCAGTAGCGCCGCACTGATTGATAAAATGCAGCCGCCCGGCGGCTATCAACCTGATAGTCAAACGGAGGGGCGGCCCCCTCATCCAGCCATTCGACATCCGGTCCGACTTTGCCGCGGCCGGCCAGATCAATCGTCAGATGCAGACCGAGACTGGCCGAGCCAGGCATCGGATAAATCAGTTTCCGGAACGGCGTTCGGCCGGATATGCTAAAATAACTCCCTTTGACAAAGCGCGGTTTCGGCGGGCGTGCGAGTGTCAGACCCTCAATTTCTGACGCCACAGCGACGGCATTATGTCCGGCCGCATTGATTGCCTGTCGTGCCTTTATCCGGGCAGGTGCCGTACCCCCGACGGTCAATTCCACCCCGTCTTTCACAATCCGGCCAGTAAGAACCGGGGTTTCAAAGGCAATCATGCCGCCATGATCCTCGAGCTCCCCCTGCAAGGCGATAAAATAGGCATGGCTGTCAAAAATTCCGCTTTGCGATGAGTGCAGTGCCGCTTCAATACCGGGATGAAGCTCTGGTTCGATACGGCGAGCCTCAGCGCCATCAACCAGCTGCAATCCTTCCACGTCACAATCTGCTGCCCGGTCCAGTATTGCATTGATACCGTCTACCTCATCGCGGTGAGCCACAATCAGTTTCTCGCAGCGGTTATAGCGAACTGAATGGCTGTCGAGATACGCGTATAATA
>CBFHPC010000158.1:0-3760 GCA_965657655.1 Henriciella sp.
TGCATCGCCAGTTTTTCCGGTTCCCAAAGATCATCGGAATCTAGCAGAGCGATATATTTGCCGCGGGCATTGCGGATGCCGGTGTTACGTGCGCCTGCCAGTCCTCGATTGTTCTGTCGTATGATCTTGAGCCTGGGGTCGTGTATCGATCGACAAATAGCGATTGAGCGGTCGGTTCCCTGATCGTCAATAATCAAAAGCTCGAAATCCCGGAATGTCTGGGCCAGCACTGACTCAATTGCAGCTTTCACGAATTTTTCAGTGTTAAAAACCGGCATGACGACGGAAACAATTATCTCACTCATCGGGCGAGGCTTCGTTTTAGAGTTTGGCTTGGCAGAAGGCTGACCAAGGCCATGAGCAGGGTGAAACCGGTGCGTTTTGGCTGGCGAATAATCAGACCGGGATCGTTGACCAGCGCGTCGGTCAGGTATTTAAGCGCGAGGGTTGGCCGATGTAGTCTAAGGGCGCGTCGGGCGAGCTGGCGGTGATAGGGTCCATAAGCGCGCTGTCGTAACGCCATGATCAAAGAATTATCGATATCCGCGGCGCGGGCCAGAATGTCGAGCCAGCCTCGGCGTAGTGCGTCCAGGTCAGCCGACTGGCTGGCCAGGCTTGAGCGGTAATAGAACCATTCCGCATCAATACCCCGGATAGCCCAACTGCCATCTAATGCGACCCGCACCAGCCAGTCCTGGTCTTCCGCAAATTTAAGCTCTGATCGAAAACCGCCGAGCCTATCCATAATGCTTGCCCGACAGACGATATTGGACGTACTGCAGACGGGATTTTCGGCAAGCAATGTTGCCAATGTCAATTCCGGGTAATGACGTGTCAGTGTACCGGGCGATCCGGATGTGGCGTCGATGAAGCGTGTTCTGCTAAACAATACGCCGGCGGTTGGATACAGGCAGAAGGCCTCTGCCATGCCGGTCAACCGCTCACTAGCCCATTTGTCGTCGCCATCCAGAAAAGCAAGATATTTACCGCGCGCGTATCGCAGCCCGTGATTACGGGCGGCAGATGGTCCTCTATTGTCTTGCTGGTAGAGCTGTATCCGAGGGTCTGATCTGGCGACCTGGCTGATGATCGCGCCTGAATTGTCCGTCGATCCATCATCGATAATAATCATCTCCCAGTTGTTCGACGTCTGATTTTGAACCGTTTTAATGGTCTCAACTATTGTCGCAGCAGCATTGTAAACCGGTGTAATGATCGAGAAGTCTGGCGTCTGGCTCATATCCGCGCCCTCCGGTTCGGCCATTCCCAGTCTCCGGGCGGCTGGATCAGGACGAGGCTAAGCGAGACCAGCGAAAACAGGCTCGTGCTGAATATTGCGCTCGAGACCGCCGGGATTAGACCTAATGGAGCAAGGGTCGCGAGCGGTGTCAGCAGCAAGCCGGTTAAAAGCAATGAATAGGCGAACTCGAATTTCGTGTTGCCTTGCGTGCGACAGTATACACGCAAGCTATCAATGATCAGCTTTGATGGCCCTAACAGGCAAAGCGAGGCGACCAGCGGCGCGGCATAGGACCATCCGGCACCAAAAATAATCGGAACATAATAGAGTGCCGCGGCCGCCTGCAGGAGGTAGCCGCAACAGAGCGGTATTGCGAACATCAGCATTGCGGTCCGGAATCGTCTGTACAGGACACTTATTGCAGGCCGGCCGGCGCATAAATTCGGGTAGAGTGCGTTGATGAAAGCGCGATTTAGCGATGATGACAGCCCGAGTCCGGCATTAAATGCAAAATAGTACAGACCAAGTATATCAAGACCATAATACCAAACGATTATCACTTTGTCGGCCTGTTCTCTGGCGACGACGGCCAGCTCTGCTGTCAGGACGGGGGCTGAGAATATCAGTATCTGTCTCACCGGGTGGTGAGTGGCCTCTGGCTGGTATCGCCAAGCATGGCTGCTGCGAATGCCGACCAACCAGATCGGGGTGGTTAACAATTTTGGCAGAATAAGCGCCCATGGGCCGAGACCGGCAATCGCCAGACCGGCGGTTAGCAGGTGGTCTGACAAGGTTTGAGATGTCGCGACCAATGCAAGCCGTTTCATTTGTTGTTGGCGTTGCAGCAAATAGGCCTGAACGACGCCGAAAGGCATAATCAGATAAATTATGGCGAGAACACCGAGCATGCTGCCAAGCTGCGTTTGCGGGTATAGCGATTGCAGGATAATGCCGGCACATATTTGTACGCTTGCCAGCGACTGGCATACAATCCACATCAGCCTGTAAGCCGTGTGGGCGGTTGCTTCCAGTTCATCGTCCGGCGCCCTGATGACGGCAGCCCCAATACCATTCTCAGTGAAAACGCGCAGCAGTTCAAAAACGGTCAGGGCGAGTGCTGCTATGCCAAAGGCCGCAACATCCAAGGTTCGCGCGATTATGATGGCGGTCACAATCCGACAGACCCGGCTCAAGAATTCGGCGCCCATTAGCCAGGCAAAATTTCGGAATAACCGGTTGCCGGCAAAATTTGACCTTAGCGCTGATAGAATTTGAGCGACCATTGAAAGCTCCATTATTGTCTAACAAAGCCATTCACATTTGACGCCAACTGGCGATTTACCTCATCCTTTTGTTGTATTGCTCAGATTTAATTGATTTTTTTATCTGTCCGATGGCAATTTAACCTCGCCAGTCGGCGTGGCCGCGGTATCAGTTCTTGCAAAAAACAAGACACCCTCATTGCATTTTTCAAGACAGTGCCTCGCTGACGAAGCAAGCCATTTTACTTATCGACTGTTTTTATTGAATTTTAGCAAATTGCCCGCCGCCGGCATGAGTCCTGCGAGAAATTGGTTTCTAGCATTGGAGCCATTTCAGAATGATTGATATTGCCTATAACCCCGTCGCGCAGAGACAACAGACATCCACGCCAAACGGTCAGAAAAGTCGATTGCATGACCTTAGGACTGCGGAGGTCCTCGGCTTTCGCCTCGCCAAGGCCAGCATTGCGAGCGTTGCATATTGGCTGGCTGATCGCGCGCAATCGCGAACCCCGACGCGCGTAGCCTTTCTAAACGCCCATTGTGCAAATATTGCCAGGCATGACTGGAAATATGCGGCCTCGCTCGACAGCGCCGACGCTTTATTGCCCGACGGATCCGGCGTTGCCATGGCCGCATTCTTTCAAGGGACAGAGCTTGAGGACAATCTTAACGGGACCGACCTATTCGCGCCATTGTGTCGTTGTCTTGCTTTCCGACGACTTCCGGTTTTTCTGCTTGGCGGTCGTCCGGGGGTCGCCGAGCGGGCTGCGGCTGTTGCCCGGGAGCGTTTTCCGGGGCTGAGAATTGCCGGCACGCAGGACGGCTTTTTTCATCCTCATCATGAGGATACGATTATCAGGGAGATCAATAATTCGGGCGCGCGGGTGGTCTTTGTTGCGTTCGGCGTCCCCGACCAAGATATTTGGAGCGCGCGCGTACAGGCGCGCCTGAATGCGCCCGTCATATTAGGGGTCGGTGGTCTGTTCGACTTTGTGTCGGGACGGATTAAACGGGCGCCGGACTGGATGCGCCAGTCGGGACTCGAATGGATTTATCGGTTGAAATGCGAGCCGCAGCGCATGTGGCGTCGCTATCTTATCGGAAATTTGCATTTCTTGTGTCATGCCGCCCGCTATGCAGCGGCGCCAGCTATCCGGAAACAGGCCGCTGGTCTCGACCGTCGCGCCAAACGAGGCCTTGACTGTATCGTCGCCGCGACCGGCCTAATAATGCTGTCGCCGTTACTCGCAATTGT
>CBFHPC010000159.1:0-3756 GCA_965657655.1 Henriciella sp.
CCCGGGTATTACTCAACATGCCCTATACTCCCTATGGGGTATATCTTCATGAGAAAAAAGTCCCCACCGGTCAAGTGATCACAGCAATTTTATCCGCTTGTTCCCGACCCGAAAATCGCAAAAATAGTCTGCCTTATAATCCGGGCAAAGCGTAACATGTCCGCGGACAATGATGTGGCCAAATCGCAGATATCGGCGGGCATGAGGGCTTTGGGCGCAAACGCTTAAATAAAGTCGACCCAGAGGAAACGCCCGCCCGGTCGGCTCGCACTCAGTGCCCAAGTGCCGCAGAGTCCGGTGCACGAGGATCTGCCGCGCCAATCGCCCGCCCGGCTCGCGTCCCGACAGAATTCACACGTCCGATGACCGTACGCTGATAAGCACCGGTTTCAGTCTTCTCAAACATATGCCCCATACCCTCCAATAGCCGCAGCGTATCAATGCTGATCCCTGGCTCGACCGTCACCTCGTCAGGCAGCCACTGATGATGGATGCGCGGCCTGGCAGTGGCGTCGGCCAGATTCATGCGCCACTCCATAACATTCAGCGCGACCTGCATGACAGCCGTTATAATTGTTGATCCCCCCGGACTGCCGGTGACCAGAACCACCTCGCCATCCTTAGTCACGATCAGAGGCGTCATCGACGATAGAGGGCGCTTTAAGGGGGCAATCTTGTTAGCCTCGCCACCAATCAATCCGTAGCCATTAGGTGCCCCTGGCTTGGCAGAGAAATCATCCATTTCATTGTTCAGAAGGAACCCGGCACCGTCGACCGAGTATCCGCTGCCATAGGAAAAATTCAACGTATAGGTGACCGCCACAGCATTGCCGTCACGATCGATAATCGAATAATGCGTAGTATCCGGACTCTCCGGCGAGACTAGCGCACCAGGGCGGATGTCGCGCGACTGCGATGCCGCATCGAGAGAAATAGAGGCTCTTAACCGGTCTGCATAAGCCGGTGCAGTCAGCGCCTCTACCGGTACCTCGACAAAATCTGGATCGCCAAGATATTGCGAGCGATCAGCATAAGCCCGCCGCATCGATTCAATCAGTTTATGCAGATAGGCCGCGCTATTATGGCCATCGGCCTGCAAATCATATCCGCTGAGTATATTAAGCATCTGAACAATATGGACGCCGCCCGAAGAGGGCGGGCTCATCGCGAAAATCTCATAATCGCCATATGCACCAATGATAGGGGCGCGGATTTCGACGGCGTAGCTGGCAAGATCTTCCAGCGTCATGACGCCCCGGCCATTTTGCATCTCAGCAACAATTAGCTCAGCCGTGCGCCCGTTATAGAAATCAGCCGTGCCCGATGCACGAATCCGGCGCAGCGTATCGGCCAGATCGGGCTGTCGCAATATATCGCCGGCACCGCGCCCGAGAAAGTAAGATATCGAGCTATCATCGACAGATAGTTCCGCATAATGGGAGGCGAGGCTGTGTGCTAATGCGTGGCTGATAGGAAACCCGTCCGACGCCAGTCGAATAGCCGGGGTCATTACGTCACTGCGAGTCATTGTTCCATAGGTATCGAGCGCTTCCAGCAAGCCCATCACTGTGCCGGGAACCCCGGCCGACAATCGTGAATATTGCGCCAGGTCATTATCCACCTCGCCCGCCGCATCGAGATACATATCTCTGGATGCCAGCTTTGGCGCCGTTTCCCTGAAGTCTATTGCAAGCACCTGATCGGTTTCGGCAATATGGATCAGCATAAAGCCACCACCCCCCAGATTGCCGGCCTGCGGCAATGTCACCGCCAGCGCAAACCCGGTCGCAACCGCCGCATCGATTGCATTTCCACCCCTGACCAGAATGTCACGTCCAACCGCGGCGGCAATCTCCTCTTGTGCCGACACCATTCCGTAATCGGCAATTTCAGGATGATGCGTGGCATGTAAATCCACCAGCGGCGAGGCCGAATCTGCCTGTTGGGCAAACCCCGTTGCGTGGCCAAATCCTGCAATCAAGATCGCCAAGAGCCAAAACCGTATATAAGTCATTCGATACCTCCAGACTATAGCCCCCGCAATGTTGAAGTCCGCCAGCCCTGAAGTATTCACAGCCCGACGATTAGAATTCTGTCCCCCGCTTAATTCGCCTTAACCGGCGGCTCGGTATAGCTCATCCGCCTGATCAGGACCTCGTCTGGGGCCGCCAGCATCATGTTATAAATCTGCGGCGGATAGCCCATATGATATTTCGCGGCGTCATAGGCTGGCTGTGCCACAGCCCGGCCCGGTCCAGCCGGCGGATGACGCATGGCGGCGAGCTCGTCTTCGGATATCCCGGCCAGCGCCACGACCTCCGGATCAATCCACTGCGCGGCATCTATGGCCACGTCTGAAATAGCCACTTCCAGGGTCAGACCTTCCGGTCCGGCAAAATAAATCGATTTGCACATGCCATGATCAGCCGGACCAAACACCGGATGCCCATAAGACCGAATGCGATCGCGCATTTCGAACAGTTCGTCTTCTGTATCCACGTTGAAGGCGAGATGCTGCATGGTGCCACCGGCCGAAGGGCCGCCACCATGGGCCGCATGAGACTGTCCGGTAATACGGTCTGCTTTGGCATTCTCAGGCATAAAAACAAAGGCAATCGAACTATGATCATTCAGCTTGCAGAAAGCATGCCAGGCCCCGTCCACACCGTGCATCCAATATAACGCAACCAATTCCATACCCAGCACCTGGGTGAAGAAACCGAGTTGTTCCTTCATATTTGCGGTTGAGACGGCAAGGTGATGAATTCCGTTCGGTCTTGTCATTCGAGTGTCTCCCAGTCTAACGCTCCGGATCAAACGCCGAAGCCGTGTTCGGCAAGCCAGCTATGCACCCGCTCTGCGGCCTCGGCGGCGAGATCCGGCTGGCTTTGATAATAATGTGTGGCACCCATTATAGTACAGATCGCTTTGTCGTCATGCACAACCCCGTCAAACAGGCGCTGGGCGTGGCTTGGCGTACATGCATCATCGGCAGAATTACTGATCACCAGCACCGGTCGGGTAATCGCAGCAGCACTTGCGGGGCCATCAGCTTGCGCGCGATCATAACTCCATTGTGACAACCAGCTACGAAGGGTCGAGGCCCGGGCAAGTCCGACCGGGCTCATATTCACAATTTTGGGATCGCCAAGATAACATTGTCCCGGAACCCGGTCATTCGGATCAATTGCAGGGTCAAGCCAGCGCGGGTCTGCCATCGTGCCATGTGTGGTGAAGGCAAATTCTTCATTCTCGCGCCCGGAGCTTTGCAACCAGTCGAGCCGGTCCTCAACCCAGGCGGTAATCCGGCGATTACGCGCGATCTGCGCGGCCCTGAAGCGCGCAATAAATGCATCTGAATAGGGCGGTCGGATGTCCCCCGAATACAGATCAAGATCGGGGTCGCGGTCATATGGGTTCAATTCATCGGTAATGGCCGGGTCAATCCACTCGGTCAGCGTGCCATGCCGTGATACATGTGCGGCCATAAAAATAACGGCGTCAGCTGGCTCGAGATCGGCAGCCGTAAGATCCGGCCCGATGCCACATGGTGCAGCCGTAACGGTCGGCGCTTCAGCCTGCGCCTGATAGAAGGACGACAAGGCGCCACCGCCGCTCCAGCCTAGCAATACGACACGCTTATATCCCAATCTCGGTCTGGCATAGCGAATCGCCGCGCCGAGGTCGGTCGCCACCTTCTCCATGATCAGTGCATTGTCGACGCCACGATAACGACTATCGGCGCCAATCACATGC
>CBFHPC010000160.1:0-3720 GCA_965657655.1 Henriciella sp.
CGATGGCTCGACATCAACATCGATGACGCCTTCCCCAACAATTGGCAGCTCAAATTGGCTGATCTGATATCCTTGCGGGAGATCTGGGTAAAAATAATTCTTGCGGTCAAACCGCGACATCAAATTAATCTTCGCATTCAGCCCAAGACCGGTTCGCACGGCCTGTTCAACGCAAAACCCGTTAATCACCGGCAGCATGCCGGGCATTGCCGCATCGACCAGCGAAACATGACTGTTCGGTTCCGCGCCAAAGCCCGTCGATGCGCCCGAAAATAGCTTCGCCGCGGAGGCTATTTGCGCATGAATTTCCAAGCCAAGTACGATTTCCCAATCGCCGCTATCGCCTTTCAGCGTGTATGTTGGACGCTCACTCATGACCTAACGACCCCAGTTCCTAACATTATGTATCCTTTTCAGTCTCGTCGCGCGCGGCTTTGGCTGCCGCAACGCGTTCGCGACGTGCATTCATCCGCCGATCAATATCATGCTCGGATGATTTAAAAATTGCGGCCCAACCTCGTTTTGGCTGGCTGTCATCACCGCTATTGCCCATGCGTTCAATGATAAGCGCGCCCCGGAACGAAACGTACGCAGCAGCAACAAGCGACAAGGCCCAGATATGGCGCGAGCGTTCGTGCAAAGGATCCGCACCCGATCCATAGGCAGTTGCTAGAATAAGCACGGCACAGACAATGAAGCTGATCGCGCCATAAAGGATTGTTCTACGTCTACGTGACATCGTATAAACCTACCACCAGCGTTCCGGTTTTGTCGAAAAATTCGCGGCGGTTTCAATTGCACCGGCCACCCTGAAACAACTTGTCTCGTCGAGAGCTTTGCCGATCACCTGCAATCCCAGTGGCAGGGATTGCTGGTCAAGCGAGGCCGGCACCGAGATACCCGGTAATCCTGCGAGATTGGCTGTCACAGTGAAAATATCATTCAGATACATTTCCACCGGATCACCTGACTTTTCGCCATAGGCGAATGCAGCGCTCGGACAGGTTGGGGTCAGCAAGGCGTCAACCTTTTCAAAAGCTCTATCAAAATCCTCAGCAATTCGCGTCCGGACTTTCTGCGCGCGCAAATAATACGCATCATAATACCCTGATGACAGTACATAGGTTCCGATCATCAGACGCCGCTGGACCTCCTCACCGAAACCGGCGGCACGGGTTGCTTCATATGTTGTCGTCAGATCCTCTGCCATCACCCGGTCGCCATAGCGCATGCCATCATAGCGGGCGAGATTGGACGAGGCTTCGGCCGGTGCCACAATATAATAAACCGGTAGCGCGTATTTGGTGTGTGGCAACGAGACGTCAATAATTTCAGCGCCTTGCTGCTGCAGCCAATCAATACCCTGCTGCCAGAGCGCCTCGATTTCAGGGGACATACCGGCAATCCTATATTCTTTCGGAATGCCAATTTTCATACCCTTCACACCCTGGCTGACCGCTTTTCCCCAATCTGGAATATCAACCGCCAGGGACGTCGAGTCCCGCTCGTCATGCGAACACATGATTTCGGTCAGCAGTGCGGCATCAGCCACCGTTTTCGCAATCGGTCCGGCCTGGTCAAGCGATGAAGCAAACGCAACCATGCCATAGCGCGAAGCGCGTCCATAGGTTGGTTTTATCCCGACCGTACCGGTGAATGATGCCGGCTGCCGGATCGACCCGCCAGTATCGGACGCGGTTGCCGCAAGACAGAGATTGGCCGCCACCGCAGTCGCCGACCCGCCCGAGGAGCCGCCAGATGTCAGCGCCTGATCTGATCCGGTGCGTCGCCATGGATTGACCGGTGGGCCAAATCTGGACGTCTCGTTCGAAGAGCCCATCGCAAATTCGTCCATATTCAGCTTGCCGAGCATAACAGCGCCGGCCGACCACAGATTGCTTGTCACCGTGCTCTCATAAGTCGGCGTAAATTCACCCAGAATTTTCGAACAGGCGGTTGTCCGAACATCTTTGGTACAGAACAGGTCTTTAACCCCGATAGGCGCCCCTTCAATCCGGCCATGGGTATTGTTTGCGCGCTTCTGATCCGCCACAGCAGCCATTTCAAGGGCACGTTCAGGGGTTTCGACAACATATGCATTCAGCGTGGTATTGGTCGCGGCAATCTCGTCAATAAAGGCCTGGGTTAATTCGACGCTTGAGAATTCTTTCTCCTCAAGGCCAGCCAAGGCTGCGGTCAGGCTAAGACTAGTGAGCTCACTCATGCGCTCTTCTCTTTCGATTTCAGGAAAAACTTATGACGCCTTCGTAAGACGCCTTGACCTGAAAATGCAAGATTAAACCCGCAGAAACCTGTGCCAGTTCATTAAAGAGTCGCAAAAAAACGATTGTTTTTGTAGTCTGGTCGCAGGGAGCGCAGCATGTTTAAAACACAATTCCAGACAATTGCACTCTGTATCGCAATTGGCGCGTGTGCGTCGGGGGGCGAATACCAGAGCAAACCAGGTCTCGTCACCGCCGATCCGCGGATCGGTGAAGCCGTTAATCAAATATGTTTCATCTCGGGGATAAACAATTTTTCTAAGGCGACCGATCAATCAGTTGTCGTAAGCAGGGGGGCTCGCGACTATCTCATTGTGACCGAAAACAGATGTCGCGATTTACCGAATGCAATGTCTCTGGGCGTCGACGCATTTTCCGGGTGCCTTGCCCGGGGTGATAAGCTTATCGGATACGACTCCGCTTTCGCCGGCGCGCCAATGCCGCCGCCCTTCCCCTGCTTGATTGACGAAATTTACAATTGGTATCCGGACCGAAGCGAACCGCACGGTGACGATAATGGCAATGTGTCCGAAACAGGCAGCTAGTCCAGGCAAGAAAACCAACAATATCGCGCCGAGCGAGCGCCCGCCCCCGCCTGTTTACGGGCGGCAAACCCATCAGCGAGTCGCAAGCCTGGGCTCGCGCCACGCTGGACGCGGCGCGTCTAAACACCCTATTCGACGGATTTAGGGACGACGAAAAAGCCATCTTCCTGACGCGGGGCGTTTGCCAGGATTTCGTCTTGCTTGTCGCCATCGGTCACAATGTCGGCGCGGATTGGTAAGGCATTGCCAACCACCGATGACATTGGCGCAACCCCTTCAACATCAACCTCTTTCAGTTGATCGATCCAGCCAAAGATCACGTTCAGCTCATCTGACAGACGACCAAGATCACTCTCCGGGACAGCTATTCGAGACAGTCTGGCGACTTTGCGGACGTCCTGCTTGGTAACACTCATTACAAACTCCATTTGACCTGAGAAGCGATACGCGGCACTGGAAACAAATTCAAGAGCGTGACGTCATGGCAATCATTGATCTTCTTAATATGCCGGAAGGAGCCCTGATCGGGCTCGATCCTGGCAGCCGGACCATTGGCGTTGCCGCCTCGGATGCGCTTTGGCTCATCGCAACACCCGTCGAGACCATCGCCCGTGGCAAGAAACTTGGACCAAGCCTAGACCGTCTTTTCCAGATCATCGACAGTCGACAGATTGCCGGGCTGGTCATGGGGCATCCGCTAAATATGAATGGGACGCCTGGCCCGCGGTCGCAATCAGCCAAGGCGCTTGCCCATAATATTTTACAGAAACGCGATCTTCCAATTGCCTTCCAGGACGAGCGCCTGTCCAGCTCGCAAGCAGAACGGGTTATGATCGAAGCCGATTTATCACGTGCCCGAAGATCGGAAAGCATCGATGCGTCGGCCGCCGCCA
>CBFHPC010000161.1:0-3705 GCA_965657655.1 Henriciella sp.
CCAGTTTAGACCGCGCATCATCCATTCCCCGAGGCCGCGATACTGGAAGAAGAATATGTACCAGCTTTTGAGCATTTGCAGCTTACCGACGGCGCCGAGGGTGGCGGGGTGGCCAACCGAGACTGCAGCAAACCGCTCAAAGCGGTCAGGATGGGCGATGGCCAATCGCCAGGCAATCATTGCCCCCCAATCATGCCCGACCAGGCTTACTTTTTCCAATCCGAAATGATCGAGTACCGCGATCATGTCTTTGATCAGATATGTGATGTGGTAAACCGAAACATCAGCCGGAATCGAAGAGTGGCCGCAACCGCGTGTGTCCGGAGCGATCACACGATAGCCGGCAGCGACCAGTGCCGCGATTTGTTCGTTCCAAACTTCGTGATCATCAGGAAAGCCATGCACCATTAATACCGGGTCACCTTCACCCGCGACATGGACTGCAAGCTCGACGTCGCCGCTGAAAATGCGGTGTTCTTCCATACCTGGCTCCTGATTCTCGACGACCGGAATCTGGGACATTGAGCCCCGGTAAATAGCCATGTGTTAATTTATAATGACATTAGTAATGCCATTAATTTTCGCGTCAATTATATAAGGGTCTGGTTGGGCGGAATGCAGGAAATATTCAGTGATTATCCGCCCCTTTATTCTGGTCAGTATTTTGAACCCCATTCCCCGCAACCGGTTCCCGCAACTACGACATAAAGAACCATGTTTTTTATCGGTCGCCTGTCGACATTTGGTATGTCGCCTTTGACGCTACCATCGGTCTTTATCCTAGCGAGAAAGCTGCCCCGCTGATCTGTCTGGGCGAGAAACGACCTGGCGCATCGGCCGCCGGTTTGCAAAAGACCAGATCCAAAAAGGTTTGGAACAGGGACTCCATGCTGCAAGCAGGACGGTCTTGAGCGATTTCTGGAAATAGCGAAACGGGTTCTGGCTCAATCTGTCCGCCTTAGACGGGTCGGGTCGGTTGCGCTGGCTGATGTCCCACGACACTCGCCGCGCAGATAGATATTTGAGGTTTTCGGGATAATCTGATCTCGGGTCAGCTTGTGGCTGATCCGAGATGTTTACAGCATGCTGGCGTGGCCACCGCCCCTGCCGGCCGGCAGTTTCAGCTGACAACGGCCTAAGAAAGGCTCGTAACCTTACCTATCAGTCTTTCGCGAAATGCCGGCTCCGCGTCTGATGCCAGGCACAAGAAAACACCAATGAGCGCCTGTTTCCGAAACCCGTCCAAGTCAAAATAGCCGTGCGCCCAGTCTTGTCTGGCGAGGCGATAACAGCCGTATATTTGCGGCCCGAGAACCTCGGGCGGAATCTGGCCTCGCAGTAGGCCTTCTTTGACAGCGCGCACACAGGCTTCGATCGGCTGTTGAACGAAATGTGCAAAGATGCCGTGATTAGAGCTTTGCTCAAACAGCCCGCTGCGATCACCTGCAATGAAGGCGGCGCGAAAGAAAGATTGCTCAGTGGCAAAATGATCCGCCAAATCATTGATCTGCTTTGCAAAGGAGTCTTCAACCGGGCCTGATCCGCCTTGGTCTTGAATGATCCGTAATTGCGTGAGCATTTCGTCAATAATGACTGTGAGAATTTCGTTTTTGCCACCAACAAGATTGTAAATCGTTGGCACGGTCAGACTGGCGCGTGCGGCGAGGTCCCGGATCTTCAGCTCTTCAAAGCCTTTTTCCGCAATAAGAATCCGTGCTTCGCGCAGGATTGTTTCGCGGCGCTTCGCCATGTTCTTTGAACGTGTGCTTTCGCGTGGATCAAGTGTCTCGACAGCCATCTGGAATCCCTATGTCGATCTTCGAATTGACACAAGAATTAAACGCGGTTTAAATTTTAACGAGGTTAAAGCGAAGGGAGGACTCGCTGATGTCTGAACCTTATTACATGAACTCCATAGACGCCTGCGCGGCACATTATGGCGATGACGCCGATGCGATGCGCGAATATCTTATTTCTGGACATAAGCGCGCAATGGCTTTGGACAATCGATCGCCGATTGAATTTGACGCGAATGGCAATCTCGCGGGCAACATTGTCGACGCTTACAAGAAATATGGATTCTATGTGTTTACCGGCGTTCTGTGCCAGGAGGAGCTTGATGACATCAAGCAGGACCTTAGCGAGATGAAACAGAGGTTTCCCGTCGGGCCGGGCGAGAAGTTTTCGGCCGACGGCGCGCCGGCCCTTGGCGCGGACTGCGCGACGACAACGCTTGTCTGGTCAAAGCCACTGGGCGATCCGCTGGGTGGCTCGGCCCTCGCGAATGGGCGCCATCAAGTCAAGCTTATTGAGCCAAAGGCAGCCGATGATGCGCCTGTGGCCGCGCCGTTCATTCTGCTTGGATCCTTACAATTCTCTGAAACCTGCCTGCGCGTTTATGGCCATCCACAATTGTTGAAAGTGGCGGAGGATATTAACGGCAAGGACTTCGCGCCGTTCAATGAAAGTCTATTTATCAAGGAGCCCGGTATCGGGGCGGCTGTGTCCTGGCATCAGGATGGCACCACTCACTGGGATAGTGAGAAGTTTGATGATGGCATTCACGGCTTCAATTTCATGGCTCAAGTATATGGCAGCACGGCAGTCAATGGCGTCTGGGTTCTGCCCGGCAGCCACAAGCTTGGCAAGGTCGATATCAAGAAGCTGGTTGCAGATTCTGGCAGCGAGCGGATTGCTGGAACTGTGCCGCTGATCTGTGATGCGGGCGATGTGGTAATGTGCAACCGCCAATTGGTGCATGGTTCATTTGCCAATACCGGGTTTGAGCCACGCATTACCGTTAATATGGGGTTCCACCGTCGCAGCTCTGTGCTGGGGGTAACAGGCGCCGGTACGCATAGCGCTGTTCAGGTCTTTGATGAGGATCTGATCGCCAAACGCTCTGAGGTCATCGGCTTTGGCATCGATGCCCGGCGCCAGCGTTTCTCGAACGAGGAGCCGTATCAGTACCAACCCTTTGTCGAACAAGGGCTCTCATATGAATGGAATGACAATGCGAAGGCCTCACTCCACGATTACAATGCTCTGGATCTGAGCATTTAACCGGATCCGTCGGCAAAGCTGCGCGCGCGTTTCAAATGCGCGCGGCGAGCGCGCATTTTCTCCTGAATATTTACGATGGGCGCGTTTATGTCCCGCGCATGCAAACATGCTTGCAATACACCCCGAGATGCACACATTTTTCCCGAACGGTCGCAGCAAATGGAATTGGCTGGAAACTGATTGAGACGTCGAGCAGACGATCAGCGCCCGTGGCGCCGAGGTTGATGACCTGCTGTCGGCCAGTATCGAAAAGCGCGACAAGGCGAAACTGGCGCGCGTCCCAAATCTCAAAATGGTCGCATCCGTATTAGACGGTTTTAGAAGTATTGACCTCGGCGAGTGTCATGCAAGAGGTATTGCGGTCTCGAACGTCCCCGGATTGAATTCTGGCGCTGTCGCTGATCTCGCTGTCGCCATGACACCATCGCTCTTGCGCCGCATTCCTCAAATGCAGGATCACACTATGACCGTGGCGGAGCCGGTCTTATATTCAAAGTTTCCAAAAATAGTCGTCTTGTTTGGGTCCAGCGCATTGTTATAAATGGCAAGCGCCGGGAAATAGGCCTAGGCAGTTACCCGATCGTAAGCCTCGCGGAAGCGCGCCAGACGGCATTGGAAAACAAACAGTTGTCTATGCAGGAA
>CBFHPC010000162.1:0-3693 GCA_965657655.1 Henriciella sp.
CTGGCGGTATGCCTGATGCGGATCTATGCCGGCAATATGACGGACAAAAAGCATCTCGGCTTCGAATTCGCCGCCTGGTACTGGCATTTTGTTGATGTCGTCTGGCTGTTCCTGTTCGCCTTTGTATACGTTCTGCCCCACATCATTCTTGGGCATTAGATGTGGCAGGGTCCGCACTTTCGCCTTGGCTCGCAGGGTTGAAGTGCGTGTGCCCGCATTGCGGGCAGGGCAGTCTGTATAAGGGTATTCTGGCGTTTAACGACCGTTGCAAGCATTGCGAGGTGCCATTTGACATCACGGGATCAGGTGATGGGCCGGCGTTTTTTGTAATGTTTACCATTGCGATATTGATAACACCGCCGGTGCTTGCGACCCAGATTATCCTTGACCCGCCAGTCTGGGTTCAGACGCTTATCTGGGGGCCGGTCATACTCGCCGGCTCGATTGGTCTATTGCGACTGTTCAAAGCGACTCTGTTTGCGCTTGAAATGCGCCATCGCCCTCCATCGATAAAATCAACGCCAAACTATTAGAGAGATAAATGCGCTTTCAGCCCCTTCCCGTGATGACTATTCTGGCCGCCTTATCGGTGTTTGTTCTCATCAGCCTTGGTAATTGGCAGTATGAGCGATATTCTGACAAGTCCGATGCCGGAACGCTGGAGGCGGCGGGCGCGCTTGCATTGACGGTGAGTCTTCAAATCGATCAGGAGTATCCCAGGCCCGTTCAGAATGTGTATGGCGCGATTAATAGCGAGCCTGTCTGGCGCAGATATGTCGCAGCCGAAAGTTACGAGCATGATGGTTGGGTACTGGTCATGGTCGGCGCGACGGGGGGGCCCCAGCCGGTGCCGGCAACCACTGCTGACCTGCCGCGTCAGTTTGTTGAGCGCTATAATCAACGCGGGATAGATGAATTTCAGAAAAACCCATTCGCCGCCGCCAATCAGCCTGAGAACAATCTCTGGTACTGGCTCGATATTGCTGCCCTGTCAGAACAGCTTGGCTTTGATACACTGCCGGTCGCCGTACTCGAACCGATCGAGGTCGCAATTCAGAATAGCGAGCAGCCGGATAGGGTCCGACTTGCCTTGAACCCGTATGCATTCGGCACCGATATCGACTCTTTACCGCCGGAAAGACATTTCGGTTACGCTTTAACATGGTGGGGGATAGCCATGAGCCTGATTGGGGTCTATCTGGCGTTTCATCATTCCCGTGGTCGATTACGCTTTCGGAGTTAGGCGATGCTTTATCATTCTACACGTGGCTTGGCCGAACCGGTCGATTTCATTCAGGCATGTCTGTCTGGGCTGGCGCCAGATGGTGGTCTTTACGTTCCGGTGGTCTGGCCAAAAATCGCGCCGGCCGAACCTGGCGAACACTATGTTTCGGTTGCGACCCGGGTACTGTCAGCATTTGCGGGTGATGCGCTGCCAAAAGATGTAATCGAAGACCTTTGCACGAAAGCTTACGGCAATTTCGCACACCAAAGTGTTGCGCCGCTGGTTCAAACCGGACCCGATCAGTTCATTATGGAGCTGCATCATGGGCCAACGCTGGCGTTTAAAGACGTTGCGATGCAAATTATCGCTCAATTATATGAGCATATTCTCAGTGATCGCGGGCAACGTCTCAGCGTGATCTGTGCCACCTCAGGCGATACAGGCGGCGCTGCAGCTGCAGCATTTGCAGGTAAGAAAACGGTTGATTTGTTCATTCTGCATCCGCATTTACGGGTGTCGCCAGTACAGCGACTGTTCATGACGGCGACCGGTGCCGACAATATCCATAATTTCGCCCTGAATGATGATTTTGATGCCTGTCAGGCGATTGTGAAGGCGATGTTTGCCGACAAGCCGTTTGCAGATTCAATCGCTTTATCGGGGGTAAATTCGATAAACTGGGCCCGGATTGCTGCTCAGTCAGTATATTTTGCAACGGCACAAGCCGCGCTGGGTGTCGACCGGCCGCTTCGCTTCATTGTTCCCAGTGGCAATATGGGGGACGTGCTGGCGGGCTATGTTGCCGGCAAGTGCGGGCTTCTCGCTGATTTTGAGGGCATCTGTGCGGTGAACGAGAATAAGACGCTGGAATCCTTGTTTAACACTGGCGAGATGGCGAAAAGTAATGCGGTGGAAACACCGAGCCCGGCAATGGATATTTCAGTGCCCAGCAATTTCGAGCGGCTGTTATTTGAAGTCAGTGGCCGGGATCCGGAAACTGTCAGGTCGATCTATAATCAATATCTGCAATCTGGTCGTGCCGCGCTTCCAGCAGAGACGTTTGTCGCCCTGAAAGCATCAGGGCTGTCGGCATTTTCGGTCAGTAATGAAGACACCTGTCAGGAGATGCGGGATCATCTCGAGGAGACCGGCATGCTTATCTGTCCGCATACCGCTGTCGGGACCAAAATCAGCCGCGATGCTGCGGGACAAGAACGTACACGGGTTGTTTTATCGACAGCCCATGCCGCGAAATTCCCCGAAACGGTGGCAGAGGCAACTGGTCATAAGATCGGGCTGCCAGGCCGGTGTCAGGCGCTGCACGATCGTGGTGAAGTATTCGACCAGATATCGTCGGACTATTCATCCGTTAAGGCCGCGATCGAGGCTAAGCTGGGCGTCGCAACCGTCTCGCGCTAACACAATGCCATGCTTGTCTTAGATGGCGCACAATGCGACGCGCGCAGTTAATACGCCATAGCATTATTATGGTTGCTGTGGCCGTCACTCTGCCAAGCGCTGTTATCCCACTAAGCCAAGCGGCCCAAATCCTAGGCCATCAGCGCAGCATAATGGTATCAAAACCGGGCGGGTATTCGTACTGTGCGCCTATGCGCCGGTTCCGAGATCAATTTTCAATTCGGAAATCGCGTGGACAAAATTGTTTGGCGCCAATGTCATCTCGCCCGTCCATTTAACATCGGGGAAGCGACGAAGCATATTCCGGAAGGCGCTTTCAAGCTGCATATTTGCTACCCGCTGACCTAGGCAGACATGCGGTCCGCTACCAAACGATAAATGGTCTTTGGCATTTGCGCGACGAATATCAAATCGGTCCGGTTCGTTAAACACGTCGGGGTCGCGATTGGCAGAAGGATAATACATGACAATTTTATCATTCTTAGCCAGTGGCTGACCGCCGAGCACTGTGTCCTTGGTCAGGGTTCGTCGCATATAGGTAACCGGCGCAACGAGCCGGATCGCCTCATGCACAAAGTTCGGGAACAACCCGTTATCGGCCTGCAACAAGGCTCTCTGTTCGGGGTTCTCGCTTAGCAGCTTCATCGTACCTGACAGCGAGTTACGGGTTGTATCATTACCCGCAAAGACGATTAACAACCAGGAACCATCGAGAAATTCAGGCGATAGCGGCCTGCCGTCAATTTCGGCATTGGCAATCGCACTGAGCAGATCGTTTTGGGGCGCCCGTCTTCGGTCTTCCAGCAAATGGCGGCCATAATCAAACATGGCCTGGATCTCGTTCAAGAAGTTCATAATCTCTTCTTGTGATACATTTCCCAGACCTTCCTGCTGCGCCTGGTATTGCGATGTTTCGAGGAAATGCATCCAGTGTACGAGTTTCGACCGGTCGGCTTCCGGTACCCCCAATATCTCGCACAGTGTGAACAATGGCAGCTCTGCCGAAAACATTTCGACCATATCGACCACCGGTCCCTGACGCAGCATGT
>CBFHPC010000163.1:0-3672 GCA_965657655.1 Henriciella sp.
CGATCAGAAGCGTCGCTGCGAGGGTGCATGTCAAAGATTTCCACATATGGTTCACCTGTTCTGGTCTGGGTTAATTATCTAATGCCGGTGGGAGGTCTGAGGCCGGGCGGTCGTTAGTGCTTGGATATATGACCATCTCTACATTACCGCGAAGAATTAGTCGTCCATTATCTTCCGATATTTCATAGCTGTCAGCCTTAATGCTGCCCAGTGGACCATGCCCGATAAGCCGGTGGCGGCCTGCGACCTGGCTGCTGGCGACATAAATATCAGCGGCCTCTGTCTGGAATTCGTATCCGGAGCTGTCGCGAACCAATACGGTTTCAGAGAGGTAGAGATGATCATCCTTCTGGAAGAAAACGCCGATCGGTGCCGTAATCTCGCTACCATGCTCATTAATGAGTTTTGGGTGTTTCAGATCGATCGTTTCCGGATCATTCCGACGTCGCTGTGCGGTATCGGCTGTAATTGTATAGGTCTCACCGGCATAATTTCGACCCGAGAAGCGCGGATTGATCATGGTGATGACTTGATCGCCTGATATTCTTGTAATGGCGGCCGAAGAGCCTGTAAGCGAACTGGCCACGACCGGTCCGATAATCATGCCGGCGGATATCGCCGCTGCGGCAACAAAAAACATTCGCAGGATGCCGACCCGTTCCGATCGACGTCGCGCCTGCGCCAGCGTCAGTCGGCGGTGCGGTGCCCAGGTCTGCATTGCATCAGGGTGCAGTGCTTTTTCTGGTAGGTCAGATCGCAGTTCTTTTTCTGTCATGTTGTCATGATAAGTGAGAATGGTTCGGATGGACAGATTTTATAGCGCATCGGGGCCGGTCTTGTTTGTTTAAGTATGCGAAAAAATGTCGGTATTGTCCCAACCGTCGAGGTCTAGTTGCGCGCGGGTCGGCAAAAAGTCGAAGCACGCGTCCGCCAGTGCCTGCCGACCTTCACGTTCCAGCATAGCAAGCAATGCGAGCCGAATCCGATGGAGGTGCAGAACATCGCCTGCCGCATAGTTTAATTGGGCGTCTGTAAGCGTTTCTGCGCCCCAGTCTGATGATTGCTGGGCCTTGTTCATATCGGCGCCAACAAGCTCACGCGTGACATCTTTCAGGCCATGCCGGTCGGTATATGTTCGCGCCAGCTTGGATGCAATTTTCGTACACCAGACCGGCGCGCAGTCGATTTCGAGCCATTTTTTCATCATCGCAATATCAAAGCGCGCAAAATGAAAGATTTTCAAAACATCCGGGTCGCCCAGAAGACGCTTGAGATTGGGGCAGTCATAATCGCGGAACAGCTGAACAATATGGGCCTGGCCGTCTCCGGCCGACAATTGCACAACACACAATGCGTCGCGGACCGGGTTGAGTCCCATTGCTTCGGTATCAACAGCGACAATGGATCCGAGGTCCACGGTTTTGGGCAGATCACCCCGGTGGTAATGAATTTTTGTCATGTTGCCGAATAAGCGCCGGCGGCGAGGTTTGGCAAGTGTAAATAGGGTTAAGGATATGACATGGTCCCGGGGCGTACCGGCTTTTTACGGGTCCGGATGGCGGGTCGGATGGCTGCCGGAGCGTCAATTCGCAACATCCCGTCCGAGGGATGAAACGTTTTGTTTGCTTGACCGGTAGGCCTCACACGCCTAATGCGCCGCGCGACAGTGGCGACTTAGAGTGCCGCCTTTGGAGAGACATGATGGCGAGAGCGAGAAAGCGAAAAGGGCTTCCGGTTCATGGCTGGCTGGCGGTTGATAAGCCGGTCGAGATGACCTCGACCCAGATTGTCGGCCGCCTCAAGCGGTTGTTCAACGCCCAGAAAGCCGGTCATGGTGGTACGCTGGATCCATTAGCCGATGGCGTTCTTCCGATCGCCTTTGGCGAGGCGACCAAGACGGCACAATGGGCGATGGATTGTGACAAAGAATATGTTTTCACAATCAGCTGGGGTGCTTCGACCGAAACACAGGATCGTGAGGGCGCGATTATCCGCAGATCCGATGCGCGTCCGGATGCGGCGTCAATCAAAACGATTCTGGCGAATTATATTGGCACCATATCACAGGTTCCGCCGAAATATTCGGCCATCAAGGTTGATGGCGCACGCGCATATGATCTGGCGCGGGGCGGCGAGGCCTTTGAGCTCAAGGCGCGCGATATTACAGTCTATGAGACGGAACTTGTGTCGCTTCCCGACCGCGACCATGCCATCATCAGAGTATGCAGTGGTAAGGGCTTCTACGTGCGCTCTTTTGCGCGCGACCTCGCTGCCGATCTGGGCGTTGAGGGGCATGTATCTAAATTGCGCCGGACCCGGGTTGGCATGCTTGACGAGGCCAGTACCGTGACGCTCGAGGATATCGAACGCTGCGCCGCGGAAGCGGGCGATCTGGAAGGGCTGTTGAAACCGATCGAAACGGTTCTGGATGGTCTGCCGAGCGTGGCGATAAACCCGGCCGAGGCTGCCGATCTGCGACATGGTCGGGAGATTTTATTATTGCCACATATCATTGAGCAGTGGCGCGCTGATCAGGCGCAGCTTGCAATGGATGGTGGCGATGACCGAACCACGCTGGCCATGTGTGATGAGACAGCCGTGGCAATTGGTGAGGTCCGGGTCGGAAAATTCAAACCGCAGCGCGTTTTCCAGCTCTAATCTATACTCGTTTAGGACAGGCCCGGAACAAAAAAAGGCCGCCAGTCCGGCGGCCTTTAGCACATTATATTTCGTTTCTAGCTGTAGCTGACACCACGGTAGAATAGCTCGAAGCTGAACCGCATCGGCTCGGCGGCCGGCTGAGGCTCCGATGACACGCCTCTATAAATCAGGTCTGCCCCGGATTTCTTTTGAGTTTGCTCCGTCTTTGCGTCAGTCTTCTGGTGTGCGGTGCCGCGGTAAAAAAGCTGTGTCATATCGATCCCCTCAAAATCTAGCTTGGTTTGTTCATCATTCGATATGTGGGGTTTACTAAAGGTGTGTAAGTTTGTCAACACGCTTAAATTAATTTTTTTGGCAAGTTGCGGTTGATGGCGGATGTCTGGTTCGTTAAGCGGGTTAAAAGTGACAAACGGAGCGGCCCTAAGCGTGGAAAAACTAGATCAGCGAATTCAGCTCGTAGCATCTTCAGAATTTTCGAAAATTATTGATGCCTGGCGCCGCAAGCAATCGGACCTGCCATCTCGCTCGGAAGCGATACGGCGTCTCGTTCAGTCCGGATTGAAGTATGAAAAGGAGCATCCGATGCATATGATTACGGCGATAATCCGTCCCCATAAGTATGAAGAGGTTCGCGAAGCTCTTTTGAAGCTTGGTGTCGAGGGTATTACCGTTGCCCAGGTGCAAGGCTTTGGACGTCAGCGCGGTCAGACCGAGTTTTATCGCGGGGCCGAGTATAAGACGGCAGAAGTTCCAAAGGTGCGTTTGGAAATTGCGGTCGCACAAGGCTTGCTGTCAGAAGTGATTGAGGCCGTGCAATCGATCGCAGCGACTGGTAAAGTCGGTGATGGCAAACTGTTTGTGCACTCGCTCGACCAGGTTATGCGGATCAGGACCGGCGAACGGGACGAGAAAGCGCTCTCCTAATAGTGCAGACATGGCCTTATGTGGCGATCCAGTTGCACCTCTTTTCAGCGCGGCGCCAGGCTGTCGCGACGAGCCCCCCCTAATCTG
>CBFHPC010000164.1:0-3632 GCA_965657655.1 Henriciella sp.
CGGTCGCCGATCAGTTCTCGTGCTTCGGTCACATCATCGACGCTCTGGACAAAGCTGAGAGCAACAATATCAACCCCCAAATCCAGCGCGAAGGCCAGATCGCTCCGGTCCTTTGTTGACAGCGCAGGAACCGGAAGGGCTTTGCCCTGAACGGTAAATCCTTTCCGGTCTTTCAACTCGCCTGGCAAATCCGACCGCACCATGATCCGGCTTCCAATTGAGACAACCGAGAAAATCAGCATGCCATCATCGGCGAGGATGACATCACCGACTTCAAGGCTCGGTAGAATTTCTCCCTTCGGTATCGGAATCGCATCGGTACGATCGGTTTCGTTGCCGGCAATTAACTCGAATTCCGAATTAAAGCCGAGCTTGAGCGAGCCATTGGGAAACTTCCCGACGCGAACCTTCGGTCCCTGCAAGTCGGCAAGCACCGCCAATGGCCGCTTGAGCGCCGCTTCGACTTCCCTGATCGCCTGATAGGTCAGCGCATGATGGGCTTGCTCGCCATGGCTAAAATTCAGTCGAAAAATATCGACGCCGGCTTCCGCCAGCAATCGAATATTCGAACGATCAGAGCTTGCAGGCCCCAATGTGGCAATAATTTTGGCATTACGTCCACGTAACCCGGTACCACTGCCGGCTCGATCCATGCTTACAACTCCAGATTTCTATCCGATGGTTTTTTAATGGTGATTAGTTACGGTTCTTGTCGACGAGACGGTCATTCTGCGCCCAGTGCATCATGCCACGCAATTTCTCACCGACTTCCTCGATCTGGTGATCATTTGTGCGCGCCCGCATTGCCTGGAAACTCGGGGCACCGGCCTGATTTTCGAGAACCCAGTCGCGGGCAAATTTACCGGACTGAATATCTTCCAGAACCGCCTTCATTGCGAGCTTGCTGCTGCTGTCGACAACGCGAGGTCCAGAAACGTATTCACCATATTCAGCGGTGTTCGAAATCGAGTAATTCATGTTGGCAATGCCACCTTCATAAATCAGGTCAACGATCAGCTTGGTCTCGTGCAGGCATTCAAAATATGCCATTTCAGGGGCATAGCCGGCTTCAACAAGTGTTTCAAAACCGGCTTTGATCAGCTCAACGATACCGCCACACAGAACCGCCTGCTCACCAAACAGATCTGTCTCAGTTTCTTCCTTGAAACTGGTTTCAATCACGCCGGCACGCGTATTACCGATGGCTTTCGAATAAGACAGGGCGACCGCCTGAGCTGTCCCGGTGGCATCCTGATGTATGGCGACCAGACCCGGCAGGCCGAAACCTCTCGCATACTGGTCCCGCAATGTATGACCGGGGCCTTTTGGCGCCGACAGCGAGACATCGACCGCCGCACCCGGGCGGATCAGATTATAATGAATGTTAAAACCATGTCCAAACATGATGTGCTGGCCATCCCGGACGTGCGGCTCGATTTCGTTCGCCCAGAGCACAGACTGTTTTTCGTCAGGCACCAGAATCATGACGACATCGGCCCATTGCGTTGCTTCGGCCGGTGATATGACTTGCAAGCCGGCTTCACTCGCCTTCTGACAGGAGGCTGAACTGGCCTGTAGACCAACGCGAACTTCAACACCGCTATCCTTCAAATTCAGCGCGTGGGCATGGCCCTGACTACCATAACCGATCACAGCGACTTTTTTTGATTTGATAAGCGCGATATCTGCGTCTTGTTCATAATAAATTTTCATATCTGGTTACTCCTTGAAACCTGTTCGGGCTGCACCCCTGCTCGCTCGACCTAATCGGCCTGCGCGCCTCTCTTGATTGATAAAACTCCGGTTCGGCTGACTTCGACCAAACCTAGCGGCGTCATTAAATTTCTAAATTCGTCGATCTTCGAACTGGTACCTGTCAGTTCAAAAATGAAACTTTCATTGGTCGTATCGATAACCCGCGCTCTGAAGATTTCGGCAATTCTAAGTGCCTCAACCCGTTTCTCACCGACACCCAGAACCTTGACCAGTGCCAGCTCCCGCTCGATGCCGCGTTTTGACTTGGTGATATTGGTGACCGTGGCGACCGGGACCAGGCGCAATAGCTGCGCCTTAATTTGATCAAGCATATGCGGCGTACCATTAGTCACGATTGTAATTCGCGACTGGTGCCGCTGCTGATCGACCTCAGCGACCGTCAGACTTTCGATATTATAGCCACGCGCCGAGAACAGCCCGACGACCCGGCCGAGCACGCCCGGTTCATTATCGACCAAAACTGCTAGCGTTCGCCGCTCATCCAATTCCTCAGAATGGCTCATATCGTATGCGCTGGCTGGGGATTCCATCAGTATATGCTCCAATTATTTTGCCTTGCGGTGGACCCTGCCGCTCCCATGCCAGAAGTAGGCTCAAACGGGAAGCCGCAGGACGAAAGTTTTCATAAAATATCAGACAAGTTTCCGGCCGGCAGCATCGATTTCATCACCGGTGATCTCGGCAAGGATCATATCATTGTGTGCTGCACCCGATGGGATCATCGGCAAACAATTCTCATCCTTGGTCACGCGGCAGTCAAAAACGACCGGTCCATCATAATTAATCATCTCGCTGATACAGTCATCGAGTTGTGCAGGATCGCTACACTCGATGCCTTTGCAACCATATGCCTCGGCCAGCGCGACAAAATCAGGCAGGCTTTCAGAATAAGAATGCGAATAACGTTCGCCATGCAGCAATTCCTGCCATTGTCGCACCATGCCCATCCATTCATTATTCAAAATGAAGATCTTGATTGGCAAATTATGCTGCACCGCAGTCGATAATTCCTGCATCACCATCTGAACACTGGCTTCGCCGGCAATATCAATAACCAGCGCATCCTGATGCGCCGCCTGAATTCCGACGGCAGCCGGCAAGCCATATCCCATTGTCCCGAGACCGCCCGACGTCATCCAATGATGTGGCTCCTCAAAATGATAATGCTGCGCGGCCCACATCTGGTGCTGACCGACCTCGGTTGAAATATAGGTCTTGCGGTTCTTGGTAAGCTCATAGAGCCGCTCAACCGCATATTGCGGCTTAATTTCGGTATCGCTCTTTTCATAAGAGAAGCAGTTCAGAGATTTCCAGTCACGAATTTGATCTTTCCAGGGCGACAGATCCTTAGCCTCGGCCCGACTGCCTTTCCAGGCCGCTAGCAATGCCTCCAGTGCTTTGCCGCAGTCAGCGACAATCGGAACATCGACCCGGATAACCTTATTGATTGAGCTCGGATCAATATCAATATGGACTTTCTTTGAGCCCGGCGAGAAGGCATCGATGCGACCGGTCACACGATCATCAAAACGTGCCCCGACACAAATCATCAGGTCACAATCATGCATGGCATGGTTGGCCTCATATGAACCATGCATGCCCAGCATACCCAGCCAGTCGGGATGCGATGCCGGGAAAGCCCCGAGTCCCATCAATGTCGATGTCACAGGAAAACCGGTTGCCTCTTGCAAGGCGCGTAACGCGACCGAAGCAGATACACCGGAATTGATTACCCCGCCGCCCGTATAGAAAATCGGCCGGCGCGCCGCCCGCATCATCGCAATGGTTTCTTCTATCGCAACCGCATCCGGTTCGGTTTTTGGCGCATATGTCGGCTTGTTCACACCTTGCTTGCC
>CBFHPC010000165.1:0-3612 GCA_965657655.1 Henriciella sp.
AAGGAGACGCCTATTGGGACCGTCTTTATTTACCGCGACAGCCCGCGGCACGTTTTCCGGGAATGATATCTCGTGTCGCTGCGCCGTTGGCCGAAGCGGAATCCTTCTTGCCGACCAAAAGCGCGAGGGCGACGGCGCCAGCCCGCTTGGAAGCTGGCCGATGCGGCGGGTTTTCTACAGACCGGACCGCGTCGAGCGGCCGGAAACAATGCTACCATGCATTGCATTAAAACAGCATGATGGCTGGTGCGACCAACCCGGCCATATTCTATATAACCGTCCGGTCAGCCTGCCTTTTTCGGGCCATCATGAAGTGCTTTGGCGCGATGACGCTATCTATGACATTATCGTCGAACTCGGCCATAATGATTCGCCAGTCAAACACGGCTTTGGCAGTGCAGTGTTTCTGCATGTTGCGCGCCCTGATTACGCAGCCACGGAAGGCTGTGTTGCTTTATCCGCACCAGATTTAAGGCAGGTTCTGAAGCAGTGTGACGAACAGACCGAACTTAAAATTTGTTTCTGAGCGAGCAGCAAGACATCGGGGGCATGCCCGCATCGGTCACAAGCGTAACTGGTTATCAGGATATACACGCCGCGGTGTCACGCGTCGCGAGCACCAAACAAAGCCGTACCAAGACGGATGTGGGTCGCGCCACATCTCACCGCCAGCTGATAGTCTCCGCTCATCCCCATCGACACATCCGGCAGATCATATTCGTCAGCAAGCTTTTTCAATATCTCAAAATGCACCGCGGGCGGCGCGTCGATTGGCGGGATACACATCACACCCCTGATCGCGCCCGGCCAGCTTGACCGGGCACGCGCCAGCAGTGCCGGAAAATCATCAATGGAAACACCCGCCTTCTGGGGTTCATTGCCGGTATTGACCTGTATCAACAGATCCGGCGGGGATGCCCCGGTTCGTTCGACGGCGCGGATTAATGCGACGAGCAATTTTTCCCTGTCGAGGGTTTCGATCACATCGAACAAAGTCACCGCCGCTTCCGCCTTATTGGTTTGCAAGGGCCCAATCAGACGAAGTTCAAGGTCTGGTATATGCCGACGGGTTTGCCAGTGGCGTTCGGCTTCCTGCACCCGGTTTTCACCAAAAACGCGCTGCCCCGACTCCAATGCTGCGACCAGGCGGTCATCGGACTGTCGCTTCGAAACGGCAACCAATGTCACCGCGTCGCCAATTTCGGCTAGAATTGCAGATCGGGTCTCGCCAATCGTCGGAGTCTCTGTCTTGATATGCATTATGGATAAAAAGCACATTTGCCGGGCTCGCCGCAAGCTCAGAAGCGCTACACGCAAGGTCGCCGCGGGACCTTTTCAGATCCTACCACGCCTATTTTACCTGACCGATCCTGTGCGCACGCCAGACCCGGCCAGAACTGCCCGTCAACTGCCCGCTGGTACAGTCATAATCTACCGCCATTTTGGCGCCGCCGATAGGCTGGTCGTCGCCCGGCGCCTCGCCAAAATTGCGATACGCCGGCGACTGCATCTGCTTATTAGTGGCGATCCGAAGCTGGCACGGGCTGTCGGCGCGACCGGTGTCCACTGGCCCGAAAGCTATATCCGGCAAGCCCGCTACTGGACGGGGCAATTTCGCCTGCAAACAATAAGTGCGCATAGCCGCATAGCGATCGCTCGCGCTGCTACCAATGGTGCCGATGCTGCGCTTGTTTCGACGGTATTTGCCTCATTCAGTCCGAGCTCCGGACCAGAGATGGGACCTGTGCGTTTTCGGCAACTCGCCCGACATGCGGCGCTGCCCCTCATTGGGCTCGGCGGTGTCAATCCCGGCAATGCCGGCGCAATATCAGGCGTGGCGGCGATTGCCGCAATCGACGGCATCGAAAGCGCTTTTGGACCCAACGTGCCGGTGGCATCGACGCCCTGACCTGTCGCTCAGACGAGCCCTCGCATTATACCGAGCCGACAACCCCAGCCAGATCATCAACGACCTTGTTCATCAGGGCTGCATCTTCGGCCTCCGCCATGATACGGATTAACGGCTCGGTTCCCGACTTGCGAATGACCAACCGGCCATCCACGCCCAGAGCGTCTTCCGCCGCCGAAATAGCGGTCTTGACCGTCACATTCGCGAGCGGATTTTTGCCTTTATAGCGGATATTGACCAGTTTTTGCGGAAACGGCTCAAAGACATGCGCAAGCTTGGACAAGGGCTTTTCAGCCTGAACCATAACAGCCAGAACCTGCAAGGCAGCCATCAGACCATCCCCGGTTGTCGAATAATCCGACATCACAATATGCCCTGACTGTTCGCCCCCCAGATTGTACTGCCCGCTGCGCATGCGTTCGACCACATAGCGGTCGCCGACCATTGTCCGTTCCAGCCCCAGACCAAGGCTTTGAAGGTGCCGTTCAAGACCAAGATTCGACATGACCGTTGTCACCACGCCATCACGCGATAGCCGACCCAAAGATTTCCAGTGACCCGCAATCAGCGCAATCAACTGGTCGCCATCGATTTCGCGCCCCGTCTCGTCAATGATAATGCAACGGTCAGCATCACCGTCCAGTGCAATGCCAATATCGGCCCGGTGGGTTTTTACTGCCTCCTTGAGCGCCCGCGTATCTGTCGAGCCAACCTCCTGATTGATATTTGTCCCATTCGGGCCGATTCCGATCGAGAAAACTTCAGCCCCCAATTCGTATAGGGCTAGCGGCGCCACCTTATAGGCTGCGCCATTCGCACAATCGACGCATATCCGCAGGCCGGACAACCGCATCCTGCGCGGGAAGCTCGCTTTCACGATCTCAATGTAGCGTGCCTGCGCATCATCGACCCGCAACGCCCGACCAAGATCGGTTGATGGCGCCAACATGCTGGCCTGCTCGCGCTCCATGCCCTGTTCGATCTCCAATTCAATTGCATCAGACAATTTATACCCGTCGGGACCGAACAATTTTATACCATTATCAGCATAGCCATTATGACTGGCTGAAATCATAACCCCGAGATCAGCCCTGAGCGAGCGGGTCATCATCGCAACGCCGGGGGTCGGAAGTGGACCCAGAAGAGTGACGTCCATACCCACCGCAGTAAATCCCGCGACCAGGGCTGGTTCGACCATATACCCCGATAGTCGGGTATCCTTACCAATAACAACCGAGTGCCGCCGCGGACTGCCTGTTCGAAAATACTCGCCCGCTGCCATGCCGAGCCGCATGATAATGTCCGGTGTCATCGGCGCCTGATTGGCAGTGCCGCGAATTCCATCGGTGCCGAAATACTTGCGGGTCATGAAAATCTCCCGTGAACGATCAAGACGACGCAGCCTTTGGCACGAAATAACCCCGGCTGCCAAGATCGGAATAGTCTCAGATATTCGCGCCCAGACAGAACGGCCTGTGAACTGGCGCCTAATATCTGACCGTAATTTTGTAACCTAAGCGCCAATATGCCCGCACCATCGCCCGATTCCGCGGCAGACTGAGTAATCCTGTCCTGAAATCATTCAATCCGGTCAAGTCACAAACTGAAACTGAATGTGCTCTAGCCGGCCGGCCAGAAATGCGAATACAAGAACGGATGGTATTCAGGGGTCATCTTGCATGTGCGGAATTATAGGAATTGTC
>CBFHPC010000166.1:0-3598 GCA_965657655.1 Henriciella sp.
TAAATCACATCCATTCCGCACGCCCTGGCCCGCGCAGCAATCTGTTCCGATCCATTCGAATGGCCGTCGAGGCCCGGTTTGCCAAGGACATATTTCAATCGCCGTCCGAGCCGTTCGGAGACGCTATCAACCCGCGCCCGTGTCGCAACAATGTCTTCATCATTGCCAGTTTCGATCGTCAGGGCGACACCTGTCGGCCCGCGATATTCGCCGAACACCTCACGCAGTGCGCCGCCCCATTCTCCGGTTGTGACGCCGGTCTTTGCACATTGAATGGATACTTCCATGATATTCTCAGTACCCTGGGCCACAGATTTTAAATTGGCGAGCGCCACCGCAACCGCGGCATCGTCACGCGCCGCGCGCCATGCCCGCAGCGACTCGACCTGATCACGTTCGACCATCGGATCGATTGTTTCGATAGCGTCATTACCAGCCCCGAGCGGACTGGTTTCGGATGTCTGATGGGTGTTGACCCCTATGACCTTCAAATCGCCGCTTTCAATTCCGCGAATCCGCTCGGTATGAGCCCCGACCAGACTTTCTTTCATATAGCCAACCGCTGCGACCGCGCCGCCCATCGCATCGATTTCAGCAAGCTCGTGGCGTGCCTGATCTTTTAATGCTTCGGTTTTACTCTCGACCACATGCGACCCGTCAAACAGGTCTTCGAATTCCAGCAAGTCGGTTTCAAGGGCGAGAATCTGCTGCATCCGCAAGGACCATTGCTGATCCCACGGCCGCGGCAGGCCAAGCGCCTCATTCCAGGCCGGCAATTGCAAGGCCCGGCAGCGCGCTTTTTTGGATAGGGTGACCGCTAAGGCCTCAAGCAGAATCCGGTACACATTGTTTTCCGGCTGCTGCTCGGTGAGCCCTAGAGAATTGACCTGGACGCCATAGCGAAAGAGCAAGGCTTTCGGGTCAGTTACCTGATACCGCGTCCGGCCAATTTCGTCCCACAGATCGACAAAGGCCCGCATCTTGCAAAGCTCGGTCACAAAGCGGACGCCGGCATTTACGAAAAATGATATCCGGCCAAATACGATCGGGAACTCCTCATCGGGCACCTGCCCGCCGGCTTTGACGGCGTCCAGAACCGCGCAGGCCGTCGCCAAAGCATAGGCCAGTTCCTGCTCCGGCGTGGCGCCGGCTTCCTGCAAATGATAGGAGCAGACATTTAGCGGGTTCCATTTTGGAACTTCCGTATAACACCAGCTGACCATATCGGCGATCAGGCGCATGGATGGCTGCGGCGGAAACACATAAGTCCCGCGCGACAAATACTCCTTGATAATATCATTCTGGGTTGTACCACGCAGTTTCGCCCTGTCATCGCCCCGCTCATCAGCCAGGGCAACATACAAAGCCAGCATCCAAGCGGCGGGCGCATTGATCGTCATCGAGGTATTCATCTCTTCGAGCGGAAGCTCCGAGAATAAAGCCCGCATATCACCGAGATGACCTATTGGGACACCAACCTTGCCAACCTCGCCACGGGCAAGAATATGATCGCAATCATATGCCGTCTGTGTCGGTAAATCGAACGCGATCGACAAACCGGTCTGACCTTTTGACAGATTTGTCCGGTAGAGCGCATTCGACTTTGCCGCCGTCGAGTGACCGGCATAGGTCCGGAATATCCATGGCCGGTCTGGCTTGTGCTGATAATCAGTCATGAAAAACCTTTCCTGTCACGTCGCGCACTCCCCGAGGATCACGGGTCGTCTGCCTATTGTAACAGATTGCCTCCCGCTGGCGTTTTGTATACCCGTGGAACCAGAACTCAACCGCCAATCTAATCTCAGGCGTTGCATAGGAGCCCCTTGTGAACCCGAAGATGAGGCACAATCAGAACCTGGCAATTGATTTTGGCGTCTTGCGATTATTGTCCAGCGTCGGTTTTCTGACCGCGGTCATCGCCGCCGCCATAGGCGGTACGAATATCGTAATCATTCCTATGCTGGCACTTGCCTCGACACTCACCCACTGGCTGGCTGCAAAAATAAGTCACCGCCCCGACAGCCCGCTCGGCGCTGCATTGCAGTCCCCGACCGGACGAACAGCCCGGAAAAAAATTGCGCAATTCGGCTTCTTCTTTGGCCTTCTGGGGTACAGCTTTATTTTCATGGTAACGGTATTCATTAGTGCGATGTTTGGCTCTGTAGACCTCTCACAAAGGCTTGCAGCAGGCGATTTTTATCTGATTCTGGCCCCGGTCATACTGGCATTTGTGATCGCGATTATCACCCGGTTACAAGTCACCCCGGCTGCGCGGCCAGCGCCCATCCAGTCAGATGCCTTCCGGTCGGACGCGGATGCTCAGACGCATACACAGGAGCCTTTTACAGTCGACGGCGAAATTATCGATAAGCCCTCAGGCCGATAACCAGTCCAGCATATTGAGGTCCGCCCCGATATGGCGATAGTAGAACGCCTGCATCCGTCGCGTCACCGGCCCGGGAGATCCGTCGCCAATCGCAATTCCGTCGACCGAAATGACCGGGACGATCATGGCCCCAGCCGAGCTTGTGAACACCTCCCGGGCGGACTTTAAGGCCGTGAGGTCAAATGCCTGTTCGACACATTCGACGCGGCCTCGTCCTGCAGACAGCGACGTGTCGGAATCATTGATTGCATCGATCAGAGCCGCCCGGGTGATCCCCGGCAATATCGCCTGTGACAGTTCGCGGGTCTGCAAACGTCCGAGCGCGTTGACAATCCAGACATTTGCCGAAGCGGCCTCGGTCACCTGACCGTTTTCGATCATAATTGCCGTACTCGCATCAGCTGCACGCGCAGCGCGGTAAGCCATCGCCTGTGACACCAATTGCGTGGTTTTCAGATCACGACGTTGCCACCTGGTATCGTCAACAGTGATTGCATCAACGCCCGAACGGGCCTTGTCGCCAATGAGTTGAGTTGCTGATGCAAACATAAAAACCGTCGGGGCGAATTGGTCTGGTCCGGCAAAATCGCGTTCGGCATAGGCGCCACCACTGACCTGAACGTAAACCAGACCCTCGTCGAGATCATTGCGCTCAATCAAAGCGCGATGAACCGCTTCCCAGTCGCGATTTGGCATCGGATTGGGGATGTCGAGCGCCCGCAGGGTGGTGTCCAACCGTGCCATATGGCGCTCGAAATCAATCATTTTGCGGGTATAGACAGCTGTCACCTCATATGCCGACTGACCAAACAGAAAGCCTCTGTCCATCGGCGACACTCTGGCCTTGTCGGCCGGCAGATACTGGCCGTCGAGATATACAATGCGGGCGTCTGTCATCTCATCCTTATCCATGATCAACGAAGCAGTTGGCGCATGCCTTGTCTTATCACCTATTCGAGTGGCTTCCACCCTGAAAGCTTGCGGACAATCCAATCCCCTGTGAAGATGATGGCCTGCACAATTGATCTTATCGAGGAGCGCGAAATGTCAAAGACACATGCCGGCGAACGGACAAAGAAAGATATTTATCCAATCGGGGAACTGCCCCCCGCATTCCACGTCCCTAAACATATGCATGCCTGGGCAATTCGCCGGGAGCGTCACGGCCGGCCCGCGACCGCGATGCAGGTTGAACAGGTTCCGGTACCAGAG
>CBFHPC010000167.1:0-3590 GCA_965657655.1 Henriciella sp.
GTGCACGATCACCGGTAATCCGGTCTCGCGTGCGGCCGCAATATGCGTCCTGAAACTTTTCTCCTGCACGTCCGCCGGACTATAGCCATAATGAAAATCGAGGCCGGTTTCCCCGATCGCGACAACATCTGGGTGCTGACTGAGTTTGACCAATTCGTCCGCCCCGACATCGGGAAAATCCTTCGCATGATGTGGATGCGTCCCGACACTGCACCAGATATCCGAAGCTGCGCTCGCAATCGCCTGTATCGCCGGAAAACTGTCCAAACGATCGCAAATCGCAAGAAACCGCCGGACACCCGCCGCCCGGGCGCGAGACAATACCTCATCAAGATCATCCTGATAGGTCTCACCGTGCAGATTAACATGGGTGTCAAACATTAACGGACCTCTTCATTCGACTTCAATCCATCTTGCAAAACGCTATATAGCTTTGTTGCAGCCTGTATCGGGGTCAACGCCAATTCCTTCGAAACAGCTCTCACTGCATGCAGGTCCAGCCAGACCTTCCCATAACGTGAATCTGTCTCAGCCTGCGTGGCCACCCAGTTCAGCACCATATCGGTAAAAACTGACAATGCGGCCTCGCTTTGCCCCGCAGCCGCAACCGCGGCCGCCACTATTTGCGGCTTTGGCTGACGAAGTGTCTGAAGCAAAGGCTGGGCTGATCGAATTGCGTCTAGCCCCCCCTTCTCCAGAATGTCGAGACCGTAGCCCGGCCGGCCCAGTGAGGCCGTCAGCAGCATCGGATCCAGCGCGTCATGTGCGGCCAGAATGGCGCCGGTCTGATCATCATCCAGCCGGGACAGACGCAGAGTTTGGCAGCGTGACCGCAATGTTGGCAGCAGACTTACGCTACCATGATTGATCAAAAACAGGATCGAACGGTCAGGCGGCTCCTCCAGCGTTTTCAGAAGCGCGTTCATCCCGGATCTGTTTGACTGGTCAATCGCGTCGATGACACCGATCCGCCATCCCGATAGCGCCGGGCGAAGCGAAAAGAAATGGTTCAGGTCACGCACCTGATCAACACTAATATCCTTGCGTAACTGGCCTTTCTCATTGCGTTCCAGTGCAACCCATTTGAGATCTGGGTGAGACCCCGCAGACACTTTCTGCATGACCGGGTCACCGAGGCCAGCATTCGGTGAGACTGCCCCCAGAATATAAGCAGCAAGACGCCTGACAAAAATCGACTTGCCGATACCTGACGGGCGTTCAATAATCCAGCCATGGTGTAACCGTCCTGAAGCAGATGCAGCAAGAAAGCGCTCCTGTGCAGCAATATGCCCTTGCATCGGAAAGGCAGGATTCTGGCTCATAGGAAACGATGCCTAATTTCAGTCATGACGGCGCTGCACATTTGTTCCGGGCTCTGCAGGGCATCAACCCGTACCACCCGCTCCGGCTCGCCTTTGGCCAGCGCCAGAAAGGCCTCGCGAACCGCGATATGAAAATCAACCGGCTTGGCTTCGAACGCGTCAACAACACCGCGCTGGCTGCGACGCTCGAGCAGCGCTTCCGGAGCAGCGTCGAGAAGAAATGTCAGATCGGGCCGGGTATCCCCAAGCGTTAAACGCTCTAATGTCGCCAATTGGTCATCAGCAACCCCCTCAATTTGCTGATAAACCCGCGTCGAATCCGAAAACCTGTCACTCAGAACCCACTTGCCTTCTGTCAGCGCCGGACGAATTAGGCTGACCAGATGCTCAACCCTCGCCGCATTCATGAGTAGCGCCCGCGATACCGGATCCCAGTCACCTTCAGCCGGCGGGAACAGAACCAGTTCACGAACCGCCTCGGCAAGTGCTACCCCGCCCGGTTCACGGGTGCAAACCGGATCAATACCACGCGCCTTTAAGGCGATCGCAACGGCCGCTACAAGCGTCGACTTACCAACGCCTTCTCCACCTTCGAAAGTTATAAATCGTCCAGTCGACAAACCCTTACCCGCCAGAATCCGTAAATCCGAGATGGAAAAGGATATGGACGTAAATCAGGCGCCTGTCATGGTTTATTCCAGTTACAATTAGCGAGAAATGATAATTGTTTCAGCTGCACCTGATTGCTCGATTGTCGCACGCTGCGCCGAAGCAGCATCCCAGCTTGGGAACGGTCCGTACAGAACCCGAAAGAAATCAGCATTATTAACGCGGGCCTGCTGGATACGAACCGGCAATCCTTGTCCCAATCGTTCAATCTGACGTTGCGCGTTTTTCAATTCGTAAAAGGATCCGGCCTGGACATAATAACCGCTTGCAATCACCGTTTCGAGCGAAGCGCTCTCAGCAGGCTGGAACTCATGCATCGAGGACGCCACCACGGTCCGCGGCGGCAAGGCGGGCTCGGCAGACAATGGTACCGGACTGGTCACCGGTGTCGAAACACCCAGACTGTCTTCAACCCCATTTGTCATGCCGCCCGTCAGGCCATCGGTCTCGGCCGTCGCCAGCGTCTTAGTCGTTGGTTCGGCACCATAATAGCCATCACCTTCATATACGCTTGCACTGTCTCCAAATACGGTCCCGCCGCCAAGATCTTGTGGCGTGCCGGAACTTAAGGAGTCTGCCGACGCTGTAATAACATTCGGCACAACCGGGGTAATTTGCTCCGGTGCGAGCTCCTTCACCGGCGCCGGACCAAGATATCGCAAATGCAAAACAGCCGAGTCAGAGCCCGATAAGCCAAGCGTTTCCCCCGCCCGCTGTGATAATTCCATGATGCGATTACCGCCAAACGGCCCGCGATCATTAACCCGGACGACTGTCTCATAGCCGTTCGCCGGATTGGACACACGAACAAGGCTCGGCAATGGCAGCGTCGGATGTGATGCTGTCATCAGGATGCTTTGAAAAATCTCGCCATTCGATGTTGGCTGCCCCTCAAAGCCCTCTGGATAGATCCCGACAAGACCGACCTCATTAACCGGTGTCGGGTTTTCGGAGGCTGAATCCGGTGTTAGATCAATAGGACCCTGACCGCGCGCTTCGCTTTCCAAGGGCTCAATGATGCTTGCATCCTCTGCCATTAGATCAGATCCAGAATCAGACGGCGCCGCTAAAGCATCCGCAGACGGCCCGCGAAATATGATTTTCCTGGGCTCTTCGGCCACCACTGGATCTGCCGTTACGGGCGCGGCGGTCTGTGCGGCCAGACCCGAAGACGACGTCGAAGTAGCGCGCGCCGCCGGTTCCGTCCTGTCTACGACAGTCACAGGGTCGCCAAAGACAACCGGCGCCGGCGACCGCGGCCCTGCTTCTGCGATACCTGCCGTAAGAATCAAAGCCGGCAATGATGCCAGCATAATACCCGTATTACGATTGCTATTTCCTAATCTAAAAACCATCACACCGATCCAAATGGAGAAGACGCCGAATCATAAACACGATCATGTCAGCCCGATGATTAATAAATTGTAGCTTTACGTTCATCTTTAAGCCTGCCTTACGGCACGGCCCGACTGGTAAAGTGGAAATTCTTCATCTTATTTCGAAACAAATTCAGCCCACCCCTTGCAATTCCGGCAAGACTGTAAGACATCAGGCGGGCTGCGGAGGAGTGGCAGAGCGGTTGAATGCGGCGGTCTTGAA
>CBFHPC010000168.1:0-3582 GCA_965657655.1 Henriciella sp.
AAGAGGCGCGCCAGACGGTCCTCGAAGATTCAGAGCGACTGGCATCCTATGCCGGAACTCTTGATCAGGGGAGCGAGGCGCTGGCGCTGGCGCTGACCGATATCTTCGATGTTATGAAGACGGTTTACCGGGTCTATGTCTTCACCTCGCTAAAAGGTGATGAGGATGTTCGTATTGCTGAAAATCAGGCTTTACGGCTTGAAGCACAGACCGCCTATAGTCGCTTTCTGTCATCAGTAAGCTGGCTGGAGCCCGAGCTCCTGCAGCTTGGAGAGGACAGGTTGAATGCGTATGTCGAGACCAATCCGGATCTGGATGATTATCGTCATTTCATTGATGATGTGATGCGCGGGGCACCGCACATCTTGTCAGCGTCAGAAGAACGTATTCTCGTCGGGTCCGAGATCGCCTTTGCCGGGCCCAGCGATATTTTTACAATACTCTCGAATGGCGATTTTCCATGGCCGACATTTGTGAATGCGGAGGGCGAAACCGTCCTTTTGGACCGGCCAACCTATAGTCAGGCGCTTAAAAGTCGGGACCGTTCCGAGCGCGAGGCTGCGTTCAATAGCTATAAAGCGGTCTGGACTGATTTTGAGGGAACGTTTGGCGCTATACTCAGCGCGCATCTGGCCGGCTTACAGGTCAAGACGGTCCAGCGTGGATATGACAGCTCTGTCCAGCGGGCCCTGTTTGAGGACAATATGCCAGAGGCAGTTTACGAGACGCTGATTGCAGAAGTCGATCGTTCGATCCCGACACTGCATCGTTTTCTCGCGCTTAAGAAACGTATGCTTGGCATCGAAGGCGACATGTATCACTACGACCTCTATCTGCCTTTGGTGAACCTCGATAAAACCTTTAGCATCGAAACATCGATTGCCCTGACCCGTCAGGCATTGGAGCCGCTTGGGCCGAAATATATGGCGGCCTATGATCGCGGTGTCGCGGATGAATGGATGCATGTTTATCCGCAGCCGGGGAAACGGTCTGGCGCCTATATGAATGGCTCGGTTTATGATGTTCACCCTTATGTTCTGCTGAACCATAAGGATGATTACGACAGTGCGTCGACTTTTGCCCATGAATATGGGCATGCCGTCCATTCTGTTTTGAGCATTTCAAAGCAGCCATTTGTCACGGCGGGATACTCGACCTTTATCGCAGAGATCGCATCAATGATGAATGAGATCCTGCTGCACACGACCATGGTCGAGTCAGCCAGTTCGCCAGAAGAACGTTTATATTATCTCGGCTTCGAGCTCGAACAGTATGAGGGTGCCTATTATACACAGGCAATGTTTGCCGAATTCGAGCACCAGGTGAATGCCCTGGCCGATGAGGGCGCCGCCTTAACCGGCGCCAAAATGTCGGAGATATACCTCGACTTGATGCGTAAATATAATGGCCATGAGTCTGGCATCGTTACCATTGACGAGCGCTCGGCATCGGGCTGGGCATCTGTTCCGCATTTCTATCGCGACTTCTACGTCTTCCAATATGCGACGTCGATTGCTGCAGCATCGTCACTGGCTGAGATGATGTTGTCTGGCGATAGCGAAGCAAGAGACAGATTCATAACGCTGCTGGAAGCGGGTGGATCCGGCTATTCTTATGATTTGCTGAAAGCGGCCGGGGTCGATCTGGCGCAAGCCGATGCGCATCGCGCACTCGACCGGCGGATGAACGCGGTCATGGATGAAATGGAGCAGATACTGGATGAGATGGATGCAGCTGAGTAAGGAACATTACGGTTTCTGAGCAGGATGTCTGCTCAATAGTTGCCATCAATCTTGCGGAATGGGCTTGCACTTTACGTTGCGGCCCATTAGGCGCACGCCTATCCATTGCCAGCAGAGGTCCATTATGAGCGACATTATCGACATTCACGCCCGCCAGATTCTTGATAGCCGGGGAAACCCGACCGTTGAGGTAGATGTCACACTCGAGGATGGCTCGTTTGGCCGGGCCGCAGTACCTTCCGGTGCGTCCACCGGGGCGTATGAAGCCCATGAGCTGCGCGATGGTGGCGAATCCTATAAAGGCAAGGGTGTGCTCGATGCTGTCGAGGCCGTGAATGGCGAGATTGCGAATGAGCTTGAAGGGCTCGATGCAACCCAGCAGCGTCTGGTGGACGGCTTGATGATCGAGCTTGATGGTACCGACAATAAAAACCGCTTGGGTGCGAATGCGATTCTCGGCGTGTCCATGGCAACGGCCAAGGCGGCTGCCGAAAGCTGTAGCCTGCCGCTGTACCGTTATATTGGCGGCACCAATGCGCGGATTCTTCCGACCCCGATGATGAATATCATTAATGGTGGCGAACACGCCGATAATCCGATCGATATTCAAGAATTCATGATCATGCCGGTATCTGCCGACAGCGTTGCCGATGCTGTTAGAATGGGCTCGGAGGTTTTTCATACATTGAAAAATACGCTGCAGAAGGCCGGACATAATACGGGTGTTGGCGATGAAGGCGGTTTTGCGCCAAATCTATCATCTACAGATGATGCCCTCGGTTTCATCATGAAAGCGATTGAGGCGGCCGGCTATCAGCCCGGAGAGGATATCGTTCTGGCGCTCGATGCGGCCTCGACTGAATTTTACAAGGACGGCAAATACGTTCTGGCTGGTGAGAATAAAACCCTCGATGCCGATGGCATGTCTGCTTATCTCGCCGACCTGGTTGATCGTTATCCGATTATCTCGATCGAGGATGGCATGGCTGAAGATGATTGGGAGGGCTGGGCAACACTCACCGAGCAGGTTGGCGATCGCTGCCAGCTGGTTGGTGATGATCTTTTTGTGACCAATCCGGAACGCCTTTCAACTGGACTGCAGCGCGGTGCGGCCAATTCGATTCTGGTCAAGGTGAACCAGATCGGGACGCTGTCGGAGACCCTGGATGCGGTCGAGCTGGCCCACCGCCATGCTTATACTTCGGTAATGTCGCATCGCTCTGGCGAGACCGAAGATACAACCATTGCAGATCTCGCAGTCGCGCTGAATTGCGGTCAGATTAAAACCGGATCCCTGGCGCGCTCAGACCGGTTGGCCAAGTATAATCAGCTGATCCGGATTGAAGAAGAACTCGGCGCCGCCGCGCTTTACGCCGGACGGGCTTTAATCAACGCATAAAGGCTTCTTTAACCCGATCCGGTGTTGTCTGAACGCAGAGGAGTTTGTCTGATGCGTTCAGAATGGGTTAGCGGCGGGCTTGTCGCTTTGATTCTTTATTTCGGATACCATGCTTTTGCTGGAGAGCAGGGGCTTTGGCGCTGGGGACGCATGCAGCATGCCGTGGCCGAAAAGCAGGCATTGCTGCTCGATCTGCAAACGAGGAATGAAGCACTCCAATCTGATATTGAGAAGCTAATCCCTGGTCAGGTAGACCTTGACTTTGTGGAGATTTTGGCGCGGCGTGATCTAAGTTTCGTCTATGAGAACGAGTATGTCATCATGGATCAGCCGGCCATGGATGCAAATATGCATAGATGATATAACTCGACGTCTATTATAAAGTCGCGTTAGTCGGCCCCAAAACACATGGGAGCGGTCAATGGCAGCAGCTACGAATTC
>CBFHPC010000169.1:0-3578 GCA_965657655.1 Henriciella sp.
CATACCGCGATCATTGTCCGTCTCTACCCCCAGACCATGCGAATCAGGAGCGCGCCACATGACAACAGCACCGAAAAAAGTCGTCCTTGCCTATTCCGGCGGCCTCGACACGTCGATCATTCTAAAATGGTTGCAAGTTGAGTTTGGTTGCGAGGTAATCACCTTCACGGCCGACCTCGGCCAAGGTGAAGAGCTCGAACCGGCCAGAGCAAAAGCGCTCGCAATGGGGATCAAACCGGAAAATATCTTTATCGATGACCTCCGCGAAGAATTCGTTCGCGACTTTGTCTTTCCGATGTTTCGCGCAAATGCCGTTTACGAGGGCGTTTACCTGCTTGGCACATCAATCGCGCGCCCGCTGATTTCCAAGCGTCAGATCGAAATAGCCGATCAGATGGGGGCCGATGCCGTCTGTCATGGCGCCACCGGCAAAGGCAATGACCAGGTTCGCTTTGAGCTTGGATATTATGGTCTTAACCCCGACATCAAAGTTATTGCGCCATGGCGTGACTGGGATTTCAAGTCGCGCACAGACCTGATAAATTTCGCTGAACAGCACGGCATCGAAATCGCAACAGATAAGCGTGGCGATGCCCCGTTCTCAGTTGATGCCAACCTGCTGCACTCTTCTTCAGAAGGCAAAGTCCTCGAAGACCCGGCCGAAGCCGCGCCCGAATTCGTCCATATGCGCACCATTGCGCCCGAGGATGCACCGGACACGCCTGAAATTATTACAATCGGTTTTGAAAAAGGCGATGCATGCGCGATTAATGGCGAAGCCATGTCACCAGCAACGCTGCTTACCGAGTTAAACGCATATGGCCGGAAACACGGCATCGGCCGGCTCGATCTACTGGAAAACCGCTTTGTCGGCATGAAATCGCGCGGAATATATGAAACGCCGGGCGGAACAATCCTACTGGAAGCGCATCGTGGTATCGAACAAATCACGCTGGATCGCGGCGCCGGTCACCTTAAGGACGAGTTGATGCCGCGCTATGCGGAACTCATCTATAATGGTTTCTGGTGGAGCCCGGAACGCGAAATGCTGCAGGCCGCAATCGACCACAGCCAGAGATTCGTAAGCGGTGAAGTTAAGCTGAAATTGTACAAAGGCGGCATCCATCTGGTCGGACGCTCGAGCCCCTATTCGCTCTATCGCGAAGACATTGTAACATTCGAAGACGATCACGGCGCCTATGATCAGAAAGACGCCGAAGGCTTTATCAAGCTCAACGCACTCAGACTGCGAATTCTCGCGGGCCGGGACCGTAAATTTGGCAAGAATGGGTAAAACAGCGCGCTGAGCACCGATGGCTTCGGATACAGCGTCGACCCGATGCGAGCCGACAAAACAGTGCATTGGCGCGGATAACATCGTCAATGCCCTGATACCTACCCTCACACCCGCTTGTGTGATCAAATATAATCACGGCGTGGTCGCGACGATGCCCCTGCAATCATCCGGCAACCGAGGCGGCAGCTAGGCCATTGCCACCCAGGCATTCTGGCGGCGGACCTCTCGCGCACGCGCTGCCACCCCAAGGGTTCCGACCTCCGGGCTCCAGCGATCCCGCTCACCTTCGGGGATACGGTGCCAATTCTCACCTATCTGCTGCCATAATCGACTGGAGGACCGAAAATAGCTCGCCATCAAAAGAACATTTTGCGGCGCTGCCATATCGGTTTGAGCGATTAAATAAGCTTGCGATATCAGTCCGACAAGATCTTCCAGAATGGCAGTCTCCCAGCCATATAATCGCCCCAGACGGAAGAGGCCAATCTGTGTTCCAGCTGTATTATAGACATCCTCAATCAGGCGAAACGGCTTGATGAAGGCCGGATATGCATCGCGCTCGATAATGGCCGTCGAGGGAAGCTGGACCTGATCAAAATGCAGATCTGCAATCGGCATATGGCCACTATATGCCTCATAGGCCGTTGTATCGATCTGTACGCCGGGATGATCAGCCGGCACAGCGACCATGCGCAATTGGTTCCGGCCATCCTTGAAACCGACCGATGCGGCGACATACAATATATCAGCAATAGGTGACATGCTGCCCCATCGCTTACGGCCATTCACGACATAGCCGGTCTCATCCCCGGCTTCAGACCGGCTTAGTGTTGTAAATATCTTGGAGGGTTTCGGGCCCTCATCTTCGCTGATGCAAAATGCTGTAATGGCCGCATCGGGCGTATCCGGAAACAGACGCCGGATTGCCGCCTGATGTCCGGCAGCCCCGGCTTTGATCCGGTCGTCGGCGCGCAGCGCAACCGCAACAAGGCGCTCAAATGCCGATGGGGTCGGACGAATACCGGGGCCATAGGCCTTAAGAAAGTCACGCATACCGCCACTATGATCGGATGCGGGCATGGCAAAAAGGCGTTCAAGAAGCTGGTCTAGGGTCATTCAAAATCTTCGGCGCGATTCAAATCACTGTCAAAGCCCACCCTCGCGTCAACACGATGCAAGCCTGAGCGAAAAGACGGGCGATATCGTCCACCGGCCTGTTGTTTAATCTGCCCGCGCATGTGACGAGATAGGCTGGTCCACCCGGACCGAAACCCTCTACTGGGCGGCGTTCGGATAATCTAACCCCCGACCCGGTACCGCGAGACGAACAGTTGTCAAAGACAGCATAATCCGAAGACTAAGATTGGCCTTGTCTGCAAGCGTCTGTCCTGCCCTGAACAATCCCGCCATCATAGCCGCCACGCAACAAATGCGGCGTTCCAGCCGAATGTCGCGACCGATTGCTATCAAGCAGTTTTCAAGCTGACACGGTGCGGATCTACCTTGCCGCGTTCGTCCTCAGGAATTTTATCCTGTGTCAGCGTGTCAAAATCGCTCGCATCATGGCGTTCCAGAAGCTGACTTTCGGGCTGCCCGTACGGACGATTGACCATCTGGCCGCGCTTCACAGCTGGCCGAGCAGCGATCTGGTCAGCCCAGCGAATGACATTGGTATATTCATGCACCTGCAAGAACTCGGCCGAGCCATACAAGACCCCCTTGGCCAATGACCCATACCAGGGCCAGATTGCCATATCCGCGATCGTATATTCATCGCCGATCATATATTCCCGATCCGCAAGATTGCGCTCCAATACGTCGAGTTGACGTTTGGTCTCCATGGCAAACCGGTCAATTGCATATTCAATTTTCACCGGCGCATAGGCATAAAAATGACCAAACCCGCCACCAAGATAGGGGGCCGAGCCCATTTGCCAGAACAGCCAGTTCAATGTTTCAGCACGATCAGCGCCCTGCTTGGGTAGAAACGCGTCAAACTTTTCTGCCAGATGCATCAGAATCGACCCGGATTCGAAAACCCGGATTGGCTCGGGTCCGGAGCGGTCGGTCATAACCGGAATCTTAGAATTTGGATTGATATCAACATAATCACTGCCAAACTGGTCACCAGAACCGATATTGATAAACCAGGCATCATATTCCGCACCGGTATGACCAAGCGCCAGAAGCTCTTCCAGCATTACGGTGACTTTGACACCATTCGGCGTGCCGAGAGAATACAGTTGCATTGGGTGGCGTCCAACCGGCAATTCCTTATCAT
>CBFHPC010000170.1:0-3573 GCA_965657655.1 Henriciella sp.
TGCCAGCTCTGGTTTGCCCTTTGTCTGTATCGAAGACGGTTTTCTCCGGTCCAATCATAAATTTTCACAGCCAGTTTCACTCATATTCGACCGGCAGGGCATATATTTCGACAGCACGGCAGCATCGGATATTGAACACCAGATATGCAAACCGCTCAGCAAAGCCCAGCAGACCCGGACCGCGAACCTTATACAGCAATGGCGTAAAGCGGGTGTATCGAAGTATAATTATCTGCCGGATTACAACACCAAAATCGCGCAGAAATATGTACTCGTCATAGACCAGATCGCCGGTGACGCATCTCTGCTCTACGGGCAGGTCAGCCCCAACAGTTTCAATCACATGATTGAACAGGCTTTGTCAGAAAACCCCGATCATCTCATCATAATCAAAACCCATCCAGATAAATTCCTCGGTCCCCAGAAAGGGATGATTGATCTTGCAAAAGTCGAAGCAAATCCGAGAGTTTTATGTATCGACACCGCCTGTCATCCGGTGAAGCTGATCCAGCAGGCCGATAAAGTCTACACCGTGACATCCCAGATCGGGTTTGAAGCGCTTATCTGGCAGCGCCCCGTCAAATGCTTCGGCATGCCGTTTTACGCGGGCTGGGGACTGACCGAAGATGTGCTGCCGCGACCTGACCGGCGCATGGATGTCACACTTGAACAGCTCATACATGGCGCCCTGATCGAATATCCCAGCTATATTGACCCTGAGACGGGCAGATGCAGCTCAGTCGAACAGGCGATTCGTGACATTCATTACCAACGCGCGTTAATAATACAGTTTCCGGAAACCGTTTACGCGATCGGGTTTTCACGCTGGAAACAGCCCATCCTAAAGCGCTTTCTGTCAGGGACACGCATTAAATTTATTCGTACAGCAGCAGCAGCACCGGCAACAAGCACACTGGTCGTATGGGGTGACGAGCAGACGGACCCGATTGGACCGGCGCAAAAAATTCTACGGGTCGAAGATGGCTTTCTGCGTTCGGTCGGGCTCGGCGCAGCCCTCGCGCAGCCATGCTCCTGGGCAGTTGATGATATGGGCATGTATTACGATTCCAGGTCACCTTCCCGCTTGGAAAGACTACTCACCGAGATCAATCTGGAGCCGACAGAGCTTCGCCGCGCCGAAGCTTTGCAGCAGCAGATCGTGAACGCTCGTATCAGCAAGTATAATCTGTCGGGCCGCAGCTGGTCGCGTCCTGTCGCCAACAAGCCCATACTGCTTGTTCCCGGCCAGGTCGAAACCGACGCATCCATCCGCCTCGGCTCACCATATATCAAAAACAATCTGGAGCTATTGAAAGCAGTTCGCAAAGCCCGGCCTAACGCTTACATTGTCTACAAACCCCATCCCGATATCATATCCGGATTGCGGGCTTCAGCCCTCACCCGTTCCGAAATCACCCAGTACGCTGACGAAATCGTTGAAAATGTTGACTCAATGGATCTTCTTGAGCAAATCGACGAGGTTCATACAATGACGTCGCTTATGGGATTTGAAGCTATACTTCGTCATCTGCCAGTCACCTGCTACGGGCATCCATTTTATGCAGGCTGGGGACTTACAACGGACATTTACAAGCACGAGCGGCGTAATCGCAAACTCGCTGTCAGCGAACTGGTATGGGGGGCATTAATCGCCTATCCCCGTTACCGGCTTAAAGGGCAGGAAAGATTTGCAACGCCGGAGATTATCGTCGACAAACTGCAAAATCAAAAAACCGCGATGTCGACTTTTGACAAAGTCAAAAGGCGATGGCTTCAACTGATACTCGCCGCCGGCTTAAAACTCGGACTTGGGAAAAGGTAATTCGACACAATGCAAGAGACTAATATCCCAGATAAAAAGACTGTCTCAAACACAGGGCAGACGACCTCCGATGCCAGCTCCATCAAAATGTCTGCATATCTTAGCGAGCCAGCCAGTATTCTTGGAAGACTATCGCTACGCGCCTGGTCACTCCTAATATTCGTCGCTTTTCCGATTATTGCATCGGCCTTCTACTTGGTTTTTGTGGCCAGCGACCGCTACGCGGCAACGTCCGGATTCTCCATTCGCGGGGCTGACTCTTCGCCAAGCCTTGACGGTCTCGGCACTTTGACAGGCCTAGCCAGCGCAGCATCCGTTACCTCGGATTCCTACATCATCATCGAATATATCGAGAGCCTTGATTTCCTGCTCGAGCTCGACCGACGGGTTGATTTACGGCGGGTATATTCGGACCCAGGGGTTGACCGTCTGTCCCGTCTCAAAGCCGAGGCTTCGAATGAGGAGTTTCTAAAATACTGGAAAAAGCGAAATAAGATCAGCTTTGATACGACGTCTGGAATTATCGTTCTCGAGACACAATCATTTTCAGCCAATCATTCAAAACTGATTGCCGAGGCAGCAACCATACTCATCCAGGAACTCGTAAATAGCTTGTCAGCGAAAGCACGCCAGGATGCCTTAAGTTTCGCTGATACAGAAGTCCTTCTGGCCGAGCAGAATATCAGGGAGGCGATGACCAAGATACTCGAGTTTCAGGAGAATGAAGAATCCATCAGCCCGCCAGTCACAGCGCAACTCGATATGCAGCTGCTGAGTGCATTGGAAAGCCGGTTAGTTGATTTGAGAGCGCGCCTGTCAGCGGTCCGCAACCGCCTCGACGCCGATGCACCGTCAGTTGTCTCAATTCGGGGTCAGATCAGGGCCCTCGAACGGGAAGTTGCAATCAAAAGGGCCGGACTGACAAATTCGGGGGCCTCGGGCGATCAAGGCCGTGCTGTCGCACAGCAGCTGATCACGTATGAATCGCTGCAGCTTGATAAGCAATTTGCCGAACAACAATATGCGTCGGCTCTGCAGGCTCTGGAATATGCTCGCCGCGAGGCCAATCGCCAGCAACGCTATCTTGCCACTTTTTCAAGCCCGACAGTCGCTGAAGAACCGGCCTATCCAAAGGTCATCATTAGCTTGTTAACAATCAGTCTGATGACATTCGGCATGTGGGCTATTGGCTTGCTCCTCATCTATTCTGTCAGAGACCATCTATCTTGAGACATCAGAGCTTCTTAAGTCTGCTAGCGCTACAATTTAGAGTAATTGGGAGCCTAATACTCAGAGAAACGAGGGCAACTTTCGGCACATCTCGACTCGGATATTTGTGGGCACTGATAACGCCTGTGGCTGGTATTTTGGTTTTGGTCGTAATCTTTTCTTTTGCCGGGCGTTTACCGTCACCCTATGGCGGCAGTCTTGCACTGTTTCTAGCGCTCGGCTTCTTAACGCTACAATTCTATACCGAATTGGCATCAAAACTCATGACGGTGTTTAGCGCGAACCAAGCTTTGCTGACTTATCCACCGATCAAGGCCGTTGATACCGTCTTGGCCAGATTCATCCTAATCAGCCTAACTTATCTTCTCATAAATATGATATTCGTGATCGGTCTCGTCTGGTTTGATCTGGCAGACTGGCCCGCACACCCCCACCAGCTTTTTTTGGCCTTTCTCTGCACCGCCGGCATTGGCCTGGGCATCGGCACGCTAAATGCAATTATCTCGTCCTTTTTCACCTCC
>CBFHPC010000171.1:0-3533 GCA_965657655.1 Henriciella sp.
CTTGCACAGATTTACTACGAGCCGATTCAACCGTCGGGCCTGGTAAATGGAGAGCGTCTCTGGCAGCCGGTTGCGCCATTGCAGGAAACCACAGCATTAGAGCATCGCGATAGCAAAGTTCGTCAGCCTGTCTGGTATCGATATTATAATGGGACGTCACTTGTTCAGAACCGGGACTTTGCACTGGCGCTGCAAGTTGGCCTGGATGTGCTGGGAGGAGGGGCAACAAGCCTGTTGTTTCAATCATTGGTTGAAGATAAGAATTTAGCGATCGCCGTTGGCAGCTATGGCTATGACTTCTTGCATGATGAAGGCCCGACGATTATCTATGCGACTCCTGCTCCTGGCGTTCAGCTAGAGGCGCTTGAAGCCGCCGTCATGGCGGAAGTCCGCCATATTCTGGATGAAGGCTTTAATGAGGCTCATGTTGCTAGAGTTCGCAACAGCTTGGCGGCCAATGCAATATATAAGCGTGACAGCCAGTATAGTATGGCCAGAGATATTGGTGGCTGGGTTGCGATCGATGGAGCGTTGCAAACCTTCCTGGATTATCCAGATGATGTTCGTGCTGTGACCGCTGATCAGGCGCTTGCCGCGGTGCGAACCATTTTTGCCGATGATGCACACTTTATTACAGCGCGTCTGTTGCCGGATGAAGAGGGACAATAGGATGGCGCTCATGAGAACATGGATTGGCATTCTTTTGTCAGTAATGATCGTGTCTGCATGTGATATCGCATCTGGCGAAGACAGCGACGCGCTGGATATTACCATTCACGACGGCGATTTCTTCCGCATTCAGGAATTTACGACCCCGGGGGGCGTATCTGTATGGCTGGTTGAAGAGCCATCGATCCCAATCGTGTCCTTGCGTATGGCCTGGGAGGTCGGCGCAATGTCGGACCCTGAAGGTCAGGAAGGGCTTGGCGAAATGGTCGCCTATATGATGAATGAAGGAGCAGGTGAGCTTGATAGCCGTGCCTTTTTCGAGCGGATGGAAGAGCTTAATCTGAGCTTTGGCTGTCAGGCTGGGGCGGGGGTGACCTATTGTAGCGCCTCGATGTTGAGCCTGACACTGGACGAAGGCTTTGATTTGATCGGCACGGCGTTCGCAGATCCGCGATTTGATGACGGTCCCGTCGAGCGGTTCTTGCGGGAGCAAAGCGTATGGCTGGAATCCAGCCGCACCGACCCGGACTATCTGTCGGCTGTGGCCCGGGAAACCGCCCTATATCCTGATCATCCGGTTGTACGTGAGGTAAGCGAAGATAGCCTATCGGTACTGACGGGTGCGATGGGGCGGTCCTATAAGGATAAAATGCTAAGCCGCGACGGGGTGATGGTCACCGTGGTTGGCGACGTCGACGCTGAAACCCTGGCAAGGCAGATTGACAGGGTTTTATCAGGTTTGGTCGAGGTCGGCCTCGATGTGGACATAGCACCGGTTAAGTTCGGCACGCCAGTTTCATCGCCGATAATTGTTGAATTACCGCTGGCACAAAGCCTGATCACATTTACAGCGCCAAGTGTGGCGCGCGAGCATCCCGATTTTCTGACGCTTCAGGTCATGAATTACGTGTTTGGCGGTGGCGGTTATAATGCCCGTTTAAACCAGAAATTGAGGGTCGAAGAAGGCCTGACCTATGGTGTATATTCCGGCGTCTATGGTGGTCAGTATTTGCGGATGATTAGCGGCAGTGGGCAAACTAAAAATGCCAGTGCCGGCGTGTTTATTGATGGTATCAAGCAGCAATTACAAGCCATGGTCGATCGCGGCGTCACCGAGACCGAGCTTTCCGACGTGAAGGCTTATCTGACCGGGTCTTATGCATTGAGCTTTGATACAAATGCCAAAATCGCTGAAAGAATGATGGATATCCGGCTAGATGGCCGGCCTCCGGAATATTTCGAAACGCGCAATCAGCGGATTGATGCGGTGACACTGGAAGAAGTGAACCGGGTGGCGGCGGAATACATGTCGCCGGAGCGCTTCACCTTTGTCGTCGTCGGCCAGCCCGAGGGGCTCGGTGGTCCGGATTAGCTCAATTAAGCCTGCTATTTTGAGAGCGGTTTCGCGTAATAGGCGACCGATTTCTGCGTTGTGTCAAAACACTGCTCGCCGACCTGCTTGAAGCCGAGGGCGGTGTGAAAGCGATGCGAGCCGGGATTATTCGGGCGTGTGTTGACTTCACAACCGATCTCGTCATGGCCGGAAAATGCGGCGAAGGCGGCTTGATACAGGGCTTCGCCGATTTTCTGCCCACGCCGATGCGGTGAGATGGCAATCCGGTCGACATAGATGATCCGGTGACCGGTTTCGGCTTGTCGCGCTTCGAACCATCTAAGATTGGGGCTCTTATACTGCACCTCGCCCGGCGCGACGAGGGTAATAAAACCACTGGGCCGATTGTTTTCAGCGATGGCGACAAACGTGGTTGCCAGCTTCACGATATCCTGAAAATCGGGCCAGGTTTCATCGCTGACCCCCGGCGTTGATTGCGTATTGATCTGGTATAGCGCCCAAAAGTCATCAGGCTCGGCATATCTGATCATAAGGCTGTGTCATCCGGTCTGGGAGCGGTTAAGGCTGAATGTTTAAGATGCGCCTCGGCGAATGCCAGCGGGCTGTCTTCAAGGTCGGTCGCGAGGGTATCATTCCATCGGTTTAAGAAACCGAATAGGGCAATCACAGCGACAATTTCAGCGATTTCATCGCTATTATAATGGGCTTCCAATTGTCTGAAATGTGCATCAGTTGCCTGGTTTGGAACGCGTCCAGCGGCCTGGGCGAGCTGAAGCGCGGCGCGCTCTGCCGCGCTAAAAAGGGGATCGCTTTCAAATGCCCAGAGGGCTTCGATTTTTTCCGCCGATAGGCCGCGATGAGCGGCCCCATGTGCAGTATGGGCCTGACAGTATGCGCAGCCGGCGGCGGTGCTTGTGACATGTGCAATCATCTGCCGGAGCTGTGGTTGAATGAGACCATCTGGTCCCAAAATAGCGGCTGAAAGGGCCATAAATCCCTTGAGAATGGCGGGCCGCCGGGCCATTATTCGAAGTGAGTTCGCCTCGAAGCCCATGGCCGCTGCTGCCATTTTGAGAAGGTCCGCACTTGCGTCTAGTTGCGCCTGATTAGCAGCGGTTAAGCGGGTCATGTTGATTATCCTCGTTTTCGGGTGTCGTTCTGGTGGTGGGCGACATCGATTATATACCAGCCTGGCGTAGCCGTGGCGTAAAGATTAAATATATTATTGACCCTGTGAGTGTAATAATGTGATGCTGCCCTCGGACGAGGGCAGACTTCAATACTATTGGATCGGCTATTTAGAGTCTGGGACAAGATGGTCTGACGAAATGGATGTTAAATTAATACCCTCTGGCGCTGGTGTCTTGGCGTTAGGTTCAGAGCATGTAATCTAAAACCCGTTTAGAAAAATGTCGCCGGATCGGCGTGACCAAGGAGAGCGCTAAATGAGCGATGCAGACGAGTATACACCGCCGAAGATTTGGACATGGAACAAGGGAAGTGGTGGGCG
>CBFHPC010000172.1:0-3528 GCA_965657655.1 Henriciella sp.
CGATGCATACATCTGCGCCAGCGGGGTCCACTGGGAAACACCGGTTGCCCCGTGAATCTGAATGGCATCATCGATAATCGCGCAGACCCGCTCCGGCACCATCGCCTTGACCATCGAAATCCAGACACGCGCTTCGCGGTTTCCAAGCACATCCATCGCCTTGGCAGCCTTCAAAACCATCATGCGCATAGCCTCAATCTCGATTCGCGCACGCGACACTTTTTCTAGATTGCCACCGAGTTTGATGAGATCATTTCCAAACGCTTTGCGTCCCGTTGAGCCGCGGATCACCATGAGGTCGAGCGCCTTTTCAGCTGCACCGATAGACCGCATGCAATGGTGAATACGACCCGGGCCGAGACGCAGCTGAGAAATTTCAAACCCGCGACCCTCGCCCAGCAGCATATTTTCTTTCGGGACACGTACATTGTCGAACAGAATATGCATATGACCGTGCGGCGCATCGGGATTACCGAAGACGTGCATTGGACCGAGGATTTTCACGCCGGGTGTGTCAACCGGAACCAGAATTTGCGACTGCTGCTTATGGGCCGGCGCATCAGGACTGGTTTTCACCATCGTAATCATAATTTTACAACGTGGATCACCGGCGCCGGAAATATAAAATTTCTCGCCATTGATGACCCATTCGTCACCGTCAAGAACCGCGCTCGTCGAGACATTCTTTGCATCCGATGACGGGATGCCAGGCTCGGTCATGGCAAAAGCGGACCTGATCTTGCCTTCAAGCAGCGGCTTCAACCACTGTTCTTTCTGGGCTGGCGTACCGACACGCTCGAGAACTTCCATATTGCCTGTATCCGGCGCCGAGCAGTTCATTGTCTCCGAGGCCAGTGAATTTTTGCCCAGTTCTGCCGCAATATAGGCATAATCAAGATTGCTTAAGCCTTCGCCTGTTTCGGCATCCGGCAGGAAGAAATTCCATAATCCCTGACGTTTGGCCTCATCCTTGGCTTTCTCAAGACACTCCAACTGACCGGGCGCATAATTCCAGATGTCATCATTATCTTTGCCGAGCTCGTGGAACTCTTCCGACATCGGCGCCACCACATCAGCAATGAATTTCTTCACATGCTCGTATAGCGGCCGCGCCTCTTCCGACATATTCAGATTGTTAAGTTCATCGTTCGGGTCAATCCCTGCCATCGTATCAGCCATTAAATTACTTCCTCGCTTTTAATCTTCATTCTAGTCTCGTTTGGATCTCTGGTTCACCTTAAACACGATTTTTCTTACACCCAACCCTGCAAACGTGCGGCCTCCGATCGCACCGTTTCAGGGCTGCCCAATAATTGCCGGTTCGCACCGATCCGTTTGAACCAGTAATGCAGTCCCAACAAATCCGTGAAGCCCATCCCGCCGTGTACCTCTGTTGCCGTTCGCGCAATATGAGTTCCGATTTCCGCAAGATGGGACTTGGCAAGACATACCATCAAATTAGCTTCATCCGACTGTTCATCAAGCAAATAGGCGGTGTGCCAGATCAACGATCTCGCCGGCTCGATCTGCGCCGCCATTTCCGCGCATAGATGCTTCACGGACTGGAAGCTGCCAATAAGGCGGTTGAACTGCTTGCGCTCGCCCGCATAGGCGACCGCCTTATCCAGCATAGTCTGACTGGCCCCGAGCGTATCAGCTGCCAATAATAACCGACCAATGGCAACCATCTGATTAGCGGCCGTGCCGGTTTCGTCTTCTGCCGACAGGTGAATGGCCGGGGTATGGTCAAAGACGAGTTCGCAAAAATTACGTGTTCTGTCGATTGTATCAAGCATATTGAGACTGAGACCGGCCGCATTGCGCGCAACAATGTATAAACCACCCTGCCGGTCACAAACCATGAAATGGGTTGCGGCCGCAGCATTCAGAACGAATAGGGATTTGCCACTCAGTCCTGCTTCCGACGACACCACACCGGCCTGCTCCCGTGCCCCGACATGCTCGGTCAAGGCCACACCGAACTCGACGTCCCCGGAGATGAGTTCCGAAAACCATTCGGTCTGTTGACGCTCACTGCCCGCCAGCCTCAAGCCGGTAATCGCCAGCGCCAGTGCGGTAAAATCATAGGGCGCCACAACACGCCCGAGAGCTTCCTGCACCAGAATACTGTCCAGCAAGCCAAGCCCGAGGCCGCCATGGGTGTCAGGCACCAGAATATGGGCAAGTCCCAATTCAAGCAGCCCGGTCTTTAACTGTGCCATGACATCCTGATTGCCATTGGCGGCCGCTCTGATCTGGTCCAGCGGCGCATTTTCGTTCAGATACCCCTGGATGGAAGACTGAAACATTTTCTGATCATCAGAGAGCGCAAATTCCATGTGCTTAACTCCTAGGCGACGGCCGGTTTAGGTTCACGCGGCATACCTAGCCCGCGTTCCGCGATAATATTCTTTTGTATTTGCGCCGTTCCGCCTCCGATAATCAGGCCGAGATCATACATGTAGCGCTGCTGCCAGAGACCGAAATCACGAAGATACGGGGTATCCTGACCATAGAGCAGTCCAAACTCGCCCATGGCATCAATCGCCAGACGGGCGAGCTCATGATTCAGCTCACATCCTTGCAATTTAACAATCAGGCCAGCCATGCCCGCTGACTCAGCTTGGAGCTGACTGGTCATAACCCGCAACCCATTGGCCTGCATCGCATAGACGCGAGCCTGCAGCGCAATCAGGCGATCCCGAAAGCCGGGATTATCGATCAGCCGCTCGCCATTAATGGTTTCGGTCTGCATTAAGGCTGCAATTTCCAGTAAGCGAGCTTTTGCCGCATTCGGATCCCCCAGCATACCGCGCTCATGGGTCAAGGTTGCATTCGCCACCTGCCAGCCAGCGCCCGGTTTGCCAACAATTTGCGAACGAGGGACACGTACATCGGTGAAGAACACCTCATTGAAATTTGCCATCATCGTCATGTCGACGAGAGGGCGGACTTCAATACCCGGCGTATCCATTGAAAAGATCAAATACGAAATGCCATGATGCTTCTTGGCATCCGGCTCGGTGCGTACCAGGCAGAAAATCATATCCGCCTGTTTCGCCGTCGAGGTCCAGATTTTCTGTCCATTGATAACATAATCATCACCATCAATGTGGGCATGCGTCGTTAGACTTGCCAGATCGGACCCGGCGCCAGGCTCGGAATATCCCTGACACCAGATCATTTCCCCATGCAAGGTCGGCTTGATATAGGCTTGCTTTTGCGCCTCCGTGCCAAGTTCCAGAAGTGTCGGCACCAGCATCGAGACGCCCTGATTGGCGCTCCCTTTCGGCAAACCGGTCCGCGCAAATTCCTCGGCGATAATCCGCGATTTGAGAATATCCGGCGTCGCGCCATAACCGCCATATTCAGCCGGTATCGTCCGAGCCGCGAGGCCATTTTCGATTAACCGTTTCTGCCAGGCGATACGCTTTGGATGCTTCAGCCCCCGATCATCAGGCGTCGGCGCGTCCTGCCGATTCGTTTCCAGAAATGACGCGACATCTTGGCGAAACGTCTCGTATTCTT
>CBFHPC010000173.1:0-3478 GCA_965657655.1 Henriciella sp.
CTGGCGGCAATAAGGTTTCGTTTGATACTTGCGGTTAATTATCATGCCGCGTCATACGACTTCATCCCATTGGCGGCTCAGCCGGGCGGCGGCATTGATGATACCGACCATGGAATAGGTCTGGGGGAAATTGCCCCATAATTCTCCGGTTTCGGTATCAACATCTTCTGACAGTAAGCCGAGTTTTGTCCGTGTTGATAATACCGCTTCGAACATTTTGCGCGCATCCTCGATGCGCCCGATCCGGGCTAGCGCATCGATGTGCCAGAACGTGCAGGCGGTGAAGGCTGTTTTGGGTAAACCGAAATCGTCTTCTATCCGGTAACGGTAGACATGGTTATCGACGCGCAATTCTTCATCAACACGCTCGACAGTTGCAATATAACGTGGATCCATTGGATCGATGAAGCCGATTTCGGCCATTAGCAGGACCGATGCGTCAAGGTCAGTGCCGCCAAACGCGCCGGTAAAGGCTTGCCGCTTTTCGTTCCAGGCTTCCCTTAATATCGTCTCGTGGATTGTGTCGGCGCGGCTGTGCCAGTGTTCAGCGCGTTCCGTACGGCCGAGCGCTCTGGCAATTCTGGCGAGGCGGTCGCAGGCTGCCCAGCACATAATGGCCGATGAGGTGTGAACATGGGCGATGCCTCGAAACTCCCATATTCCGGCATCGGGTGTGTTGTAAACCTGATAGGCACGCTCACCGACTTGTTCAAAATGTTCAAAGTCGAGGTCCCCAGCCTTCGCAAATAATCGATCATCAAAAAACGCCTGCGCTGCACCCAGTATGACATGTCCATAAACATCATGCTGGATATGTTCGGCCGCTTGATTGCCAAACCTTACCGGCCCCATGCCACGATAGCCGGTGAGCCGGTCGCCGATTTCTTCGGTCAGATCGGTTTCAAGCGCGATACCGAATACGGGTTGAATATGTCCGCCCTTGGTCATCGCGACCGTATTTCTGAGATAGCCGAGATATTTCTCGAGTGTCCCAACCGCCGCAAGCCGGTTGAGTGCTGTCACCGTGAAGTAGGCATCTCGCAACCAGCAAAATCGGTAATCCCAGTTGCGTTGCGAGCCAGCATGTTCGGGAATTGAGGTTGTCAGCGCCGCGACGATGCCGCCGGTTTCCTCATACACGCAAAGTTTGAGGGTGATCGCAGCCCGTATGACCGCTTCCTGCCATTCTGGCGGTGTTGCCAGACGTTGCGACCATTCTTGCCAGCTATGCAGGGTCCGGTGCAGCCAGTCGCCGGCAATCGATTCCGGATTGTCGGATAGGGATTCATCCGGCCCGAGCACAAAGCTGAGTTCGCGGTCGAGCACGAATTCCCGTTCATCCATGACGAATGATATCGGCGCATCCGTTGTCACTCGAAAGTCAAAATCCTCATCAGGAAAACGTATGTGCGACACACCGCGGCGACGCAGAATCGTTCGTTCTCCGCGTTTACTTTCCGCGCGCAGGAACACCGTTATCCGGGGCATTCCCGAAAGCGGCGTGATCCGGCGAACGATTGATGCCGGGCGAAAAAGACGGCCGCGATCGAAGAAGCGCGGGGCAAAATCTGTAACCTTAAGCGACGACCCGTCGGCCGCGGTTAGAATTGTTTCTATAATGGCGGTATTGCGGATATAGGTTTGCTTACAGCTAACTTGTCCTGCAAGGGCAATGGAAAAAGCACCATTGCCGCCAAGCAATGCATTGAAAATGGGTTCGCCGTCAAAACGCGGTAAACACATCCATTGAACCGATGCTGTCGGGTCGATAAGCGCTGCGACGGTGCCATTGCCAATAATGCCGAGTTCAAGCGTGCTCATCTATTTGCTCCTTTAACCAGTGCCAGACCGCGTCTGGGTCTTCAAAACGATGCCGTGCACATGTCTGTCCAGCCCCGACTTTGATGCCGGTTCCGCCAAGATCGATGGCCGCCTGCATCGCATCTTCGTCGGTTCTGTCATCTCCGATCATGATTGGAATTCGTCCGGTAAATAATGGCAGCGACATAATGGCCTTCAGCGCCGTCCCCTTGTCGACGCCGGCCGGTTTCAGCTCGATGACCATTTTGCCATGTTGGAATGCATAGCCCGGCATGCGTTGCGCAAGCGATTGCAGCTTGGTTGCAAGGTCCGTTCCGGCCGCCGGGTTCTGACGGTAATGAACGGCCAGTACGGCCCCTTTTTCCTCGATCCGGGTGCCGTCAATATCGCAAATAATCTGTTCAGCCGCCTGGCGCAGCGCGGCTGGTGCTGTGATGGCAGCCCGGGAGGGGTGTTCACCCGGTCGGCAGATGTCGTGACCGTGCCCGCCAACCCGCCATAGCGTCGAAGGCGTTCGCGCGCAAAGGTCACGCACATCCCGGCCGCTGATCAGGACGAGAGCGCCGTTAATCTTTTCTGCCAGTGTGTTAAGGCAGACAGGGCCGTCATCGGGCAGCGTTACAGTGTCGGGATCATCCTGCAGGGGAGCAAGGGTCCCGTCAAAATCGAGGAATAAGGCATGGCCGGGCATTAATACCGGAAGGCTCTGGCCCATTGACGTCAGTTGGTCTGTCTTCATGCTTGGCTATACCGGCGTAAATTTCAGCTCATTAAGGTCATTCAAGAAGGTCTTCCGCCACCATGCGATATCCTGTTCGATGACAATATCCCGCAGACCACGCCAGCGCTGTATGCGCTCTTCAAGCGGCATGGTCAGCGCAGTGTGAATCACCTGTGCAAGTTTTCTGGTATCGTGTGGATTGACCAGAAGTGCGTCTTTCAATTGTTCGGCAGCGCCAGCAAATTCTGACAAAACAAGCACCCCGGGATCGCTTTCATCCTGTGCCATGATGAACTCTTTGCACACCAGATTCATGCCATCCCTTAATGGGGTAACAAGTCCGACCCGGGCGATCCTGAAAAGGCCGGCCAGTTCCTCTCGATCATAAGACCGCGCCAGATAGCGCAAGGGGATCCAGTCGAGATCGCCATAATCGCCATTGATCCGACCCGCCAGACCATCCAGTGTATGGCGCAGTTCGCGATATCCGTCGACTTTACTGCGCGATGGTGGTGCGATTTGCGTTACAGAAACGCGACCATGGGTTTCCGGATAGTCATCAAAAAGCTGGCCGACGGCCTCGAACCGCTCTGGCAGGCCTTTGGAATAATCCATCCGATCAACGCCAATGACCAGTTTGCGTCCACCAAGGAAGCGACCGATCCGGTCGCCGGCTTTCTGGGCGGTCTCGGTTTTTGCTGCATCGGCAAAACTGTCTGCATCAATGCCGATCGGGTACGTCTCGATTTTGATCGTCGTGCCAAAGGCTTCATAAATGCCGTCGCCGCAATTCATGCCAAAACAATCTTCAAGCAGGTATCGCGTGAAATTGCAGCGGTCCTGGTCCGACTGGAAGCCGATGATTGAATAATCGCACATCGCACGCGCAATCTCCTGGTGCTCGGGCAGGGCACGAAATACTTCAGGCGGCGGAAA
>CBFHPC010000174.1:0-3403 GCA_965657655.1 Henriciella sp.
GCTGGCTGCGACAAATCCCTTCCGGGCATGATGATGGCCATGCTTCGCCTGAACGTCCCGAGCGTTTTTCTATATGGGGGCTCAATCTTGCCGGGACGGTTTGAAGGGCGTGATGTTACCGTTCTCGACGTGTTCGAGGCGGTCGGCGCGCATGCTGCCGGTGACAGCAATATGAGTGATGAGAAGCTGGCAGCCCTCGAACGGATTGCATGCCCCGGTGATGGTGCGTGTGGCGGTCAGTTTACGGCAAATACAATGGCTTGCGTCAGCGAAGCCATCGGGCTGGCGTTACCATTATCGTCGGCATTGCCTGCACCATACACCAATCGTGACGAGTACGCTGTCGCGTCCGGCGAGGCCGTCATGCGGTTGATTGAAACCGGCTTGCGGCCCCGTGACATCTGTACCCGAGAAGCGTTTGAAAATGCGGCGATTGTTGTTGCTGCAACGGGCGGGTCGACCAATGCGGCGCTGCATTTGCCGGCAATGGCGCATGAATGCGGTGTTCAGTTCGAACTGCGCGATGTCGCTGAGATATTTGCGAAAACACCTTATATTGCGTCCTTGAAACCCGGTGGCGAGTTCGTCGCGAAAGACTTTGGCGAGGTTGGCGGCGTTCCAATGCTAATGCGAACCCTGCTTGATGAAGGTCTGATCAATGGTGATTGCATCACGGTGACGGGTAAGACTGTCGCAGAGAACCTTGCTGATATCACGTTTAATCCAGACCAGAAGGTTATCTATTCTGCGGCCAAGCCGATTACAGAAACCGGCGGTGTGATTGGTTTATGGGGATCACTGGCTCCAGATGGCGCAATCGTGAAAGTTGCCGGCCTCGAGAATCTGCGGTTTTCCGGTCCGGCAAGGGTCTTTGATGGAGAGGAAGCCTGTTTCCGGGCCGTCGAAAACCGCGAATATAAAGAGGGTGAGGTTCTCGTGATCCGTTATGAGGGACCAAAAGGTGGTCCCGGTATGCGGGAAATGTTGTCGACAACTGCGGCGCTTTATGGCCAGGGAATGGGCGACAAGGTCGCGCTCGTAACCGATGGACGGTTCTCTGGTGCGACGCGTGGCTTCTGTGTTGGTCATGTTGGACCCGAGGCACAGGATGGCGGACCGATCGGTCTGATCCGCGATGGTGACATCATCACGCTAGATGCGGAAAAAGGTACGATTGATGTGCGACTGACACCGGCCGAGTTCGCCGAGCGACGGCAGCAATGGTCACCGCGGAAGACAAATTATGGTTCGGGAACGCTCTCGAAATATTGCAAACTTGTCGGGCCGGCTCATCTCGGCGCGGTCACGCATGAAGGCTATGACGGCGAAAGCCATGTTTATGCCGACATTTAGGCGTAAAATTGTCATCTCACAGATGCAGTCAGGGAATGGGGCAGAAATTTGGCCGCCCCATTCATCCTGACTTAAGATAGGTAAATATAGTAGTCTATTATGATAAGATCTTCTTTTGCTCCGCTTTTATTCTTTCTTTGTTCTGTATTTCCGGCGATGGCCCTATCTCCGAGCCGTTATCAGGCCTGTCAGGGCTTGAATGCGGACCTCTCCCAGCAGCAGGTCAAATTGCTTGATTTGCAGGAACGCTATCAGACGCTGGCAGCCGAGGTTGAGGCCGCGGGTGAGGTCTGGGAAGCGGCTGAAACCCTCCGCGCCTTCAGTCCAGAGCATGAAGTTGAAGCCGACGATACGAAGCTTGTATATGATGATCTGAGAAGCTCATTTTTCGAGACCCAAACCGATCTTGCTGACAAGGTGGATACGTTTAATCGCGCTGCCTCCGAATTTAACCGGACGTGTAATGATTAGGGCAGCCTAGTCCTTTATATCTATTATCACCGGGACATGGTCAGAGGGTTTGGTCGCAGCTCTTGCTTTGCGATAAATTTCGACTGATTTAAGCCGGTCGGCAGCTTGTGGGCTGAGCAGGTGATGGTCAATCCTGACCCCATGATCCTTTGTGAATGCGCCGCCTTGATAGTCCCAGAAACTATATTGATGCGACCGGTTATCAGCAATTTCGAATGCTTCGCTTAAGCCCATAAATTTGAGTTCCTGAAACGCAGCCCGGGTCGCCGGTCGTGCCAGCGCATCGTCTTGCCAGAGCTCGGGGTCCCAGCAATCTATATCGCGCGGAATGACATTATAATCGCCGCTAAGAATAAAGCTTTCCTCATGCGTTAGAAGCGATGCAGCGTGGGCTTGCAAACGTTTCATCCATGCGAGCTTATAATCGTATTTTGGACCGGGTGCCGGGTTGCCATTTGGCAGATACAGAGACGCTATTCTAACCGGATTATCAGCACAGATAACGGCTTCGATATATCTGGCCTGTTCGTCGCTATCATCGCCCGGCAGGCCTTTGGCTACTTCGTCCAGCGGAAACTTCGACAGCAGCGCGACACCATTATAGCTCTTCTGACCAAGCACGGCGCAATTGTAGCCAAGATCCTCAAGTTCCAGATATGGAAATGCGTCGGTTTCGCATTTAATCTCCTGCAGACAAACGACATCACAATTTATTTGGTTCAGGGTCTCGAGAACGGTGGCCAAACGGGCTTTAATCGAGTTGACGTTCCAAGTTGCCAATTTCATGACGTTGTCTCCAGCATAGTTTACGAAAAGCCGCGAAATTCGGCGAATTCATCAAGCTCGGCGCGTTCGGTATAAAGCTGGTTCACGGCGGCCTTGCGGTCGGGATATCCGACGGCCATACCGCAATAGACCATTTCATGATCAGCCAGGCCGAGATGGCTTTTCAGACTAGGGCGTAATGCACCCCAGCATTCCTGCATACAGGTGCCCCAGCCGCGTTCCTCCGCAAGTAAAGCCAGTGTTTGCATAAACATGCCGGTATGGGCCCATTGTCCGTGTCCCATGCCTTCGTCGATAATGAAGAATAATGCGACCGGTGCGTCAAAGAAGCGGTAGTTGCGCGCAAACCATTGCAGGCGTCTGGCTTTATCATCCCGCGGAATGTCGAGTTGCTCATACATCATCTCGCCGACCCGGTAGCGCCGGTTTTTTTGAGCCTCGGTAATCGCTTCGGGATAGATCGGGCGATCGGTTTGTTCGCCACGGGGCGATTGCGATAGGGTTTTCGCCGCCATATCAATAATATTCTGGCGTGCCTCGCCGGTCAGGGCAATCACCCGCCAGGGCTGTAAATTTCCGCCCGAGGGCGCCCGCTGGGCAGCTTGCAACCAGTCAGCGAGCTCCTGTTTTGTGATGGGCGTATCTAGAAAGGCGCGTGTTGAAATACGCTGGCTTACGGCGTTGGTAACATCCATTTTCTTCCTCCCGGTCAAATCTTGTAGAGTTTATCGGCGACATCCCGGCCGAACACAACTGGGTGTTTATGTCGGTCACGTGAATATATCGCCACCCG
>CBFHPC010000175.1:0-3401 GCA_965657655.1 Henriciella sp.
CGGTTTTTGCGAGGACAGAACGTGACACGAAAACGCATGATTTATGAGGGAAAGGCCAAAATTCTTTATGAGGGCCCCGAACCTGGAACAATAATTCAGTATTTCAAAGATGATGCGACGGCGTTCAATGCCGAAAAAAAGGCCGTGCTTGACGGCAAGGGCGTTATCAATAATCGCATAAGCGAGTTCATGATGAAGCGTCTGGACGTGGTTGGTATCCCGAACCATTTTATTCGCCGCTTGAACATGCGCGAGCAATTGATCAAGAAAGTCGACATTATTCCGCTTGAAGTCATTGTTCGCAACGTTGCGGCAGGGTCTTTAACCAAACGGCTCGGGGTTGAAGAGGGTACCGCATTGCCACGGGCGCTGGTCGAGTTCAGCCTGAAGAATGACGAGTTGGGTGATCCGGTTGTTTCAGAGGAGCACATTGCCTGTTTCAACTGGGCAACGCCGCAGGAAATGGACGAAATGATTGCCTATGCGCTTCGGATTAATGATTTCATGAGCGGCCTGTTCGCTGCGGTCAATATCAGGCTGGTTGATTTCAAAATCGAATTCGGACGTCACTTTGACGGTGATTTGCAGCGAACAATCCTGGCTGATGAAATCAGTCCGGATAGTTGTCGGCTTTGGGACTTTGATAGTAATGAAAAGCTCGATAAAGATCGGTTCAGACGCGATCTCGGCGGTGTGACCGAAGCCTATTCAGAGGTTGCTCGCCGGCTTGGTATTTTGAAGCCGTCGGCCAGCGGGGCCGAGATTGTGGACTTTCAGGCCGGGCCGAAATAACAATTACCGACGCGCAATCGTAACGGAGTAAGCGGGTTGGGATTAAAAATTATCGGCGCCGGCTTCGGCCGGACTGGCACATTGTCGATGAAGGCTGCCCTGGAGCAGCTTGGCTATTCGAAAACGCATCACATGATCGAGGTGTTGAGCATGGGGTCTGGTGCCCAGCTTGATTACTGGGATCAGATTGGCCAGGGGGCAAAACTTGACTGGCAAACTGTGTTTGACGGCTATCAGGCCTGCGTCGACTTTCCGGCATGCGGTTATTGGCGTGAATTGGCCGACGCGTTTCCCGATGCAAAAATTATCCTCAATGTGCGCGATTTCGAGGCATGGTATGCCAGTGCGGACGCTACGATCTATCGGGTCTCCAGCGGGTTTCCATTATGGATGAGACCGATTCCGCGGATAAAGAAGATCAGACGTATGCTGGACGCTGTCATCTGGCAGGCTGTTTTTAAAGGCCGCTTCGCCGACAAGTCATTTGCCAAAAAGGTCTGGGACCAGCATCTCAACGAGGTAAAATCCGGATTGCCGGCGGAACGGGTGCTGGTTTTTGACGTCCGTGAGGGATGGGAACCGCTGTGTAAATTCCTGGAATTACCGGTTCCCGATGGGGCGTTTCCCCGCCTGAATGACAAGCAGCAATTCGATAAATTACTGACCCGGCTTCGGATTTTGAAATATCTGCCCTGGTTTGCAGCTATCGGGATGGCAGCTATCGGTGTTTCGGCGTATCTGGCATTTTCATAGCGGGCTGTTTGGTTTATGCAGACGTCTTAGAATCATCGGATCGGAGCCTTATAGATGAAAGCTGTTGTGCATGTCGGATTGAAGCAGGGCGTTCTTGATCCGCAAGGAAAGGCGATTTCAGATACGTTGCTGCGCATGGGATTTGACGAGGTTAATGGCGCCCGTATCGGTAAGGTGATCGAACTCGACCTTGAAGATATTCCCGCCGATCGCGCCGCTGACCGGATCAAGGAAATGTGCGAGAAGCTTTTGGCCAATACGGTCATCGAGGTTTACCGCTACGAGTTGCTCGACTGAACAAGGGTGCAGCCGTGATCAAACTCACTTTCTGTCTGCACCGATTGCCCGATTTGAGCCGGGCCGAATTCCAGACCTATTGGCGTGATACACACGCGCCTTTGGTTGCCAGCCACGCCGCGACTCTCAATATTCGCCGTTATGTGCAGACCCATGCGCTGTCACACAAAGCCGATCAGGCCGTGGCGGGGCCGCGGGGCGCGCCACAAGCCTATGATGGTATTGCTGAACTCTGGTTTGACAGCTGGGATAGTTTTTTTGCCGCCGGTCAGAATCCGGGCGCAGACCTGGCGTCTCAGGCCCTCATCGAGGATGAGCGAAAATTCATCGATCTCGCCAGATCACCGCTCTGGTTTAATCAGGAACATGTCATTCTTGGCGAGTTACAGACGCTGTAGAATGTGACGCGGCGTTGCGTCGTCCGGTACCGCTTGTCATGGCCGGTGTGTTGCAAGTGCGTACGCTACAAGTGAGTGCCACACGTCTTGCCGGTATGAACCCCCGGGAGACTGGGCCAAAAAAAAGGCTGATCTGTTTCCAGATCAGCCTTGTTCGCAAGCATCCAAGCTTACGCTTTTGACATAACGGTTTCGAGATTGTTCGAAACGGCTTCAATAAAGCCTTCGGTGGTCAACCATTGCTGATCGGGCCCGACCAGCAAAGCGAGATCTTTTGTCATCTGGCCTTTTTCGACAGTACGAATGACTGTGTCTTCGAGCAGACGCGCAAATTTTGTGACCTCTGGGGTATTGTCCAGTCTGCCGCGATGTTCGAGGCCTCTGGTCCAGGCAAAAATCGATGCAATCGAGTTTGTCGAGGTCGGTTCGCCGCGCTGATGATTGCGGTAGTGACGCGTAACCGTGCCGTGTGCGGCCTCTGATTCCATGGTTTTGCCATCGGGTGTCAACAAGGCCGATGTCATCAGACCAAGCGAGCCATACCCTTGTGCAACCGTATCGGACTGAACGTCGCCATCATAATTCTTACAGGCCCAGACATAGCCGCCCGACCATTTCATTGCCGATGCGACCATATCATCGATCAGCCGGTGTTCGTAGGTGCCGCCAAATTCTGCGAACTGGTCTGCGAATTCAGTGTCGAAAATGTGCTGGAAAATATCTTTGAACCGGCCATCATATTTTTTCATGATGGTGTTTTTGGTCGATAGATAGACCGGCCATTTCCGGACGAGACCATAATTGAAGCTGGCGCGCGCAAAATCGCGAATGGACTCGTCGAGATTGTACATTCCCATCGCAATACCAGAGCTCGGGAAGTCGAACACTTCGTATTCCTGACTATCAGAGCCGTCTGCAGCAACCCATTTCATCGTCAATTTACCGGCGCCAGGTACCAGAAAGTCGGTGGCTTTATACTGGTCGCCAAAAGCATGGCGCCCGACGACAACCGGCTGGGTCCAGCCGGGCACGAGACGCGGAATATTGTCGATCACAATTGGCTCTCTGAAAACGACGCCACCAAGAATGTTCCGGATGGTGCCATTCGGTGAACGCCACATTTGCTTAAGGCCGAATTCCTCGACGCGATCTTCGTCGGGG
>CBFHPC010000176.1:0-3363 GCA_965657655.1 Henriciella sp.
ACAGATTGTTTGCCGAATGTGGCAGCGTTGCGGCCTATGTCCGTCGCTGCAGGCTTGAAATGGCTTATGGTTCACTATCCAGAACCCGCGGTGATCGCACCGGTGTCGTCGGAACCGTTGCTGAGCAATTGTGTTTTTATGATACAGCCCACTTCACCAAGAGTTTTAAGGCCAGGTTTGGGGTTTGTCCCCGGGATGTCTGCGGCATTGCTGACGGTATGGACGGAACAGCTGGTCGGGTTGATGGCGAAATCCGATCTCATGAACGCCCGCCAATGGCGCTGGTCGACTGATGCGTGTCTTGATGGTGTGGCCTGCTCCGGGCGAAGGCACGGGCATTTCAGGGTTTCGGTATTCGTCTTTTTGCTCTGGATTGAAACCGCCATATTCGGGCGGCGCCCGTGCTGACCGTGATATCACAAATATTGATCTATCCTGTTCGCATGGCTGATTTTGCTTGAAGCTGCCGGTTTGATTTGCGATGCCAAAACAGCGATCACAAGAACTATGGGTGCAAGAATGACAGACCGACCAGTGATATTGGTGACCGGCGGCGCGGGCTATATCGGCAGCCATACTTGTAAGTGGCTGTCAGGCTTGGGCTACACGCCGGTGACGTTTGACAATCTTGTCTACGGGCACCGACACGCCGTCAAATGGGGGCCACTGGAAGTCGGTGACTTGTCCGAAACCGACCGACTTATCGATGTGATAAATGCATATCGACCGAAAGCTATTGTTCATTTTGCGGCCTGGTCCTATGTCGGCGAATCAGTCGTCGAGCCGGCAAAATATTATTCTAATAATGTTGGCGGAACGTTGAGCCTGTTAGACGCTATGCGGAAGACAGGCCTCGATCAGATTGTGTTTTCAAGCACTTGCGCGACCTATGGCGAACCGGACGAAATTCCAATCAAGGAAACGACGTTGCAGAGCCCGATTAACCCTTATGGGCAGTCAAAATTGATGATCGAGAAAATATTGCGCGATTATGACCGCGCCTACAATATTCGGTCGGTCGCGCTGCGCTATTTCAATGCCTGCGGGGCCGATCCGGATGGTGATATTGGCGAAGAACACGATCCCGAAACTCATATTATTCCGCGAATACTAATGTCTCTAACGGGTGAGATCGATACATTCAGTATTTTCGGAACGGATTATGAAACGCCGGATGGAACCTGTATCCGAGATTATATTCATGTTGATGACCTGGCGCATGGCCATGCCCTGGCCCTCAAATATCTTGAAGATGGTGGTCAGACCAATGATTTTAATCTCGGCTCAGGGGACGGTTTCAGCGTGCGTCAGATCGTCGAGGCGGTCGAGACCGTGACGGGGCTGAACGTGCCAATCAAAATTGGCCCGCGACGTCCGGGCGATCCGCCAGTGCTCATGGCGGATACGTATAAGGCGGAGACAGAATTAGGGTTTAAGACGGCGACCTCCGACCTTGAATCGATTGTGCGCACGGCCTGGACGTTCCATCAGGCAAGACGTCGCGGGTCGATCTAGCTATTTTTGAGAGAATAGCCAGCTGAGCGGACCGTCCTGATCGGATTGTTTCCGCCTTTGCTCATGAGCGCTTTCCGCAATCGCCCGACATGTACATCGACAGTCCGGGCTTCGACAAATACATCTGATCCCCAGACCCCGTCGAGCAATTGTTCCCGCGAAAAGACGCGCCCGGGATATTGGATGAAATAGTCAAGCAGCCGGAATTCGGTTGGCCCCAATTCAATTGGTTCGCCATTGCGCGTGACCTGATAGGTCCCCCTGTCGATTGAAATATCGCCTACCGAAACAAGTTTCTCGACAAGCGCCGGCCGGATACGCCGGAGAACAGCTTTGACCCGCGCCATCAGCTCATTAATCGAGAATGGTTTTGTGATATAGTCGTCGGCGCCGGTCTCGAGCCCGCGGATCCGGTCTGCCTCTTCGGTCTTTGCAGTCAGCATCATAATCGGAATATTGGCGGTCTCGGGCCGGGACCGCAATCGTCGACAGATTTCAATGCCGGAGACTTTCGGCAGCATCCAGTCAAGAATGACAAGATCCGGCACGCGCTCTTCGATCAGTAATAAGGCTTCTTCACCATCAGTGGCTGATGCCGTCTTGTAATCAAGCGCCTCAAGATTGTATCGCAGAAGCTCGGCGACAGATGTTTCATCTTCGGCAATCACGATAAATGGTCTCATGCTTTGGCAGCCTTATCGTTACCTTCGGTTGGTTGATCCGGAATATTCTGAGTGAGAATGTGATTTCCCGTGGCGATGTAGTGCACGACCTTGGCGATATTCGAGCAATGATCTCCGATCCGTTCCAGATTCTTAACGATGAACAGAAAGTTTGACCGTTCGTCCAGACGCTGGCGATCCTCGGTCATATATACCAGCATTGATTTTAACAATGCATTATAGTGACTGTCGATGTCGTCATCCTGGAAGATAACCCGTAGCGCCGCTTCTGAGTCCCGGCGCGCATAACCGTCGAGCGCTATTTGCAGCTGGCGCGATACGGCCCGGCCCATCCGTTCAATGCCATTGATTGACATAACATTCTTGGTTTCAGCGCTCATATTTCCCGAATCCATGATGTGGATGCTGCGCTGTGCAATATTCTTGGAGAGGTGGCCAATTCTTTCAATCGAGCCGGCAATTTTTATAGCACCAACAACCATTCTGAGATCGGAAGCCATGGGCTGGCGCAGCGCCAGCAGTCTGGTGACATCACGCTGGCAGTCGCTTTCCATCTTGTCCATTTCAAAGTTCCGGCTGATGACGCGCTCGGCGAGTTCGCGGTTCTGGGTGGTTAAGGCCTGACACGCATCGCTGATCATGGTTTCGGCGAGGCCGCCCATTTGCAGCAGTGCTGCGGAAAGTTGGTCGAGTTCGTCCGAGAACGAGGTAACAATGTGCTGGTGCATAGCCCTAATCCTGTCGCATCAACCAAACCGGCCAGTGATATAATCTTGTGTCATTTGTTCCAGCGGATTGGTAAATATCGTTTCCGTATCGCCGATTTCGACGAGTTTTCCAAGGTTGAAGAATGCGGTTTTCTGCGAGACCCGAGCGGCTTGCTGCATCGAATGAGTAACCAGTACAATGCAGTAACGTTGGCGTAACTCGTCCATCAACTCCTCAATCCGCGCTGTCGCAATCGGATCGAGTGCCGAACACGGTTCATCCATTAAAATAATTTCCGGACTGACCGCGATCGCTCTGGCAATACATAATCTTTGTTGCTGCCCGCCCGACAGGCTTGGGCCCGGCTGGTCCAGCCGGTCCTTGACTTCGCTCCAGAGCCCGGCGCGTTGCAGCGCATTCTCGACAATCGCATCCATTTCCGCAGGGGTCGAGAATA
>CBFHPC010000177.1:0-3312 GCA_965657655.1 Henriciella sp.
CATTGGCTTCACGACCGAACAGCTCGAACTCATTGTTCAGCTGAACATACATGCTGAACATTTGCTCATCATAAACGTCATCTGTGTTCTGCTGCGCAAGACACGTCCCCGGGATCGATGATCCGGTTTGTGGGTTCGAACAGATACCGAACTGTGATTCCATCAGGTCGACCATCCGCTCGAAGTCAAACTCGAAGAAACCAGGCAACATCCGTGGGTCGTCTGCACCTGAAATACCGGAGAACTGGTCAGGCAGCGTCCGATAGGTGAACAAATCATCCGGATAGTCGTCTGGCGTACCGGTACCACCCCAAGTCTCGTTCTGGATGAAACCGTACTTCGACTTGTATTCGTTATTGATAACACCCGCGCCAAAATCGACGCTGTCGATCAGGCCGTCGTCGAATTCATAAGAACCCATGACACGGAACTGCTCGAGATCGTCTTTGACGTAAGCGTTACGGAAAGCGTTACCAGTACCCAGGATCGACGAGGCAGAGAATAGATCCGGAAGCGCGGGGTTCTGAGCAACGTTAATGACCGGCAGATCCTGGTCTAGGATGAGTGTCTGGTTGTCGATCGACAATACGGCCGAACCAACAGACATGTTTGAACCAAACCGGTTACCAGGCTTCGATTCCGCTGACGAGTCATGGTAATCGAATTCGAGGCTCAAACGCTCGGTCGCGTCCCAAGCGAGGTTAAGACCGAACGACTTGTTTTCCGACTCGTTTGCAGCCAGCGAACCTGAATAGGACAGATCCGAATTACCCAAGAATTCGCGATAGAATATCGGACCAGCGACCGGACCATCGGTCCACAGGCTGACGGTATTGACGTGATTAAACCAGATACCGGCAGTGGCCTTCTGTACTTCAACCTTCTGCTGCGAGTATGTGTAATCCATTGTACCGCGCAGGGTATCAGTGAAATCATACTGCAATGTAACCTGACCGTTCAGACGCTCACGCGTAAAGTCAGTCAGTTCGTAATCAGCATTCTGAGGCACTTCGTAAACGTCATTGTCACCAGGACGATTGCCGCCCTGGAAACCGTCATCGCGAGGCCCGAAGTTCCAGGCATCCGCAGCAGGGAGCTGGCCCCAGCCGCCTTCGCTACCCAGAAGACCGTCACGCCAGCCAACATTTGCCTGCGTTACGCCACCTTTACGCTCCTGATAGGAACCGGAAACGGCGAAGCCAAGGCGGTCATTCATGAACTTGTTTGTGTAAAGACCGGAAATCTCAGGCGTAATGTCATCGCTACGGATCTGGCTATCGTCGCTGACAAATTTTACACCCAGGGTCGCTGAGCGCCCATCGGCCTCAAGCGGCTTGGTTGTGCGGATATTGATCGTCGCACCGATACCACCAGTTGGCACAGTCGCTTTACTTGTTTTGTAAACTTCAACAGCCGAAATCGCTTCGGACGCAAGGTTACCAAAGTCGAAATTCCGTGTTGATGGCGCGCTGGCACCGTCACCAAGGGTCGATGTTGGCATCAGACGACCGTTAAACGTTACCAGGTTAAAGTCCTGACCAAAACCACGAACTGTGACCGATGACCCTTCGCCGAGCGAACGGTCAACCGATACACCCGAAATACGCTGCAGCGATTCCGCGAGATTGGAATCAGGGAACTTACCGATGTCTTCAGCGGTGATCGCGTCCACAACACCCGACGAGTCGCGCTTCAGCGCCATTGAGCTCATAAGCGAGCCACGAATACCCTCAACAACAATCGTATCATTTACGAGAGCATCTTCATCAGCATCACCAGCTTCCTGAGCGAGAGCGGTCGACGCGACTCCCGACATCACCAGAACTGACGCACCGAGCATCAATTGCGCAAATTTACGCGGTTTATACGAACTCATTAGTTTCCTCCAGCTAATGTTTGGCCTTAGGGTCGGCCATATTTTCATCGACGTGTGCCCTAGAGGGTCCCCGCCATACTTGGCACATTTCGCAATTGTCCAACGTTGTCAAACAAAAAGTCCACTATCGGACAATTTTAGGCCAGCTTAACCCTCGCCGTGTGACAGAAATGTCTCAGTTCAACCCACCAATTACCTGCGCTACACAGCCGCCAAATGCCATTTAGACGATTGATAATATGGTAAAATATAAATGTATAGCAAAATTAAACAAACGATGTACGAGCAATCAATCGCTTAAAGACGCAGTTGAGGCTCGTTTTATCAGCTTGTGCGGCAAAATAATCGTCTGAGACCGTCCCTCGGGGCCGGCCGTTGTCTCCGCCAGCGCCGCAATCGCGCTTCTCCCAATTGCCTCAAAAGGTTGCGATATCGTCGTCAAATCGGGCCACATTGAACTCGCGATCGGCGCATCATCAAATCCAGCCACAGAGAGATCGTCAGGCACCTGCAGCCGCTGCCGATGCGCCGCCATGACGACGGCCGATGCCATCTCATCATTTGCCGCGAATATTGCGGTTGGACGGTTCGGCGCCGCCAGCATTTTTTCCGCGACCTCAAGGCTATCTCGAAAGCGGAATTTTCCAGACGCTGTAATCATATGATCAGAATCAGCCAGCCCGGCCCGCACCATCGCTTCCTCGAACCCCTGCTGCCGCAATAGCGTGACAACATGATCGGGATGCCCGCAAATATGGCCGATTCGGGTATGCCCAAGCTCAAGTAAATGTTCAGTGATTTCTTTCGAGGCGAGGCGGTCATCCATAATAACCGCGACCGAACCGGACACCGGCCGTGACGGCGATACGAGGACGTATCGCACCCCTCGTTCTTCCAGTAATTGATGCACGCCAATCGCATCACATAATGGCGGCACCAAAATCATGCTACGAACATTCGTCCGGTTCAGGAAGGCCTCGACCTGCAACACCCAGTCCACGCCGGCCTCATCGAACAGCTCGACGGCGAGATATCGGCGCGCGTCGGAACATGCCTTCAAAACCGCATGATTTAGACGTGCCTGATAGCCACTACTCGGATCGCCATAAAGCATGCCGATACTTAGCGATTCCGTCATCCGGTTGTTTCGCGCGATTGATATTGGGGTGAAGGTCAGGTCCTGAATTGCCTCTTCGACCTTGAGGCGCGTCTTGGGGCTGATGTGCGGATAATTGCTCATCACCCGCGACACGGTTTTGGTTGAAACACCCGCGTGTTTTGCGACCTGGCTGATCGTTGCCATCAAAATCCCTATCGTCTGACCCCGTTTTGCCCACCGCTCATCAGCATTGGACAAGACCAAGACAAATAAGCGGACAAAACGTCATTGACTTTGTCTCAATGTGGACAATAACGTGCGACTAAATGGCGTCAAG
>CBFHPC010000178.1:0-3294 GCA_965657655.1 Henriciella sp.
TATTGCTACCAACACCGCTGACATTGGCACAAATACCGCAGCCATATCGGCGCATACCAGTCAGCTGCAACAGCATAATAGCGGGATCAGCGATAATGCCGGTCAGATAGCCACCAACACATTGGCAATTGTTGAAAATACCAACGCCATCGACTCAAATAGCAATACCGTTCAAGACCTAAGCCTCAGACTAACTCAGACCGAAAGTCAGCGCCAGAAAGATATTGCGAGCATGCAGGAAAAGGCCGCGAGCGACCGTATTTCTATCGCGACTAATACAGCAGATATTTCGTCTATGCGAACAGATGTCGACAATAATACCAGCAAGACTGATGCGAATGCGCAGAACATCTCCAGTTTGAACCAGTTGACCAGGGACAATGGCGCGCGGCTCGCATTGGCCGAAGCCCAGGCTGCCAATCATAATCTTCAGATTCGAGAGAATACAACAGACATTGCGAGTTTAATCGGTATAACCACTGCGAACACGAATGAAATTGGCATCAACAAGGCCGCCATTGCGCGCAATTCTGAGGCGATCGGGCAGACATTGGCTGCGATTGAGCAGTTGCGAAGCGGGTCTGCAGCTCTCGCTTCCATTCCGGATCTTTATTTGAATGCAAATGAAACCTGGTCAATTGCCGGCGGTCTTGCAACCTATGATGATGGCTATGGCGGCGCCGAGACAAGCTTTGGGGGCGGACTGCAATATCGTCGTAGCACATCTGATCGCTGGTCAATTGGCGTCGCCGGAGCTGTTTCAGGTGATGTTACAATCTTGCGCGTGCAGGGACGCATAGGTCGCTGAGTATGGCGCGCACGACATGCTGTTGCGGCAAGCCGCCGAGCGCGCCGGTCTAGCTGTTGCGGTACGGGGCAGGGAAAGGCCCCGCGGCCGTTCCAACAGAAGCCAGAAGCATAAGGGCGTTTTAAGCAAGATCGGCAGCATTTGATGTCGACGCCAATCAGGACCAGACGAGACATTTCTGGTCTGGAACGACATTTGCGCGACCAGAAGATATCACGGCTATTAAAAATATGTCGCCTATTTATCAGCGCGCATATTGCGTAATAACACTGGAAATCGGATAGAATTTTCGCTAAAAAAGTCGATTACACGTTTATTTTTTAACAATAAATATATTTTACCGGCAGAGCATCACATGTCCCGAACTATTGCCAGCCTCTTGTCACCCAGACCTGCAGACATCGCTCCTTAATCTCGAAAAACCGGATATTTGCGGCAATTGAGACGTCCGGGCCAGCGCATCAATTGTCAGATTATAGCCCCTGGCGCCAAACCGGGTTCACAGGCTGATCACGGCACCTAAATGCAATTCTAATCAGGTATGACATCACCCTGAGGCGCTATAAAACCAATAATCACGGGCGATCACGGCGCGGCGCCCCGATAGGGTCTCATCTGTCTGCCTAGCTATTGCGTCCCGAAGCAGCACCGCAGTAACGCCATTTATTATCGCTGCAGCGTCAGAACCGCTTGGCGACAAGCAAAACAATATATCAGCCGCACAGCGGTCTTCGCAAACAGGTAAGCGGCTACAGACGCTATGTGTATCGCATGGAAACTATATCCGCCACACACTGGAACCATGGCGAACAGAGACGGTTTTGGCTAGATCTCATCGCATTAAATGCGAATATATATCTGTTTTAAAACAATTTTTTTAGAAATCCAAAGATCTGCGAAACTGTCTTAAACTCTATCACAAGCGTAATAGTCGATGCTGGCTTTACGCTCGGACCAAATAACAAGCCAGCAACTGATCTTAAAGCTCGGGCGCGTTCACTATGACGACGCGCAGGTATAATGCCCAGGTGACAGTTTTGCGGAAGCAGCAGCCGTCACAGGGGCGCGTATGATCCGAATTGTATACATTCAAGCGCCAAACGCATCCTGTCATCCCAAATATACAAAATGATCTGAAGGTATAACCACGCCAGCCTTACAAACGGCACGAGATCCGCAGCTAATCAGAGCCAGGACCCGTATAAACACCGAAAACGCAATAATCTGGGAGATATAGCGTATGGCATATCTTATTTCCCATAATGATCATTATCGCACTTTAATTAAATATTGGATCAGTATCACGCGGCGCGGTTAAACGCCCTGCTCGATAACAGTACTAAATCTGATGAAGCGTGAGCGCCGTCGGATCTGACAGATCCTGGGCCTAGCAGGTATAGTGGAGCTGGTATCGCTATCGCGCCTCCAGACTCGCTGGGGCGCATCGCTGGCGAATAATACATCGCAACGATCTGACTGACCAAAACCACAAGACGGTATAAACTGGGCGCGCGCCCATTATCAGAAGTCACTGATCGCGGTCGCAGCCGTCTTGTCCGTTGCGTAAGTGCCATTACGAACTTTCCTCAGGGCGCAAATTATGAGCCAACGGCAGCGAAGATATGCGCCCCAGCAGATTGGCATCCAGCTCCCATGCGAAAGAAACAATACCGGGTTTTGCCACGCCGATAAAACGGCATCTGCCGTCGCAGCCTGCTCACACACCGAGTTTTACAATCTGTATGTCCGGGCTGTAACCGGTCGGCGCGTCGTCGCCCTGCTATTGTTACCGCGCGATATGATAAGGCAGAACAGATCCAAATTTGTGACCATCAAGAATATGGCTCGATGCGCCAACCGGATTAAGACAATCATGGTTACGACCGCAATCCGGCCTACCTTTCAGCTCCAGCAAGCGGATGATAATGAGCCAGCCACCGCTGAACAGGACAGCGTCAATCGCCGTTGCCCCGGACCCTCGGCCCGTCACCGGATCGCGATCTGACTTCACGGGTACAGTCGAACGCCGTATGCCGCGACATGTCAGTGCATGTCATCACGTCGGTCATATCGCCACAACTGGCAATAGGCTCTCGTGTTTCATCACCCCTATCAGTTTTACCTCTCGATAGTATCCGGGCTTACCGCTTTACTTGAATAGGATTCTGTCCGGGCCCGTTAGCGCTAAGCGGCGTAACTGGATCCTCAAGCATGCAGATGAGTAGATGCCCGCAGCTCTATAGGGAAAAATGCGCAACAGGCGGGCGCTGCTATATAGGCGGTTCCGCCACCGCCGATCTTCAGTACCACGGAGCCACGGCGCGTCTCATTATGTTCAAAAGCGGGCTTTGGCACAGCCCGACGCCCGAACCGGCAGCCTCGTCGGCGGCCAGTTCGGATGCGCAGCGCCGCCGGGCGTTCTGATTATGGTGGCATGCCATGGATGAGATAAGCGTAAATCGCATTAGCATGCTGGGCGCGATATA
>CBFHPC010000179.1:0-3234 GCA_965657655.1 Henriciella sp.
TCCTGGGCGTCATCACCGCCATCACCAAACGTGTCATCAGACCCCGTCTCGTCAACAGTATCGTCCGATCTCAGAATCGGATCGGGAATAACACCAGACAGCAGCCCCTCTGCGTCCATTTCTCCACGGCCCGGTAGGGTTTCCAAACCCTCTAAGCCAAAGTGCTCAAGGAACTTCGCTGTCGTCCCAAGTGTCAATGGCCGACCGGGCGTTCTGCGACGCCCGCGATAACGCACCCAGCCTGTCGCCATCAGCGTATCGACAATACTCGTCGATACAGCGACCCCGCGGACCGCTTCAATCTCGGCTCGCGTTACCGGTTGTGCATAGGCAATAATTGCAAGAGTTTCCAGCGCGGCTTGTGACAGTTTTTTCTGCTCATGGCGTTGCTCGACAAACAGAAACGACAAATCCTCTGCTGTTTGAAAGCGCCACCGACCATCAACCTCTACCAGTTCCACGCCGCGCCTGGCATATAATGCCTTCAAATTCATAAGCACCTCGCCGACGTCGGCTGAAACCGGCAAGGCACCAGAGATTTCGGCTGCCGATAGTGGCGCACCCGCCGCAAATAGGATGGCTTCCGCGCGTCGTAACGAATCTGCGAGAATATCAGCCTGAGTGGCGTCATCCATGGCCAGCCCGTTGGCACCCGCGTTCGGCACTTGTGCGGCCGACATGTGTTCCACGTCATGAACTGCTGCAGCCCCGGACCCGCCTTCATCATCGTCAGTGCCGGGGTCGATATCGTGATCGGATGCCATCATATCAATTCTTCCCGATTTGCTGACGCTGGATTTCCGCGCAAATACAAGGGCGCGAAGTGCCGGTCCTGGCGGACATCAACATCGCCATCGCGCGCCAGCTCGAGCGTCGCCGCAAAGCAGCTGGCACGCACAGATTCCGGTGGAATGGTCTTATCAAGGTTCGATATCTTATCATTCAGCTCATCCAGCCGAGCCCATTCATCGAGATGTCGTGTAATTCTGCGCAGCCCGTCTCTGGCACTTTCCAGAGCGAGAACCGGTTGCGGCGCCATTTTATGTGGCGCGACTTTGACCTGTCTCTGCCGGATATCGCCGAATGCCTGCATTAAATGATACAGCGAGGTATCATATTCGGTCGTCTTGAGAACTTTTGGCTGGACGGGTGCCCCGCGGACAAAGACCTCCTGTCCAAGCCGTGGACGTTCCATAAGCGCTTTTGCAGCCACCCGCATAGCATCTAACCGCCTTAATCTGAATGATAGGCGCGCGGCCATTTCGTCGCCATCTTCATCATGAGCATGCGTGACAGACGGCTTCGGCAAAAGCAATTTCGACTTCAGAAATGCGAGCCATGCAGCCATCAACAAATATTCTGCCGCAAGATCGATCCGCTTTTCGCGGGCATCTTCGACAAATTCCAGATACTGCGTTGCAAGCTCCAGAATTGAGACATGCAAAAGGTCGACCTTCTGACGACGGGCCAGCTCCAGCAGGGTATGCAAAGGCCCTTCAAACCCGTCAATATCGACCGCAAATGCGTTCAAATCATCGATATCGTCTTCAAAACCAAACAGATTGCCGTCAAAATCGCTCACTCAAACCGCTCCATTCATGCGACCAGACATTAATTCTGAAAAGCGGCGCCAACTGCGATCACGATCAATCTCCGCCTGTTGGCCTGGTCCGGCCATGACCTTATCGGCACGGGCGCGCGACACGCCTTCAAGCTCGCCCGCGCAATCGGCAACGCATTCCATTTCAGCAAGAATGTCAGCCGGTGAGTTCAAGAAACCCGAGCAATGCAAAAGAACATCACATCCAGCCGCAAGTGCCCGTTCTCCTCTCACGGCCAATGTATCGCCCAGCGCGTTCATGCCCAGATCGTCTGTCATCAGAACACCATCAAAACCGATTCGCTGACGGATGACCCGTGAAATTATCGTTTGGGAAATGGTCGCAGGCTCGCCGGGCGCGATCGCCTCATAAGACACATGCCCCGTCATCCCCATTAATGCGTGCTCTGAAACGCTGGAAAATATATCAAAATCGGTTTCTAAGGCTGCTATGTCACTGGTAATTCTTGGCAGATCATAATGGCTGTCAGCTTCGGCACGCCCCTGTCCGGGCATATGCTTCACGCAACCCTGGACGCCCCCATCTGAGAGACCGCGCAACGCACATTTGGTTAATATTTTAACCACCTCGGCCGATGAGCTGAAAGCACGATCCCCAATCGCATCATGCGTTTCCAGACCCCGAAGGTCGCAAACTGGTGCACAATTGGCATTAATACCCACAGCCTGCAATTCATCGGCAATCAGTCGATGGCCGAGATATGTTGCTTCTAACCCGTCCGCTTCATTCTCGGCATAAAGATCACCAAAAGCAGCAGCCGCCGGGAAGACCGGCCATTCAGGCCGCCGCAACCGTGCGACACGCCCGCCTTCCTGATCAATGAATATCAGCACATCGTCACCGAGACAGCTGCGGATGTCATCACATAGCTGCCTGAGCTGCTTACGGTTCTTGCAGGAGCGCCCCATTAGAATAAGCCCCCAGGGCTTGGCCTGTCTGAGGAAGTCTCGCTCAGAGTTTAGGAGGACTGGACCTGAAATGCTTAAAATACACGCTCGGACCCCCATCATCCAACCCGTGTCACCACGATGCAATTGCGGCCGGATAATTTGATTTCGCGACAATAGGCATCTGCCGCCGCGCGGTCGCTGAAATCGCCAACCCGCAAACGGTAGAATACACCCCGCTCTCCCAAATCTGCACGCTGAACGTCCAGCCGCATGTCAGCGAACAAAGTTGGATCCTGAACCGTCAGCCGGCTCCACTCATTCAAAGCCGCCTGTTGCGACCGCACGGCGATAAGCTGGACCTGGAAGCGCCCCTGAGCTGCGCTGCCGGATCCCGAATTTGAGGACCGCAGCGACCGTTCTGCATTTCTGTCGCTACGACTGGTCGTATCACCGAGAAAGACATTGTCCGATCGGCTAGCATCCCGTGAGGACGGGTCGCCTGGATCAAACACCGTTGCCGGCTTTAATGACGGCGCACCGGCCTCATCACCACTAATGCTACTGCGATCATCAACGGGTGGTAAATCCTGGTCCTGGTCGACCAGCCGTCGCGGCGCGGCATCAGCAATATTTGTATCAGGCGCCGTTTCAAGACCATCAACCACGCCGTAGAAGTTCCGGTCCACACCAGGCAATTCGGCGCCACCTGCTTCATCCGGCGC
>CBFHPC010000180.1:0-3199 GCA_965657655.1 Henriciella sp.
TGGATAATGTTGACCGCGGCTATTGTTATTCGAAAAGCCAGCTGGTGGATGGCAAATTGATACCGGGACAGCGTTATCGATGCAATAGTGACCTTAGTCGTGTCGGCGTCCCCGGCAGCAATGATCCGGGCGGCGTCGCAGAGGGGGTCGGGCTTGAGGATGATCCCGACGCGACCAGTTTTGACAGGTAAGTCTGATGCCTTCTCCTGAATGGTTGACAGCGGCGCGAACCAGGGCCGTCATGGCGGCGTTAAATGCTGTCAGACCGGATTGTGCGCGCTTTGTCGGCGGCTGTGTTCGTAACACGATTATGCAACATAGAGTCGATGATATCGATATTGCGACCCAGCTCGAACCGGCACAGGTTCTGACGGCCCTGGAGAGTGCTGGCATTAGGGCAATTCCAACCGGACTAGAGCATGGCACGATTACCGCCATCGTCGACGGGCATAGTTTCGAGATTACCAGTTTACGGCGTGATGTATCGACAGATGGCCGGCGGGCCGTGGTCGCATTCACCGAAAACTGGGAAGAAGATGCACGCCGCCGTGATTTTCGGCTGAACGCGATATATATGATGGCTTCGGGGGAGATTTGGGACCCGTTAAGCGGCGTTCAGGATGCACGGCAAGGCCTGGTGGTTTTTATTGGAGACGCCGATCAGCGTCTGCGCGAAGACTATCTCCGTATTTTGCGATTCTTCCGGTTTAATGCCTGGTATGGCGGTGCGATTGATCCCGTCGGGCTCGCTGCGTGCCAGCGCCAGCGTGACGGACTTGGCCAGATCGCTCGCGAGCGGCTCTGGAAAGAGATGCAGAAATTACTGGCAGCACCAGATCCGCTGCTGGCGGTTGCGGCGATGCGCGATAGCGACGTCCTAGGCCGAGTTATCAATGTTGGGCCTGTCGATTTAACCGGCCTTGAAACACTGCTGCGTCGCGAAAAAGATCTTGGTCTGTCGCCGGATCCGGTACGACGACTGATGACGCTCGTGCCCCGGCGGGACGAGGATGTTATCGCTTTATCCGCCCGATTGAGGCTTCCAAACAGCGTTCGAGACCGATTGCGGCAATGGGCACAGATAGATCTGCCCGCGCCGGTCGGGCCGGATCGCCTCTTATCGCCAACTAATTTAGGTAGTCTGCTGTATTGGCATGGTGATGTTGCGGTTCTGGACCGGGTTCTGACAAATGGCGAGGATAACCGGATTGTGCCGGATGCTGCATTTCTGGCGTTATGTTCGGTCTGGCAAAGGCCGGTTTTTCCGGTGTCGGGCGATGATGCCCTTGCGGCCGGGCTGGCGGGTGCAGATATCGGCCGGGCCCTGAAACGGCTGGAGCATGACTGGGTACAATCCGGATTTCAGCTTAGCCGCGCGTCCCTAATCCCAAGATTGCGAGATTAAGGCCATTTGACCAGCGGTGGCATGCTCGACAAAATGCTTTCAATATTGCCGCCCGTTTTTAGACCAAACGTTGTGCCGCGATCGTATAGAAGATTGAATTCGACATACCTGCCGCGTCGCACCAATTGCTCGTCACGCTGGCTCTCATTCCAGCCATGATTCATCCGCCGCTTGACAATTTCCGGATAAATATCGGCAAAGGCGCGGCCGACATCCTGGGTAAAGGCGAAATCATTCTCCCAATTGCCGGTATTATGCCGGTCGTAGAAAATGCCACCCGTGCCGCGCGGTTCATTGCGATGCTCGAGGTGAAAATACGCGTCGCAGCGGTCTTTGAAAGCGGGGTAGAAAGTTGGATCATGGGCGTCACATGCTGATTTCATAGCCGCGTGGAAGGCTTTGGTGTCCGGTGCATCCGGATGTCTGTCGCAATCGAGGAGGGGCGTTAAATCGGCACCGCCGCCGAACCAGCTTTCAGAGGTGACCAGCATGCGGGTATTCATGTGAACGGCCGGAATATGCGGATTCCAGAGGTGGGCGATCAGAGATATTCCGCTTGCCCAGAACGTCCCGCCTGATTGCGCGGCGCCCGGAATCTGGGCTTGGAAGGCTTCACTGAAAGTCCCTTTGACTTCGGAGAAATGTACCCCGACCTTTTCGAAGAGACGGCCGCGCATAATCGCCATTTTGCCACCCCCAAGGTCCTCGGATCCGTCGCCCCGGGTCCAGTTTTTCCGTTCGAAGGTTCCCGGCTCGCCGCGATAAAGCGGCGGAGCGGCCAGCGCTTCGAGCTGTTCAAAGCGTGCGATAATGTCTGACTGGAGTGTCTCGAACCAGTCGGCTGCGCGCTGTTGCTGAGAGTTTTTTGCTGTCATGTTGCGTTTCTTTTCAAATGCCGGACCGGTTGTTGTGTCACGTTAGATTAGGGTTCATAAAGGTGATATTGAAGCTTTACTGTTATTCTGTCGCAGAATTTGACGTGTGAAGAGCTTGAAAACATCTGCAAGTCGGGTTAGCGGCCTGTGAATTAGTCGATTGCGGCGCTGCGCCGCAATGCAATGAAACGGTTATGCGTTTATCGGTTGGATAAACTATACTTCGCCTGAGGATATGAAGACGTGAGTGATAATCATAGTGCAGCTCTAGAAGCGGTCGATGAGGAACGTCGGGATTTTATACACATTGCCACCATCGCGGCTGCGGCCGGCGGGGCGGGTTTGGTAGCTTATCCCTTGATCGATCAAATGAATGCGGCGGGTGACACAAAAGCCGCGTCGAGTCTCGAGGTTGATGTCTCGAAGATACCGGCTGGCGGTGAGATCCGTGTTTTGATCGGCGGGAAGCCATTCTTTCTGCGGCACCGGACCGAGAACGAAATTGCCGAAGCAGATAATGCGGTACTGGCCGATTTGCGTGATCCCGAGACCGATGCCGATCGTCTCGCGCCATTGCCGGACGGATCACTGAACCCTGCTATTCTGGTGACGTCGGGCAGCTGCACCCATCTTGGCTGCGTGCCGGTCGGACCGGCACAAGGTAATGTTGGCGATTATGGTGGCTGGTACTGCCCCTGTCATGGCTCTCACTATGATACGTCTGGCCGCATCCGTAAGGGACCTGCGCCAACGAATCTGCCGATACCCACTTATGAATATGTGACGGCCAGTGTCGTCAAAATATCGCTGTAACGGAAAGGACAAGGACCGATGAGCGGACACGAGTCCACCTACAAGCCAAATAGTGGCTTTGAAAAATGGCTAGACGCGCGACTACCGATAATCCGGCTGGCGCATG
>CBFHPC010000181.1:0-3173 GCA_965657655.1 Henriciella sp.
AGATAGTGATCGAATTTAAGCCGCTGGTCGTCGGAATAAGAGGCCTCGACCACAGTGGTTTCAAAAGTTCCTAATGTTCCGGCATAATCCGGCTCATCCCGCCAATAGCCGGCTTCAGACCCACGTTGCGAGCCCGACATTTGACTGAATGTCTGGTTCAAAAGCGAAAAATTCTGCTCATCAAGCCGCTGCGCATTCAAACTGCCTAGCCAAAGCATGCTCGCACCCAAGGACACCACAAGGCTGCATGCGCCAAAGCCGTAGCGAATCGCAGAGTCGATATCGTCCACGCGTCTGAACACCGACCATGCTCGCGATGCTCTAAAGCGATCCGCCAAATCGGCGCGCTGAAGTATAAAACGACTAATATATGTCATCGCTTAAAGCTTATTGTGCACCCAAGACGCGCAATAGCGTTCTCCCAAAATAACCCGCAGCCTTGTTCTTTCTATTCTTTTATCGGCCATGATTCTGTTTGGCTTATATTAATACTAGGACAGAGATTTCAATCATGACTCGATCGCCAAGGCACACTTATCCGATTTGGCGCCCCGGCCAGAAAGCAGCAAAATCTGGCTGCCGCTAGCGCGTAAAACCCATAAGCGTATGAATATATTAAGTAAAATATCTATGCCGCCGCTTATGCGGCGAGAAAGCGCATTTTTTATACGTTGCAATAATACAACGCTTTCGCGCCGAAATAAGTAGACCTAACGGCGCTTTAACGCGGCATGTGCCGCCGAAAGTCGGGCAATCGGAATACGAAAGGGGGAACATGACACATAATCAAGTCCGAGATCATCGCAGAAAATGACCGATGCCGGATCCCCACCATGTTCGCCACATATGCCCAGCTTGATATCGGATCGCGTCGAACGGCCGCGCTCGACGGCAATCCGCAACAACTCGCCAACCCCGACCTGATCTATGGTCACAAAAGGATCTTTTTCATATATGCCCTGCGCCTCGTAAGCCCCGAGGAAACGGCCTGCATCATCTCTTGAAATGCCCAGTGTCGTCTGGGTGAGATCATTCGTTCCGAACGAAAAGAAATGTGCGGTTTTCGCGATTTCGCCGGCCTGAAGCGCGGCCCGGGGCAGCTCGATCATCGTACCGACAGAATAGTTCAGGCTCGTGCCTGTTTCGGCAAAAACAGCCACGGCAACATCATCAACAAGCTTTCTCAGGATTTCAAGTTCCGCCGGCGTTGCCACAAGCGGAATCATGATTTCTGGCGACGGGTGTGTGCCGGTCTCGCGTGCAATCGCAACAGCTGCCTCAAAAATCGCTCGCGCCTGCATCGCATATATTTCAGGATAGGTAATCGCAAGCCGGCATCCACGATGCCCCAGCATCGGATTACTTTCATGCAGGGCTTCAGCGCGCGCGCGTACGGTCGACACGCTGATGCCGGCCGCCCTGGCGACGTCTTCCATATCGTCCTCTGAGTGCGGCATGAACTCGTGCAGTGGCGGATCAAGCAATCTGATCGTACAAGGCAGATCGCCCATAATCCGGAAGATTTCAGCAAAATCCGACCGCTGCATCGGCAACAATTTATCGAGCGCAGCCACACGGCCGTTTTTATTGTCTGCGAGAATCATTGAGCGGACGACCGGTATTCTCTCCGCATCGAAAAACATGTGCTCGGTCCGGCATAGTCCGATACCTTCAGCACCAAAATCCTTGGCAACATTTACGTCGGCCGGTGTTTCCGCATTGGTACGAACTTTGAGCCGGCGAACGCGGTCAGCCCAGGCCATCAATTTGCCGAAATCACCCGACAGATCGGGCTGGCGCATTTTAACACTGCCAGCCAGAACCTGGCCGGCTGCACCGTCAACAGTAATCACGTCGCCCTTATTAAAGGTTCTGTGTCCTGTCGAGAACGTGCCGTCCTCGATATTGATTTGCAGCGCACCGGCGCCGCAAACGCATGGCCGGCCCATACCACGCGCAACAACGGCAGCATGCGATGTCATACCCCCACGCGCTGTGACAATGGCTTTGGCCGCATGCATGCCGTGGATATCATCCGGGCTCGTCTCGACACGAACCAGTATGACCGACCGTCCGGCCTCAGCCAATCGCGTCGCCTCGTCGCTGTCAAAGACGACCTCGCCAACTGCTGCCCCGGGGCTGGCGGGCAGTCCGCTAATAATCACGTCCCGCTTGGCGTCGGGGTCCAATGTTGGATGCAAGAGCTGATCCAGCTGATCAGGCTCAAGTCGGAGAACGGCTTCATCCTCGGTAATCAGACCTTCAGATGCCATATCGACAGCGATTTTCAAGGCTGCGGCAGCCGTGCGTTTACCGCTGCGTGTCTGCAGCATGTACAGCCGGCCATCTTCGACGGTGAATTCAATGTCCTGCATATCCCGATAATGGGTCTCGAGTTTTTCCGCGACCGCCGTCAGCTCTTTGTAAACTGGCGGCATCACCTCCTCAAGCGACGGCTCATCAGATTTCAGGCTCTCCGCGCGCGCCCGCGAAATTGGCGCTGGCGTCCGAATACCGGCGACCACATCCTCACCCTGGGCATTGGTCAGAAACTCGCCATAGAAAATATTGTCGCCATTTGACGGATCACGGGTAAAGGCAACACCGGTGGCTGATGTCTCGCCCATATTGCCGAACACCATTGACTGAACATTTACCGCAGTGCCCCACGCGGCCGGGATGTCATTAAGCTTGCGATACAGAACCGCCCGGTCATTCATCCAGCTTCCGAAAACAGCGCTGATTGCGCCCCAGAGCTGCTCGCGCGGATCATCAGGAAATGGCATCCCTAATTCTTTTAAAACGGCAGCCTTATACTGCGCGACAATCGCGACCCAGTCGTCGGCCGACATTTCAGTGTCCAGTTCGAAACCAAGGCGTTCCTTATAATCGTCCAGAATATATTCGAATGTATCATGTCCGAGGCCGAGCACGACGTTCGAGTACATCTGAATAAAGCGGCGGTAGCTATCATAAGCGAAGCGTTTGCCGGCCCGGTCTGACAAGCCTTGCACCGAGGTTTCGGAGAGGCCGAGATTTAACACTGTGTCCATCATACCGGGCATCGATGCGCGGGCGCCGGATCTAACCGATACCAGAAGCGGGTTCCGGGCATCGCCAAAGACTTTTCCAGTTTCTTTCTCGAGCGCGGAAAGCGCGGTGTCCAATTGATC
>CBFHPC010000182.1:0-3068 GCA_965657655.1 Henriciella sp.
GGTAAATTTCATTTTGCCGGTAGCGAACCGAGGACAGAAGAAAACGCTTATCCTCATATGCGTCCGCCAATAGCGCTTTGGACACATCCGAATGGGTTGCCAGAATGACATCATCATACAGCGCCGTCTGGCCATTATCGGTTGTCAGCATTACGTGATCGCCGAAGGGTTCAACCGCGATCACCTTTGTCGATCGTTTCAGCCTGTCGCCGAGATGTGCGGACATTTTTTCGACATATGATCGCGACCCCGAAGAGACTGTTCTCCATTGCGGACGTTCGCGGTGCATCAAGCGATGGTTTTCGAAGAAGCGGAAAAAGCTTAAGGCCGGATAGTTTAGCATTTCGGCTTCGGGTGTTGACCAGATTGCACCGCCCATAGGCAGAATATAATTCTCGAGAAAATCCGGCTTGAAATCGTGCTTGTCCAACCAGTTTCCGAGTGAAATTTCACCAATGAGTCCGGCTTCGAGTTCGGCGCGGGCGAGATCATTGAAGCGAAGAATAGTCATCCAGAATCGATGGAAGCGAGGTCGCAACAGATTGCGGCGATAGGCAAATAGTCCGCTGGCAGTCGAGGCCCACTCAAAACCTTTCGGATTGGATACCGCGAAGCTCATATCGCTATCTTCGGTCGCAACATCGAGACATTTGAAGAAATTAATGAGATTGGGATAATTGTGTGAATTATAAACGATGAAGCCGACATCGACCGATATCGGTGTACCATCATAGTCGACATCCATCGTATGGGCATGACCACCGGGCCTGTCTTCGGCCTCGTAGACGGTTAGATCGGCAGTCCCGTTTAAGGCAAAAGCGGCTCCAAGACCGGAAATGCCCGATCCGATGATGGCTATACGTTTCATTGTGCGTCCCGAATCTCTTTCATTCTACTATACGCATCAAGGGCACGTTGGCGACCTGTCTTGTGCTCAATCATCGGACGAGGGTAGGTCTGCCCAAGAACAATGCCAGCCCGCTTAAGGGTCGTCGCATCTGCCGACCACGGGCTGTGGAGGTTTTTTTTCGGCAAACCGCGTAGCTCTGGACACCACCTGCGGACATAGGCGCCTGTTTCATCAAATTTTTCACCCTGGGTAATTGGATTGAACACACGAAAATAAGGTGCCGCATCCGCCCCCGATCCCGCGGTCCATTGCCAACCGGCGCTGTTTGAGGCGATGTCGGCATCGAGAAGAGTATCCCAGAACCAGTCTTCGCCGTGTCGCCAGTCGATCAGAAGATGTTTGGTTAAAAATGACGCCACGATCATCCTGACACGATTATGCATCCAGCCAGTTGCCCATAATTGCCGCATGCCAGCATCGACAATCGGATAACCGGTTTGTCCGGTCTGCCACTTTGCGAGATCCGTATTGGACCTCCGCCAGTCCATCAGATCAAATGTCGGATTATAATTCTGCTGTGTGAGATTGGGATTGTGAAACAGCAGGACATAAGCGAAATCCCGCCAGCATATTTCAGATAGAAACACCATGGCATCGTCATGGCTGGTCTGACCGCGTGCGATAAGATCCTGAACCTGCCGCCAGATATGGGCCGGACTAATTTCGCCAAAAGCCAGATGTGGCGAAAGGCCCGACGTCGAATTCGAGAGATCCGGCCTGTTCCGGCTGTTCTGATAGGTCGAAAGCGGGCCGCTTAAAAAGTTGTCTAGTCGGCGATGTGCGCCATCTTCTCCCGGTTGCCAGTCGGCGTCGAATCCAGTCGACCAGTCAGGGCTGCTCGGATGTAGCCCCCATGTTTCTAAAGCGTCGCCGGCGACTGGCCCAAACGGGTTGAGCGTGTCTGGTGCGCGCAATGGAGGTGGTGGCGTATAAGTTTTCTGAAGCGCTTTCCAGTAGGGCGTAAAAACTTTGTAATAGGAGCCAGTTCCGGTTGTGAGGCGCCATGGCTCGACGAGCACGTTCGCACTATAAGTGCTGACATCGAGCCCTTTATCGGTGAGCTGGGTTTTGATCCGGGTGTCGACCGTACGACCAGTTTGGTCATAGCGGCGGTTCCAGAACACATGTTCAGCCATGCTCGCATCGGCAAGCTCAGCCAGTATATTGGCGGCATCGCCGCGACGAAGAACAAGTTGACCACCCCTGGCTTCGATACTGGCTTTCAAGGCGATAAGAGATTTATGCAGCCACCATTTGCGGGCGCCGCCGAGGTCGCGGTCGGAACGTTGAGTTTCAAGGATGTAAACGCAAATTAAAGGCGCGTCCGTCTCGATTGCTGCGGTCAAGGCCGGGTTGTCGAATAATCTGAGGTCATTTCGAAACCACAAGATATTTGGGCGTTTCATCATATCGTCTTCTTTGTCGGTTCGAGATGCATTGGGTATAAGGAAGAGTACGTGGCAACCTCCCGATTGGATTTGTTTTTATTAGCGCTCACAAGCATGGTTAGACGTGGCATTCCTCAGCCTGATGTGTTGGTACGCTAAATAGGACGATCAAAGCGGTTATTTTTATGCGGGTGAAGGCAACGACATCCCGCCGACTTAACCAGTCAGCGCGGGCGAAAAATTCGCGACACTATCGTGGTCGGTTTCGGTTTGTTCGGTGCAGCGGCAGCCGCAAATTTGTTTCCATCAAGGACCGAGGCTCAAAGACAAGCACCGAAAGATTTGTCAGGTGTGGACGTTATTACTGCTCGCCAGAATTGTTCCGGCCCTGATGATACCGGATATTGCATTTGGCAGAGGCCATGCTCTATTGCAGTTCTCGGGCGTTTTGGTTCGACGCAATGGATGGCGGAGCATTGGCGATGACAGATGATCAGGCTGCGCGAGCGGAAATTAAATCAGCCGCAATGACACTATTGGCGCAATATGGCGAAGACGCCGAAATTATAGCGACCCTACGGGCCGCTGAAGTGGCGGCAGCAGGCGATACTGAAGCGCTCAAACACTGGGATGGTGTTATTGCGTTTCTCGAGAACGGACCTGACGCCAATCAGCTGAACTAAATCAGCTAAAAGCGGGCCACGGCGATCTGGCAGGTGGACGAGAGGACTTACACTATGACAGCGACAGACCTTCGGAAATTTAGCGAT
>CBFHPC010000183.1:0-2993 GCA_965657655.1 Henriciella sp.
TCTTAAGCCATTCGGCTATCTGACGCGGGATCCACGGACGGTTGAGCGCAAGAAGTATGGCCGGGCGAAAGCGCGTCGTAGCTTCCAGTTCTCGAAGCGCTAATAAACAACGCCATATTCTATTATTCATTAAAGGGCTGCGGGTTTCGCAGCCCTTTTTTGTTGGCGGACGAAGGACTATGCCGCCGGCTATGTCCGCGCGATGCAGTGTCCTCATATTGCCGGTACACTCAGCTTGAGCCGGCGGCGCTTGCGGCGGAGCCGGTTTTGCAACAGGGCGGCTAGCGCACCGGGGGGGCGGACTTATTCGGCTGGGTGGCTGTGAATATTGTAGGCGGGAAAGTCCATTCATGTTCCGGCTCCGGGATGGGTATGGTCCGCAGCAGGGTCAGTCCAAGCCGCTCAAATATTGTTGCCAGTCAGAGATGACCAGGCCGGCGTGCGGGCATTCAGGTCGGGGCATGGCCGGCTGGCGCGATATTTTTTGTTTGCGTTTGTGAATCTTGCGCGTAACACTTATGAAGAAATCTACATAGTTCATGCGTATTGCGCGTTATTTGACTGGTCGTCCCGGGAGGAGGGCAAAAATGGTTAGACACGTTTTACTCGGTAGCGTGATGTCTTTGACGGCATGTATGGCTGCCGAGCCGCCGCCGGTCTGGGCCGCTGAGGATTGCGAAAAGGTTAGTGGTGCCTCGGGATATTTGTTGTACGAGGCCGGTCAGGAAATCGAAAAAGCTGCGGCGCTGACGGAGCCGGCGGATCAATTGGCGGCTGAGCAGGCCTATCAAATGGCGCAGGACCTGTCCGAACTAGCCGTGAATTATGCCCGTAATTATGAAATTTATTGCCAGCCGCGACGCGAATAAGATCGACTAATTTATCTTGCCGGGGTGGCCTATCAGGCGGCAGCGTATCGCGATTTGTCAAATGTGCGAGGCGGGCGAACCGTGTATCTTATACCGATTTAGCGACCTGCTGCGGGCTGGCTTAAAACTGCCTTCCGGCCGGACTTTATTAAAACCAATCGGGTGGTCATAGAAGATTAGACTTGATCCGCCCCCCGCCTGTATGGGACAGGCGTGTCGAGACATACAAAGCGGGATTATTCTAATGACTTCTGACACGCAGTTAAAAGCGGCAGTTCTGGGCGCCTCCGGTTATACCGGAGCGGAAACGGTGCGTCTGCTGCAGGCCCATCCGTTAGTCGCTGCCGTTGCGGCGAGCGGGAGTGCGCTCGCCGGTCGCCAATTGTCGGAAATTTTTCCGCACCTTGCCGGCCCGGCCGATATGCCCGTCGACAAGGTCGATGATATTGAATGGGGCCAGATCGATGTCGTTTTCAGCTGTTTGCCGCATGGAACTAGCCAGGACGTCATCGAAACCTTGCCGGACCATCTTAAAGTCATCGATTTATCGGCGGATTACCGTTTGCGCGATCCAGCGCTTTATGCCGATACGTATGGTCGGTCCCATCGGGCGCCGGACCGCCTGGCTTCGGTAACGTATGGACTGCCGGAATGGTATGGCGATGATCTTAGGGGTGAGCGCCTTGTGGCCTGTCCGGGCTGTTATCCAACGGCAACCCTACTGGCTTTGCTGCCCTTGGTCGCGGAAAATATTATCGATACCGGACATGTCATAATTGATGCCAAGTCGGGCGTATCCGGGGCCGGACGTGGCCTGAAGGAAGGCAATTTGTTCAGCGAAGCGGCGGAAGGTTTTCATGCTTACGGCGTGGGCACCCATCGCCATGCCCCCGAAATCGAGCAGGAATTAAGCCGGGTTGCGGGTGGAAGTATGGTTGATGTGACGTTTACGCCGCATCTGATACCGACGACCCGGGGGGAGTTGGTGACCTGTCATACGCGCGGCGATGCCGATCAGATCCACGCTGTTTTATCGGCAAAATACGCGACCGCGCCATTTGTTCATGTCTTACCATTCGGCGCGCCGCCACCCGATACCCGCCATGTGCGCGGCACAAATCACTGCCGGATTGCGGTCTATCCGGACCGCGTCAAAGGACGTTCAATTGTCATCGCGGTGATCGATAATCTCGTCAAAGGATCAAGCGGTCAGGCCATACAGAATTTGAACTGGATGATGGGCTGGAACGAGGCGCTAGGCCTCGACCAGTTGCAGCCTCTGTTTCCTTAGGCGGCCTTTTTGCCAAACAGCCAGCCAAAGAAGCCCCGCTTGGGTTTCTTGGTCGAACTCGCCACCGGGACCGGCTTGTAAGGTACGGCGACAGTGCGGGAGTCCCCCGTCCAGCGGGACAGGTCTTGCGCGTCATCGATGTCAATCAAGGTTTCGAGTTCGGCCAGTTTAGCGGTTTTCGGCAGCCGCGACAAAACATCAGCGAGCGCATCAGGACCAGACCAGCGAATATTCTTGAATGGCGATTTTGTCCGCAGCGACTTGTTCAGTCCGAATAGCCAGAACCCGCCATCATGCGCGGGGCCGTAAACTGCATCATGGGTGGCGAGTTTACGGACAGCGTCGCGCACACGGGCGCTGTTAATATCGGGCGCATCCGAACCAATAAAGATCACTGGTCCCGGAGGTGCTTCTGCCAGTCCCTTATTGAGCCGGTCACTAAGTGTCCCGCGCCCCTGATCGATTATTCTGACCCGGCGTGCGAGTCCGTTCATCCGGCCGATTTTAGCGCCTGCCGGTGTCAGATATAATCGGCTTTCCCAGGCGCTGCTGGCCGCCGCTTTCAAGGTTCTGGCAAGGGTCATAGAGGCGATCCGGCGCGCCATTGTCGACGAAGCGAGGCTTTTGGCAAGCCGCGTTTTCGAAAGACCTATGCGGGGCGGTTTTGCATATATTAACAGGGTGGCGCGCTTTGTCATAATCTCTTCCATACCAATTCAATATTTAAAGCGGTCCCGTGAGAACGCGCGGCATCGACACCGATTGACGCGCGATATTCAGGCTGAAGACCGCCTTTCATTTACCTGTACAGACGTGCCAATTTTTCCGGTTTT
>CBFHPC010000184.1:0-2972 GCA_965657655.1 Henriciella sp.
CAACCGGGTCGACGGCCTCCAGATGGGACGGGTTTGCATTCATCGTCAAATGCACATCATTGCCGTCAAACGTCCGGTCCGACGAGGTTCCGAGATGATATTTCACATCCCCCGAGCCAAAATTATCAGCGCCCTGAGTTGAGCCGCCCATGAATTCATGGAAAATTTTATGATAGGGTTTGCCCATCACTGCCGCCAGCATATTCAACCGCCCGCGGTGTGACATGCCGATAACGATTTCGTTTACGCCGAGCGCACCACCGCGCTTGATGATCTGCTCCAGCGCCGGCACGGCTGCCTCGCCACCATCAAGACCAAACCGCTTTGTGCCGGGATAGCGCTTGTGCAAAAAGCGCTCGAAAGTTTCGGCCTCGACAAGTTTTGTGAGAATAGCTTTCTTCCCTTCCGGGGTAAAAGCGACACCCTTGTCAGGCCCTTCCATCCGTTCCTGCAACCAGGACTTTTCGACCGGATCGGATATATGCTGAAATTCGATCCCTAGCGTCGAACAATATGTCCGGCGCAGAATATCGACAATCACGCGGATAGTTGCCCGGTCGAGACCCAGGACACCGTCAATAAAAATTTCGCGATCAAGATCTTCCGGACCGAAACCATAACTGGCGGGCTCAAGTTCCGGCTGATCCGAACTCGACTCAAGCCCCAGTGGGTCCAATTGGGCATGCAAATGCCCCCGCACCCGATAGGCCCGAATCATCATCAAGGCGCGCACGGAATCGGTTACTTCTCGGGTAATGATATCGTCCGACGCTGTCGGGCTCTCTTCCCTTATTTTTTTCTCGATTTTCGGCTCGAGCAAGGACCAATTGCCGTCAAATACTGCAAGGTCTTCCGGACTGGTCGGGCGGGGCCACGATTTGCGCTTCCAGCTCGCGCCGGACGTATTGGCGACCGTTTCGGGGCCACCATCACCCATTTTTTCGAAGAAGGACCGCCAGCTATCGGGAACCGAATTCGGGTCCTTGGCGTAGGTGGCAAGCATCTGTTCTATCCAGACAGCATTGGCGCCATAAAGAAAATCGGCATTCATTTCAGGTCCAGCGGAACTTGAAACATTCTCAGGCAAGACACCGTCTTCTGCCATATATTAGTCCTTCCAGGCAAACCGCCACGATCAGTCGTTTGTGGACCCGCAAGTCCGGGTCCACAATAATATAGTTATGGACCTAGCTTTTAAGAAGCTCAATCATTGTTGTTCCTAAACGGGCTGGACTTGGCGAAACCCGGATGCCTGCCGCCTCCATTGCCGCGATTTTGGACTCTGCATCGCCTTGACCGCCCGAAACAATAGCACCGGCATGGCCCATGGTCCGGCCTTTTGGGGCGGTCCGGCCGGCAATAAAGCCAACCATTGGCTTTGACCGGCCTTTTTTCGCTTCGTCCATAAGGAACTGAGCCGCCTCTTCTTCCGCAGACCCGCCAATTTCACCAATCATGATAATCTGCTCGGTTGCGTCGTCGGCCAGGAACATTTCCAGCATGTCGATAAATTCGGTTCCCTTGACCGGATCACCACCAATACCAACGGCAGTGGTTTGCCCAAGGCCGACGGCACTCGTCTGAAACACTGCTTCATATGTCAGCGTTCCGGACCGCGACACCACGCCGACGCTGCCTTTTTTGAAGATCTTGCCCGGCATGATTCCGATCTTGCATGCTTCAGGTGTTAGAACACCCGGGCAATTCGGACCAATCAGGCGGGACGAAGATTTGTCCAGCTTGGCCTTTACACGCACCATATCCAGCACTGGAACGCCCTCTGTGATACATACAATCAGCGGAAAGCCGGCATCGATTGCTTCCTCAATCGCTGCAGCTGCACCGGCTGGCGGCACATAAATCACCGAAGCATCAGCACCGGTTGCGGAGCGGGCTTCGGCGGCATCAGCAAAAATCGGCAACTGCATGCCATTGTCTGCTGTCCAATGGGTTCCGGCTTTTTTCGGATGGGTTCCGGCAACCATTTTGGTGCCGTAATATTCAAGCGCCTGATTGGTGTGGAAAGATCCGGTTTTTCCGGTCAGTCCCTGCACGACAACTTTAGTATTTTCATCAATCAATATCGACATGATTTAGGCGCCTTTCACTGCAGCGACAATTTTTTGAGCGGCATCATCAAGGTCATCCGCCGGAATAACATTTAGACCCGAATTCGCGATGATCGATTTACCCTGCTCGACATTGGTCCCTTCAAGACGGACCACTAATGGCACGCTGAGATTGGTTTCCTTAACCGCCTGAATCACACCTTCTGCGATCACGTCGCACTTCATGATACCGCCAAATATATTCACCAGAATGCCTTTGACATTCGGATCCTTCATGATGATTTTGAAAGCAGCTGCGACCTTCGCAGCGTCGGCACCACCGCCGACATCGCAAAAGTTTGCCGGCTCTTCGCCGTACAATTTAATGATATCCATGGTCGCCATGGCCAGGCCGGCCCCGTTAACCATACACCCAATCGTGCCGTCCAGCGCGATATAAGCCAGATCCCATTCCGAGGCTTCGATTTCCTTTTCGTCCTCTTCGGTCGTGTCGCGCAGCTCCATAATGTCCGGATGACGGAAAACCGCATTGCCATCGAACGAAACTTTCGCGTCGAGCACTCGCAAATGGCCATCATCCATGACAATCAGCGGATTGATTTCGAGCATCGACATGTCTTTTTCGGTGAAGGCTTTGTACAGTGTCGGGAACAGCTTCATACCGTCTTCCCGGGCCACGCCTTCAAGCTTCAGCGCATCGCACAGCTTGCCAGCCGCCTCGGCATCGACCCCGCCGGCAACCGGTAAGGTCAGAATTTTTTCAGGCGTCGAATGTGCGACTTCCTCAATATCCATGCCACCTTCGGTCGATGCGACAAAAGCGATTTGGCCACTCGCGCGGTCAACCAGCATGGAAAGATACAATTCCCGATCAATATCGGCGCCGTCTTCAATATAGAGCCG
>CBFHPC010000185.1:0-2896 GCA_965657655.1 Henriciella sp.
CCTATAATCCGGCGCCAGCCCCCGGAATGGTTAAATTATGGACCTTGGAAGCATTCGCGCATGGCGCCAGCCTGGTGTCATATTTTCGCTGGCGACAGGCGCCATTTGCACAAGAGCAGATGCATGCCGGTTTGAACCGTCCTGACAATGTCCCGGGCCCGGTGCAGCAGGAGATTCGCGACAGCTTGAAGATACTCGAACAATTGGGCCCGGAGGAGGCCGATGGTAAAAGCCGTGTCGCACTATTGTTCGACTATGAGGCGGACTGGGTCTTTGCGTTTCAACCGCAAGGACAATCGTTTAACTATGCCCGCTTGTGTTTCGAGTTCTATACGGCGCTTCGAAAGCAAGGTGTGGACGTGGATTTCATCGCACGGAACGACTCGTACATCGATTATGATGTAATCGTGGTGCCGAGTTTGCCGGACATGCACGCGGATGATGTCGAAAGATTAAAAGACAGCGGCGCTGCAATTATTATTGGCCCCCGGACCGGGTCTAAAACCGGAGTATTGTCGATCGCCGACGGTCTCGCACCGGGGCCGTTACAGACGGTTCTGCCGATCAAGGTCCAACATGTTGAAAGCATGCATCCAGACCATTATGAGACGGGCGCCGGTTTTACGGTCCGGCATTGGCTGGAGCATATCGCAAGTGAACTCGAGCCGGAATTCAGGCTGGATACGGGGCAGGGCATTGTCTGGAGCGCAGGCGCGTTCACCTATATTTCGGCCTGGCCTGATGCCGCCTTATTGGCCGCAATCACCGCTCGCCGGCTGGAGGAGAAGTCCGTCGTAACGATCGATCTTGGTGATGATCTTCGCTTGCGCCGGCGGAATGGAAAGGTTTTCGCGTTTAATTATGGGCCAGACGAGATTTCAGTCGAACAATTGGGTAATGCGCTTGGTATGCGTCAGATCGGGTCCGATATGTCGAGTATTGCTACAGGTGAGGTGGCAATTTTTGCCGTTTAAGGGTCTGGAAAACGTATTTCTTGGCATTCCGACCCTTCACAAGTGAATCGGAGCAGAGTAGAAGGTCGTTTGCTGGCACTAACGCCGCGAACTCCCCGAAAAGTCAGGAACCCAGGATAATGGCCGAAGCGGACAAAAATAAGCGCATAGATCCGGTGACCTTTGTACGGCAGGTTGAAGCCGAAGGACGCAAAATCACATGGACATCGACGCCTGAAACCATTCAGGCAACCATTATGGTGGTTGTAATGTCTATCATCGTGGCCCTGTTTCTGTTTATGGCCGATCAAATTATCGCCATTCTCATTCGCCTGGTTACAGGCCTTGGCTGATCAAACCCGATAAAGGAGCGCTTTGCTTATGGCTAAGCCAAAATGGTACATCGTACACGCCTACTCAAATTTTGAGAAAAAGGTGGCCCAATCAATTCGTGACCAGGCGCCGTTAAAGGGTTTGGAAGATATGATCCACGAATTGGTTGTTCCGACCGAGGAAGTTGTCGAAGTGGTTCGTGGCAAGAAACGGACATTGGAAAAACGCTATTTTCCTGGCTATGTCTTGATGAAGGCGGAGTTGACGGACGATGTTTATCATCTGGTCAAGGACACGCCTAAAGTCACCGGTTTCCTCGGCGCAGAGGGCGGGAAAAAGCCATTGCCCGTGCCGCAATTGGAGGTTGACCGGATACTCGGGACCGCAGACGAGCCCGCCGCAGAACGGCCGAAACCGACAATTATCTTTGAAATGGGCGAGCAGGTGCGCGTCAATGAAGGCGCTTTCCAGGGCTTTGAAGGGTCTGTCGAAGAGTTTGATGGCGATACAGGTCGCCTGAAAGTCAATGTTTCGATTTTCGGTCGCGCGACACCTGTTGACCTGGACTATAGTCAGGTCGACAAGATTAGCTAATCACGCGGTCAGCTTACTGACGAGATGCGATGTAACAGTATCATCGGTCGCTGTGCCGCCGACGATAGCGCTGCGGATTCTTCCGGCCATGGTCTTACCACGCTCGACACCCCATTGATCGAAGCTGTTTATGCCCCAGAGGCATCCGGCGAGATAGGTTCTGTGCTCGTAAAGCGAGATCAGGCTACCCAGCGCGCGCGGGGTTAGTTGCCGTGTCATCAACAGGGTTGATGGTCGGCCGCCGGGATGAACCTTCTGGGCGGCTATTTCAGGGGCAAGGTCTGGTTCTTCGCGCTCGATGTCCTGCAATGACCGGCCATTTGCCAATACTTCGGCTTGCGCCAGCGCGTGGGCTCGTAACCCGGTTGCCCCGTCCGGATCAGATAGGCTGCCGGGGGCAAGAATAAATTCTGTCGGGACGATATGCGTGCCCTGATGCAACCATTGATGGTAGGAATGCTGGCCATTGCTGCCTTCGCCGCCCCAAAGCAGCGGCGCCGTCATTCCGTTGACGGCAACTCCGTCGGGTGAGACCGACTTGCCGTTCGATTCCATTTCCAGTTGCTGGAGATAGTCTGGGAGTTTGCGCAAGCGTCGCGAATAAGCCAGAACGGCGCGGGCGCCAAAGCCCATATAGCTCGTGTTCCAGACATCTAGAAGCGCAAGTTTTAAGGCAATATTGGAGCTGATATCACTGGTGCGGACATGCGCGTCCATATCAGCTGCACCTTCTAGGAATTGTTTGAAAACAACGGTTTCCAAACCTGTCATGCAGGAAAATGAGCCAGCTGACCAGATTGAAAAGCGGCCTCCGACGCTTTCCGGGAGATGCAGACACAAGACCTCATCCGAGGTTGCCCCGCTATCAGATTGCACCCAGGCTTGTGCCCGCGGAATATTAGCGGTGACGAGTGCGAGATGTTGTCGCCAATGTGACCCGATGGAGGCTTTTAACCAGTCACGCGCCCGGGCAAGATTGTAAAGGGTCTCTTCGGTGCCAAACGATTTTGATATGC
>CBFHPC010000186.1:0-2886 GCA_965657655.1 Henriciella sp.
ATGGTGGCTATACACGCGTGCTGAAAGCCGGTTTCCGATTCGGTGATAATGCGCCACGTGCCGTTATCGAACTGGTTGATCGGGATGAATCAGCAAAAGGTGCTGCAGACCGCGCGCGTCACGAGGCGGAACTCGAAGCTGTTGAAGCCTAGACGATAAAGATAATATTTAAAAAGCCCCTGTCCGGACGCCCGGGCGGGGGCTTTTTCATTATGGCGTTGCTGACCAGTGCTGCTCCAGAATTGTGGCGAGCCGGTCGGCGCGTTGAACGATTGACCAGTGCCCGGTTGCGGGTTCGACGATTAAATTTGCACCGGTTCGTTTTGCATATGTCTCGGCCACGGATGTGGCGACATATGGGTCGTCCGCGCCCCAGTAAATCAGACCCGGTCGGGGCAGGGCGTCGAAATTCGTCGTGACGGGATCGTCGGTCAGTTGTTGCAGCCGCTTTGCCGATCGATACAATCTCAGTATCGACGATTTCATCGTTTGGTCGAAGGCACCGGCCTCTTGCCGGGCGAGTGCAGCCGGCAAGCCAGATGTCTGTAGGAGGGTTTGAATTTGGCGTGGCCGTGTGAGCAACAAGATCAGATTTCCGAGGATTGGTGTCTGCCATAAGCGGGCCATGCGGTGCCATTTATAAGATGGTTCCGGGGCGGCGCCGGCAATTGCCCAGCTGGCCATTAGATGTGGTACGCGTGCGGCTGCACGCATCGCAATGATGGCGCCCCAGTCATGTCCGACCAGATCAATTGGCCCGCCGGCTTTTGCGGCGGCGGCTTCAATTTGTGTCCTGCACCAGTCGACATAGGCATCGGCGGAGCAGTCGAAGTCGGCCGGCACCGGCACGCCAAATCCCGGTAGGGCCGGAACACTATATTGTTCCGGCTCCAGGCTCAAAGCGGTTATTAATGGTCGCCACATCTCCGGCGTATCGGGCACGCCATGTATGAACAGTTTGAATGTCATGTTTCTTCCCTAGCGTCAGACTTGTTTTGCGAATTGTTCCGCGACATTATCAGCCTAACAAGGAGGAGTTTTCATGAAAACGGCAATCACAGAGATGTTTGGTATCGAGCATCCGATCATTCAAGGCGGGATGCATTTTGTCGGCTTTGCAGAAATGGCGGCAGCGGTATCAAATGCTGGCGGTCTTGGCATCATTACGGCGCTGACCCAGAAAACACCGGAAGATCTGGCGAATGAAATCGCCAAATGCCGAGATATGACGGACAAGCCATTTGGTGTGAATATTACATTTTTGCCAAGCCTGACGCCGCCGGCTTATCCGGCGATTGTAAAGGCCGTGATCGAGGGAGGCGTCAAAGTCGTCGAGACGGCCGGCCGCAACCCATCTGAGGTGATGCCTTTTCTGAAAGACGCCGGAATTAAAGTAATTCACAAATGCACATCGGTGAGGCATTCGCTCAAGGCACAGAATATCGGCTGTGATGCCGTGTCGGTTGATGGTTTTGAATGCGGCGGCCATCCCGGTGAAGATGATGTTCCGAATATGATCCTGCTGCCCCGTGCGGCTGATGAGCTGGAGATTCCATTTGTTGCCTCCGGGGGGCAGGCGGATGGCCGGTCTCTGGTCGCTTCACTGGCGATGGGCGCTGATGGCATTAATATGGGGACGCGTTTCATCGCAACCAAAGAGGCCCCGGTGCATGAAAATGTGAAGGCCGCGATTGTGGCGGCGTCAGAGCTTGATACGCGATTGGTTATGAGACCCTTGCGCAATACCGAGCGCGTTCTGACCAATCCGGCTGTCGAACGCTTGCTTGAAAAAGAAAGAATGCTCGGCGCCGATCTTAAATTCGAGGATATCGTCGAAGAAGTCGCGGGCGTCTATCCGCGCATCATGATGGAAGGTGAAATGGAAGCCGGCGCCTGGTCATGCGGTATGGTCGCAGGTCTGATCCATGATGTTCCGACCTGTAAGGAGCTTGTCGACCGGATCATGCGTGAAGCCGACGAGATCATTAATCAGCGTCTCGCACGGTTCCAGAGTGCACCCGTGCCAGCCTAAGTATAAATGTCTGCTTTATCGGCCCCGGTACCGGTGAGGTGCCGGGGCTTTTTTATTCAAAAGTGGCTGATCTGATGACTGCGCGGCTCGCGGCGTTTTCAGCCAGTCTCGGCCGCCTCAAGCGCGCCTTTGCGGGCAAGCTCGTCGGCAATTTCATTCCCTTCGTCGCCGGCATGACCTTTGACCCAGACCCAGCTGATAGCATGCCGTGAGGTCGCCTGTTCGAGGGCCTGCCATAGTTCCTTATTCTTGACCGGTTTTTTTGCAGCGGTTTTCCAGCCATTGCGCTTCCAGCCATTTATCCATTTGGTGAGCCCGTCTTTGACATAGGTGCTGTCGGTATAGAGTTTGACCTGGCTCGGCTTTTTCAGCGCATTTAAAGCCTCGATCGCGGCCATGAGTTCCATTCGGTTATTGGTCGTATCGCAGGCTGAGCCATACAATTCTTTACGATGGCCGTCGGTAACCAGTAAGGCGCCCCATCCGCCCGGGCCGGGATTGCCGCTGCAGGCGCCATCGGTCCATATTTCTATCAAATTCTTGCTCATAGGGTCTGATGCTGGCTTTCGTCGTTTCTGACAAGCTGGAAATTGCGCGACTAGCCTCATGCAAGGGCTAGGTTTATCGGACATGTCGGCTAAGTTAGCGTCATGACAGATACGTTAACCGCAGCATTATGCCTGATCGGCGATGAGCTTTTATCGGGCAGGACCCGGGATATTAATACGCAAACAATTGCCAGATATCTGGCGCCTTATGGTATCCCGTTAAAGGAGGTCCGGATCGTATCTGATGATCAGGACGCCATTGTCCGGGCGCTGAATGCGTTGAGGTCTGAATATACCTATGTTTTT
>CBFHPC010000187.1:0-2880 GCA_965657655.1 Henriciella sp.
TGGAATGGGAAGATCATTGATATGAACGAAGCCGAGTTTGATTTTGATCTATTTGTCATTGGCGGTGGGTCCGGCGGTGTCCGGGCAGCGAGGATAGCGGCGACACACGGGGCAAAAGTGGGGCTGGCGGAAGAGTATCGTATGGGCGGAACCTGCGTTATTCGCGGCTGTGTGCCGAAGAAATACATGGTTTACGCCAGCGATTACGGTCACAAGCTTAAGGAGGCCGAAGCCTATGGCTGGGCGGTTCAGCAGGGTGCGTTTGATTTCAAGACATTCATGCGGCGGATGCATGATGAAGTGAGCCGCCTATCGGGTTTGTATCATAAGGGGCAAACGTCTGCTGGTGTGGAGGTATTTGAAGACCGTGCGGAATTGCTGGGTCCGCATGCGATCCGTTTGGTAAGAACCGGGCAGACAGTAACAGCGAAGAAGATACTGATTGCGGTTGGCGGTACGCCTTGGCGCCCGTCGCCGGAGGCCTTGCCGGGCGTCGAATTAACGCTTGATTCCAATCAGATTTTCGAGCTGACGACGTTACCGAATAAAATGGTTATTTCCGGTGGTGGTTATATTGCGGTCGAGTTTGCACATATTTTTGCGGGCCTCGGGGTCGACACCACGCTAATTTATCGCGGCGATAAGGTTCTTCGGTCCTTTGACGAGGATATTCGCGATCAGGTTCAGGCCGGTATCGAGGCGGCCGGTATTAATTTGATTACCGAGACGCTGATTGAGCGCGTCGAGGAGGCGGCCAGCGGAGCCTCACCTTTGCGGGTAACGCTTAGCAATGGCAATGTGCTGGAGAGCGATATTGTGTTCTTGGCGCTTGGGCGCAAACCGATGACGGACGGACTTGGTCTGGCTGAAGCCGGCGTTGCGCTCGGTCGTCATGGCGAGATACCGGTCGATGACTGGTCGCGGACGAATGTTGCATCAATCTGGGCCGTCGGCGATGTCACCGGGCGCGTCGAGCTGACGCCGGTGGCATTGCGGGAGGGGCATGCTTTTGCCGATACCGAGTTCGGTGAAAATGCCTGGAAAATGGACCATTCTGACATTGCGACCGCGGTGTTTGTGCAGCCGGAAGTTGGTACAGTCGGTTTAACCGAGGCTGAAGCCCGGCAGACCTATGGCGAGGTCGATATTTACAAGACTAATTTCCGGCCCATGAAGAATGCGCTGAATGGAAGTGCCGAGCGTGTCTTCATGAAGCTGGTCGTTAAACCGGAAGACCAGAAAGTGATCGGGGTCCATCTGGTCGGTCCCGAGGCAGGTGAGCTGATACAAATGCTGGGCATTTGTGTTAAAGCCGGTCTGACCAAGCAACAATTCGACGAGACCTGTGCGGTTCATCCGACTATGGCTGAAGAAATTGTGACAATGCGTACGAAATGGCAGCCGCCAACCGATTAGGGTGGCACAGGCAGTCAAACGCGGAATATTTCGTCATCCTGAGCCCATCGGGGCGTTTTCGGCTTGTCGCCTGACGGTTACAATTATAGTCGACTATAGTTAATCGCTTGCCGAAGCCTGCGGACGGGTTAGCCATTGCTGCCACAGGAGCGCATTTGACTGGTATTCATATGCTGCCTGCTAGCTAGATAGCCGTTCCACTAAATTGAGAAGCTGGTGCCACACCCGCAACCTGAGGTTGCATTAGGATTATTGATCTTAAAGGCCGCCCCGATCAGGTCGGTTGAAAAATCAATTTCCGAGCCAGTCATGAAGTCTAGACTCATTTGATCGATCAAAACCGTTGCTCCGGCGCGCTCAACCTTAATGTCGTCGCTCTGCGCTTCATCGGTTAAATCGAATTTATACGAAAAACCGGAACAGCCGCCGCCTTCGACGCTCACGCGCAAAAAACTCATATCGGGCTGTTTCGCGAGAATCGCATTAATGCGTTTAGCCGCTGATTCAGAAAGGGTGACACTGCTCATGGCTAATAAGATAGTGACTTCTGGCCGCTATGAAAAGAGGGCTGTTTTCGCAACAGATTGGGAACAGTCTCGTGGCCGGGTTTTCGATGAACCTCCCTCGTCGACGCGGACACCATTCCAGCGAGACCGGGACAGAATTATTCATTCCTCTGCGTTTCGGCGTCTTAAGCAGAAAACGCAGGTTTTCGTCGCACATGAGGGTGATCATTATCGAACACGGCTGACCCATTCTCTCGAAGTCGCCCAGATTGCCCGTTCTGTGGCGCGTACGCTGGGGCTAGATGAGGATCTCGCCGAGACAATGGCATTGGCCCATGATCTTGGGCATCCGCCCTTCGGTCACGCCGGTGAAGACCAGCTCGACGAATGTATGAAGGCATATGAGGGGTTTGATCACAATGCCCAGACATTACGGGTGGTGACCAAGCTGGAACAACGTTATCCTGATTTTGACGGGTTGAACCTGACATGGGAGACACTTGAAGGCCTGATAAAGCACAATGGGCCCTTGCTCAAATCCGGTCAGTCATTCGAGCTGCTTGCAGCCGGTTTTCGGGATTATCCGAAACTGATGGAGCTCGAAATTAGTCAGTATGGCGGTCCCGAGGCGCAAGTGGTCGCAATTGCGGATGATATTGCATATAATAATCACGATATTGATGACGGAATTTCGGCCGGGCTGTTTTCGATCGATGACATGCTGGATCTGCCTCTGGTCGGAGATGTCTTTCGGGATGTACGCAACGCATATCCGGTGCTTGACCGTAGCCGTATCGTTTTTGAAACCGTGCGACGTTTGATTGGGTACTGGATTGACGATCTCACGGCGGAGACAAACCGGCGGGTTGATAAATACCGACCTGAGACGGCCGCAGACGTCCGGGCGATGAGTGCCCCGCTAATCGGTCTTTCCGATAAGCTCGAGGGCGAACAGAAA
>CBFHPC010000188.1:0-2830 GCA_965657655.1 Henriciella sp.
GAGATGATCAAAGATCAAAACGATACCAGGTATGACCAGGAGTACTTCCGGAACATTCAGACCAATAGCGGCCTCAATTGCAACGGGTTCAACATGTTGAATGAAATCATATCCGACATATCCGAATGCGCCGCTGGCCATTGGTGGAAGATCATCATCGCTGTCGGACAGGTCGGCCCGCGCCAGCTCGGCAAAGTGGCGTAGTGCTGACACCGGATCAGCAGAAAGCGGTGTGGCATCCTCAAAGTCCGCAGATGTCCCCAGTTCTGCACGTCCGTCGATGATGCGCATCCACTTTAATGGCTCGATGCCAACGAATGAAAAACGCCCCAGCCGTTCTCCCCCAAGAATGGATTCGAACACAAAAGATCCCGGCTCGTCGGGGCCAAGTTTCAAGATTGCAGAAACAGGAGTTTCAATATCTCCGGGGCGGCGTCTGATAATAAGTTTGTCGCGTGTCATAATGACGGGGTTATACTTTGTTTGTAGGCCTCAATGGCCGCTGGGTTCACCTGAAATTCGACCTCCGACTGAATGCTGCCGAAATAGGCCTGGAAAAGATCATTGGCGACTTGTTCCTGAAGCGAAATCTTTGTCTGCTGCAAAAGGCTGTCAATATCTTCGCTAGTCGGTGTCTCAACATCCTTAACCCGCATAATCAAAATGTCTGTGCTGCCTGCTGACAGTGTCGCCACGCGACCAACGTCGCCGGCTTCGAAAAGCGCCGATATCAGGGCTGGTGGAAGTATGTCACGGGCGGCTGTCCGGGTTCTTGCCGTCGCCATCTGACTAATTTCTGCGTTTAAACCGGCGGCGGCTTCGGTGAAGGATAGTTCCCCAGCTTCGATTTGGAGTTTTAGCTCATTAGCTTTGGTCAAAACCTGATTGCTGGCCTGTTCCTGGGTCCAGGCCGTTACCAGCACGTCGCGAACTTCGTCTGGCGCTGGCATTCTTTCAGGCGTGATGGCATCGATGCGTGCCATCCAGATAATGTCGTCATTGCCAACCCTCTCAGTGGTTGTCCCTTCGGAGCTGGCAAAAATTATATCGAGCAATTCCGGGCTTTCCTGCATCGCGGCGACGGGCTGCGATGTGGCGTTCAGACCTTGCTGGTCGATCTGACTGTACATCAATACCGGGATGCCAAGATCCTGGCCAATGGTCTCAAGGCTGGCGCCGGTTCCGATAAGGTCGTCAAGGCGTGGCAGGGCATCATAAAACAGGTCAACCGCGAGCTCGCGGGCCAGTTCATCTGCAATTGCGTCGCGGACGTCTTCATAAGGAACTGCATCGCCCTCGATAATACGCTCGATCCGCGCGATCACCCAGCTGCCATTGTCGAGCACCGGGCCATGTATCGAATTTTCCAGCGCGGCCGGACTGAAAACCTGGGACTGGAGACGCTCATTGGAAATACTTTCAGCGCGGCCGGTCACTTCAGTCGCCAGGGTCAGGCCTGCAATATCTGTGTCGGCGGCCCCGCCTGCAATCTGGCCAAGCGCTGCCCGGGCCACCGCTTCAGACTCAAAATTATAAAGGGTGTAGGCCCGCGTGTCCGGCCCGACATAGCGTTCTCTTCTATACGCATCATAAAATGACCGGATGTCGGCGTCCTGAATGTTTGCTTGGCTTGTAAAATCGTCGACTCCAATTTTTAACAGGCTGACATCCCGTCTTTCGGGTTCGCGCAGGCTCGTCTGGACGTTGTTGTAAAGGATCTCGAGTTCCGCATCGGTTGGATCTGGAAGGGCAGGAAGTTGCGACTGGCTAAGAATGAACCATTCTGCAGCGCGGGCTTCAGCCGAGTAGCGCGCTGTTGGTTCGGCCAGTGTGTCGGGAATGAAGAGGGCCGCTTCGGGCAGCTGTCTCAACCGAATTTCGGTTAGCTCGCTTTCGATCGCGGCTTCGAAAGTCGATGGTGTATAGCCATTATCCCGCAGGATCCGATCGTATCGGGCAGGATCGAACAGTCCGGTACTATCGAGAAACCCCTCCATGCTGAGAATGCGGTTTTTGATGTTCTCATTGGTCACCGTAATCCCGATGCGGTCACCATAGGCCGATAGTGCCAGCGAAAATTGTTCTGATTGTAGAAGCTGATCGATAACGCCGCGCTCGAGGGCTTGCTCTTTTAGCATTGACCGGCCCCGGTCGTCGGTCATTAAACGTAATTGGCGTTCAACTGTTGCGTCGAATTGCTCGCTACTTACCGAGCGATCGCCGGCACTGATCATCTTGTTTGCAAGACTTCCGCCAAAAACGTCAGTGACACCCCACGCTGCCATGGATACGATCAGAATTACGAATAAGAAACCTGCCGCTTTTGAACGGAGCAATTGTCTCATTATGGTCAGCATCAGCTTTATTTCCAATTAGTTTGGGTTTGTAGGAATGTCTGGTAGGCGAGGCAGCGAGGTTGATCAAGATGGAGACTTTAGCATGAAGAAACTCATTGCAGGAAACTGGAAGATGAACGGGTCGCTGAATGCGATTGATGAAGTCGAATCGATGGCCCGGCAACTGAGCACGCTGGCTGATGGTGCTGATTGCCTGATCTGTCCTCCGGCGACACTTATACATGCGCTTGCAGCCGCATCGGGACCGCGCATCATGCTTGGCGGACAGAGTTGTCATACTCGCAGCGCCGGGCCGCATACCGGCGACATTTCCGCCGACATGCTTGCCGATGCCGGCGCGACATTTGTTATCGTCGGCCATTCGGAACGACGTGCCGATCATTTTGAGTCCAATCAGATTGTGGCCCGGCAAGCCGCTGCCGCGCTTGAGGCCGGTCTGGTGCCGATCATATGTCTCGGAGAATCCCTTGATC
>CBFHPC010000189.1:0-2791 GCA_965657655.1 Henriciella sp.
GATAAAGCGCTGCGTGAAACAAAGCATTTCGTAGAAGGCTCCTACCAGTTTGAACTGATTGAAGGAGCGGGACACTGGATACAACGCGATGCGCCGGACGCATTCAATGCGGTATTGCTCGAATTCCTCGGCAAGGGTCGGCCAGACAAGATTTAACAACAGAACAACACCAGCATGATCAATTTCGAACATGCCGGCAAGATTCATGTGATCTGAGATCATGCCTTGCGTAAATATCCCAACTTCAACCCAACGCTTTCTCTCATTTGGGCCGTTCAGTCCGCCATTCTTCAAAACCGTCCGGAAGGCCTCGTTAAGCACGGCCACAGCGTGCCCTCCTGTGGCCTATACCAAGCAGCTCGGCGCATCTATCATGCCTCGGTCATCCAGTTGCAATATACCGACGGCCACCTTTATGGGCGACGGGAACACAATAAGACGTGTCTGCAGGTCCATAAAGCTTGGCTACCCCTAGCCGAACCCTTAACCAAAACCGCCTCATATCAGACAAACAGCACCGTCGAGCTTATCTGCCCGCTACGGTCCGGGGTGGGTGAGCGGCTCACTCCCGCACGATAGGTGGCGGCATCCACAAATCTGCCACCGCCTGTTCTTCCGGGGCGTAGACCCTGAAGAAAGCAGCAAATGGTCCCTCCGGTGTCGGCAACCAGTTTGATACACCACCCGCAGGTGGATGAGGACCAATATGAAGCGTCACTTGACCATCCGGCTGATATTGCAGACCGGCTGAGCCAGAATTCAGGGAATGCCGTCCCGTTGCATTCTCAAAAAAGTAAAACCGCCCAGTTTCATCAGGCGCGTATAGCGAGAGTGACCAGAATGCTCTCGCCGGAACATCGGCCGGAAGCTCCAGTTGATAATTGCCGCGTCCATCAAACGGCTCACCCATCGCAGTCCGGGTCGCTCGATAGTAAATCGCATCCTCCAGCCGGAGCGCACCAAATCCGATTAACGCGACCGCCGAGCGAAACGTGTCATCTTCGCCATAGAATCCGATAGTCCGCGACGGCTTAGACCAGCCCGCACCCGCCGCCAGCGTTTGATTGATCTGCTCCGACATTGCCGCCTCAATCCGCGCTGTTAAGCGCGCCCATAGAAAGTCCGACCAGGTGCCAGTACCAGCATCAGGGCCGATCCCGATTGCCTTATATTGATCAGCGCGTGCGCTGTGTGGATGGTGCGAATTACGGGCCAGAGCTTCATTTGTAACCGCGAGAAAATTAGCTGAATCCGTGATATCCGTGACTAATGTCGAGAATGGCCGGGTTGGACGATCGGGAAAAACCGGGCGCACAGTCATCCCGCTCTGGGCGGCACGCGCTGCATCGAGATCGCCTGCCCCGGATACAAATGTCCGACCCAGAAGCCACACATCATTGCCGGTTGCCCGGATCACTTTGACATTAGCCGGCACCGGCGTGTCATCTTCCGGGCCGATAATCCAGTATACGCCGGCTTCGCCACCGGTTTCTCTTGGCCCAATATGCGCGAACTGATCTGTAAATAAATCCATTAAAGCCACGGATTGATACCGCCCGCCAATCGCCGGAAGCACAAGCTCCACCGGCGTCGCCGATAATTCCAGCACAGCAGAAGTATAAAGTGTGTCATTATTCGGCGTCGTCACCGACCTAAAGGTCTGGTCGGCCAGCACTTTGCTATGTGAATGCCGATTGAGAAACGCACCACCGGTCCAGTCAGGATGGGCGGTCTTCGCAGCGTCAGCGGAAAACTGCTGATTGTCTGAATCAATCTGCATCGATAATTCCTGTATCGAGCGGGTAAATTCATAGGGGCCGTAAGCATACAGAAACCCGTTCTGATAAAGCTGTATCTGGGCGCGCAACAGCAGAAATGCGAGGCCGGTCACGGCTATCACAAATACACAAAAACCAACCCATATACGCATAAGCAAGTCACCCTTCTCTGTTCGTCCGATCTGCAATTATGCGATCAGCGTGATTTAGTTCAACCAGATTGTGCTTTTTCATCCATCGCCAGACAAAGTACAACGGTCCCGGCGCTGTTGGCGTTATGCCTATGCCGACCCCGGTTTCGAATGGGCGTCGGCACCAAATCGTCTTTGGGGTGCACCCGGCAGGATTAACGTCAACCGGCCGGAGACATCCACAACCGGTATCAAGGCACATGACTCAAGCCCGAAATGATGCTGCCGAGACAAGCGGCCGGGCCGTCTTTAACTCCAGCCGCATCCGCGCCCATCGTCGCATGATAAGCGGCCGCCTTGCTCCCTATGCGGCCGGACCGGCAGGCTTGCGGCATATCCTAGCCGGCCTGAAATAACGCCTCGCATCCGGTCCCGCTGAAAGCCTGATCGACGCGCGCGCGGTCTGACATGGCCAGAGCCAAATAGGCCTCGCTCAGCCAGCGCAAGCATTTAGCCTGATAGACAAACGGGTCCTGCACCCAGCGCTGACCATCAATCTGACAGTCGACTTGCGCAGTACCAGCTGCAATAGCCGCCGCATTTCCGATCAGGAACGGCACATAGACCCGACCAATTTCGGCCAGCAACTCCCGCATCGTCGCGGGCGGATTGTCGAGATCCAGCCAGTCACCCTGGTCGACGTCTAGTCCGCTTAAATCCTCGCATCTTTCGGTCCAGGCATATGCTCGGGGTGATATGTCAGCCGCAATCCTGGCCGGGGTGGGATCTGTAATCACGAGCATCGTCATCTGTCCGAAGCACGCAAAATCACCTGCCCCGGGACGGTTGCCAAGAAAATATGGGGCTGTCTGCATATGCCGG
>CBFHPC010000190.1:0-2721 GCA_965657655.1 Henriciella sp.
CAATATTGCAGAGATCGTTTCCAATTCCGATAATCATGCGCGGGCTTGATCCATCAAGGCGCGCATCTTGCTGATTGCGGCCTCGAGGCCGATATAGATCGCCTCGCCAATCAGGAAGTGTCCAATATTGACCTCTGCAAGTTCGGGTATTGCCGCGACCGGCGCGATATTCTCGAATGTCAGACCATGACCGGCATGTGGTTCAATCCCTCGCTTGCGGGCTTCTATTGATGCCTGTCTTAGCCGTTCGACTTCCGCATCCACACCGGCGGCGTCATCGGCCTGATACAGCTCAGCATAATGCCCGGTATGAAGCTCGACAACTTCGGCGCCGAGTATCTCGGCGACCGCGATCTGTACCGCGGACGGTTCGATGAATAAGGATACTCGTGCACCGGCCTTTTGCATCCGATGTACGGCCGGTGCGACCTGATTGTGCAAGCCGGCAACATTCAGCCCGCCCTCGGTGGTCCGCTCTTCCCGCTTTTCAGGAACAAAACATGCCGCATGAGGTTTGAAGCGCTCGCCGATTGAAATCATCTCATCGGTAACGGCCATTTCCAGATTTATAGGCAAATCGGTTGCGGCCTGGATCCGGCTGAGATCAGTATCCTGAATGTGACGGCGGTCTTCGCGTAAGTGCAAGGTAATACCGTCAGCGCCTGAGGCTTGAGCCAGCTCGGCTGCGCGTGCTGGATCAGGATGCGCGCCGCCGCGTGCATTCCGGATGGTCGCAACATGATCAATGTTGACGCCGAGGCGAAGCTTTTGGGTCATTAGGCGAGACCTCGGCTGCCGGGTTTCGTCGCAGGTATTGCCGCCAGGTGATCGGGCAGATCGTCCGCCTCATAGTCGGGGAAATTTATGCTCGCCAGCGCGACCAGATCGCATCCGACATCGGCGGTACCGCCGGACCGGTCTATAATACACGAGCCGCCGACCACCTCGCCGGGCAGATGGCCCAATGCAGTAACGGTTTCGCGGAACGACAATCCTGTGGTCACAATGTCTTCGGCGATAAGAATTCTATCGTCTGGTAAGAATTCGAACCCTCTGCGAAATTCCAGTTCGCCATTCACCCGTTCTGCGAAAACGGCACGACAACCGAGCTGACGGGCCAGCTCATAGCCGGGAATAATCCCGCCAACAGCTGGGCCAGCCACAACGCTAATCTCGCCGAATTGTGCCTTGATTTTGGTTGCTAATGCCTGACAGAGTTTGGCTGACAATTCCGGTTGCGAGAATATCAGGGCCTTTTGCAGGAAAACAGGGCTTCGGCGTCCCGACGAGAGGATGAAATGGCCTTCTAAAAGGGCGCCCGCTTGACGAAATATATCAAGTACCTCTTCGCTATTCAAAATCGCTCTCCTCAATTCTCTCAACGCTTTCTACAACTGCAAGGGCGCGCAAGGCTGCCTTTATTTGCTCTAAATGCCGGAGGTCTTCAACTTCAATATCGAAGACAAGTTCCTGAAAGCCATTGCCGCGATCGCTGGTTCTGACGCTTGTAATATTTCCGCCAGCCTGTGAAACAACCGAGCATTGCTGGGCCATTACGCCGCGATTATCGACAGCATTAATCGCGATCCGGCCGATGGCCCGCAAGCCGCTGGCTTTTACATCATTCCATTTCAAGTCGAACCAGAGGTCGGGCCGGTCATCATATTCTTCAGCGGCGCGGCAATAAATCGTGTGCACCACAATCCCTTTATCGGGTTCGCGCAAGCCGATGATGCGGTCGCCGGGGAGCGGGTGACAGCATTCGCCAAGATGTAAGGTTACGCCGGCCTTGAGGCCTTGTCCGGCAATCACCGAGGATGCGGTGGTCTCGTCCAGTGTCGGATGATGCCCAGCCTCATCTTCGGTGAAATCGACACCTGGGAAGGCCAGGCTGATTATCCGCCGGATATCATCTTCATTTCGCCCGACAGCCTGGAACATCAGGGCAATACGTTCATAGCCGCTGCGATCAGCGACTTCGCGCATATCAACCGAAACCGGATCGATATTGATTCTGCGAAAGCTCCGCTCGAGCATTGCGCGCCCGAGATTGGCGAATTCGGTGGTTTCGATCTCGCGTCGGAGTTTCCTCTGGGCCGCCCGCGCTCGTCCGGTGACCGAGAGGGCCTCGTATCCCGGCACGGGTCTCGCCTCGCTACGCCGGCTTATCTCGACGACATCGCCATTCTCTAGACGGGTCCGCATCCGGCGCGGTACGCCGTTAATTTTAACGCCGTCGCAGGTGTCGCCGATGGCGGTGTGGACAGCATAGGCGAAATCAAGTGGCATCGAGCCGGCGGGGAGTAGGACCAGGCGCCCTTTCGGCGTAAACGCAAAGACGTGCGTGCGATACATTTCCATCTTGGCATGCTCGAGAAAGTCCTCGGCATCGCCACTCTGGTTTAAAAGATCCCCGAATGCCCGCAAATTAGCGGCTGGATCGAGGCCTGCTGCCTTTGATGATTCCGCATCAAACCCGTAGGACTTGTTTTTGTAATTCCAGTGTGCCGCAACGCCGCGTTCGGCAGTCTCGTCCATGGTTTCAGTTCGTATCTGCAATTCGACCAGCCGGTTTCCACTTGCTCTGACCGTTGTGTGCAGGGAGCTATATCCGTTTGGTTTCGGGAGCGACAGAAAATCCCGGAATCGCCCTGATATACAGGTCCATTCAGAATGAAATATACCAAGCGCCTGATAGCATTCAGGTACCGTTTCAACGAT
>CBFHPC010000191.1:0-2692 GCA_965657655.1 Henriciella sp.
TGCTCCATAGCGTCAGAAGATAATTTGGCAAGCATCTAACTTCTGGAATTCGGGCTTATAATGACCAAGTCACGCACACGCAACCGTTCACATTCAGCTCCATTCCACGGAAAGCAGAAGAATTCGGGCAATGATAGCTGGCTGTGGGGGCATCATGCCGTGACAGCGGCGCTGCAGAACCCGGACCGGATACTCAAAAAACTTGTGATGTCTCGTAATGCGGCGGCCAGAATGGACGGACTGACCTTACAATATGAAGATATGGCACCCGAAGCAATTGACCGGTTATTGCCAGCCGGCGCGGTTCATCAGGGCGTCGCGGCATCATTTGAACCCCTCGCGCCACTGGCGATTGAAGACATTATTGACGGACCGGCGCAACGGGTCGTCGTGCTTGATCAAATCACCGACCCGCACAATCTCGGCGCGATTTTTCGCTCGGCCTCGGCGTTCGGCTTCAGTGCAATTATTCTTCAAACCCGCAATACCCCGCCAATCACCGGTATTGTTGCGAAAAGTGCGGCCGGCGCGATTGAGACCGTCAAGGAATGCCGCGTGGTTAATGTCTCACGCACATTGCAACACCTCGCGGATGGCGGCTTTCATACGGTTGGCCTTAGCGGCGATGGCGACACGCCAATCGTAAAGGCCGTGGCCAATGCCAACCGGCTGGCCATTATATTAGGCGCGGAAGGCGCCGGCCTTCGCCATGGCGTTGCGAATGCCTGTGCCGAGCTAGCCCATATTCCGATTGCCGCCGAGATGGAAAGTTTGAATGTTTCGAACGCCGCGGCAATCGCATTCTATGAGGCAGCGCGGACAGCGCCTAAGATCGGCCCGGCGTCCCATTAGGCCGGCTGGCGAATCCCCAGTCGCGTTGCGATTGCCCGAGCCAGCCGCTCGCCAAGCATCGGGCCCTGCTCGGGATATAAATAAGGCTCGATTAATTCCAGCTCCATAAGCAATAGCCGCCCATCATCATGCCGGATCATATCGACCCGCGCATATAAAGGTGTCGATGTCAGTGTCGCCATAATCGCCCGGGCATCGCCGAGATCGGCAGCTGACGGCGATAGCACTTCTTCATACCCGCCATAGGTCGACTGAATGCGATAATCGCCGGGCTGCGCCTTTTTTAACAATGCATGACAGAATTCGCCGTCGATAAAGATAAAGCTAAGCTCACCCTCAGCCTGAATCTGGGGCACAAAAGGTTGCACCATCATGGCATGCGGCATTGCGGGGACCGGCTCGCCCCGCTTTAGGCGGTACTGACCACTGGCGCCAGCGCCAACCTGCCGTTTAAAGACGAGATCATCGCTGCCCAATTGGTCGAAGGCGGCGACAGCCTGCGACGCGCCGGTCTTATCGAGCCACACGGTCGGAATTAACCGGGCGCCCTGACCGGCAAGCTGCTTCAAATAGGATTTATGACTGTTCCACTGCACTAGGGCTGCCGAATTATATAATGGGATTTCGGTTTCAATCCGGCGGAGCGTGGCGATGAACGCATCCTTATGGTCCCAATAGTCCCATGTAGTGCCGATCATGGCGGCATCATATTGACGCCAGTCGAGTGCAGGGTCAGCCCAGTCCACGACCTCAAGCACGAGTCCATAATCGCGCAATGGCGGTGCCAGTGCGGCGATCATGAGGTCATGTTCATATCCGTCTGACCGCCGGTCCGGCGCGTCTGGTAACATTACACTGCAAGAAAGATACGCGATTTTCATGATCGATGGCTGTAGTGGCTTAGAAAGCTTGCGTCCAGCCCGACGGTCTGCCAGAAGCCGCGGTTTGGATTACTGATAGAGAAATGACCCTATGACCGATTTTACCTATGATGTTGTTGGCGTTGGCAATGCGATCGTCGATGTCATTTCGCAAACCGATGATAAATTTATCACAGCGTGGAGCATTGAGAAAAATGCGATGACGCTGATTGACGAGCCACGGGCAGATGCGCTGACAGACGCTTCGGTGAATGCACTGGAGACGTCGGGTGGATCGGCGGCAAATACGATAGCCGGTCTGTCGAGCTTTGGCGGCAAAGGCGCCTATATCGGAAAGGTCGCAGATGATCGCCTCGGCAAGGTTTTCCGGGACGATATGGCGGCCCTGAACATCCCGGTTACAACACCGCCATTAATTGGCGGGGCCGGGACAGCACGATCGATCATTCTGGTAACGCCGGATGGCCATCGCAGCATGAATACATTTCTCGGAGCCTCGGTCGATTTTGCAAAAACCGATATTGATGCGGATCTGATTGAAGCCGGCAACATCCTCTATCTTGAAGGCTATCTATTTGATAAACCGACCGCCAAAGTCGCATTTGTTCATGCCGCCGAAATCGCCCATCGGGTCGGACGCCGGGTTGCCCTGACACTATCTGACCGGTTCTGTGTCGATCGCCACCGCGACAGCTTCCGGCAACTCGTGCAAAATCAGGTTGATATTCTGTTTGCAAACGAAGACGAGCTGCTGGCGCTGTATGAAACCGATGATTTCGACAATGCCATCGCATTATTAAGTTCCGAAACAGAACTCGCGGCTGTAACCCGCAGTGAAAAAGGCTCGGTGGTCGTTGCAAAGGGCCAGAGTTTCGCCGCGCCAGCCCGTGCGGTCGACAAAGTCGTTGATACGACCGGCGCCGGTGACCAGTATGCAGCAGGGTTCCTGTTCGGGCTGT
>CBFHPC010000192.1:0-2627 GCA_965657655.1 Henriciella sp.
AGCAGGTCGCAGCGAGCGGGCTTCTAACCGATGAAGGGGTGGCCATGGTGAGGAGTTATGCCGGTGCGGATGGCAGCGTGCGTTTAACACCGCGACGCGCAGGCACCGACGGTTTCTTCTTTGCTGTTCTGCAACGACCGGGAAAATAGACTTGAATTTTATGATTTTACAAAGCTAAACGAAACATGACCAAACTCCGACATGAACGCGCGCTGATTATTGATTTCGGCAGTCAGGTAACACAGCTTATCGCACGACGATTGCGAGAGAGTGGTGTATATTGCGAGATACATCCGTTCAATAAGGTTGATCGCGATTTTCTTGCCTCATATCAGCCGAAAGCTGTGATTTTGTCTGGTGGTCCGGCGAGCGTGACGGTTGCTGACAGCCCTCGGGTGGATCCGCACGTCTTCGAATTGGGGATCCCTATTCTCGGGATCTGTTATGGCCAGCAAGTGATGATGCAGCAGCTCGGGGGACGGGTCGAAACCGGCATTAGCCGGGAATTTGGCCGCGCCGAGATCGCAAAAATGGCCGATGATGACCTATTCGAAGGCTTGTTCGAAAGTAATAGTGAACAGGTCTGGATGAGTCATGGCGACCATGTCGCAAAAATGGCCGATGGTTTTGAAGTTGTCGCCGCCTCCAGCGGAGCGCCATATGCGGTCATCGTCGATCGCGCGCGCAAGTTTTACGGCACCCAATTCCACCTTGAAGTGGTTCATACGCCGGGCGGTGCCCAGATGTTACGAAACTTCACCCATAACGTCGCTGGCTTGAAGGGTGACTGGACAATGTCAGCTTATCGCGACGAGGCGATCGAGAAGATCCGTCAGCAGGTTGGCAAGGGGCGGGTGATTTGCGGTTTGTCAGGGGGCGTCGATAGTTCGGTGGCGGCTGTTCTCATCCATGAAGCGATTGGCGAACAATTAACCTGTGTCTATGTCGATCATGGTCTTATGCGGGCAAACGAGAGTGAAGAAGTCGTCGGCCTGTTCCGTGAACACTACAATATTCCTCTCGTGCACGTTGATGCATCCGACCTGTTCCTCGGCGAACTTGCCGGCATCTCTGACCCAGAGCGAAAGCGGAAAATAATCGGCGGGCTGTTCATTGATGTGTTCGAGGCCGAAGCAAACAAGATCGGCGGTGCCGACTTTCTTGCCCAAGGCACGCTCTATCCAGATGTGATTGAAAGTGTTTCGGCGATTGGCGGGCCGTCCGTGACGATCAAAAGTCACCATAATGTTGGTGGCTTGCCTGAGCGTATGAATATGGCGCTGGTCGAGCCGCTGCGGGATCTGTTCAAGGACGAGGTTCGCGCGCTCGGCCGCGAACTTGGCCTGCCGGACGCCTTTGTCGGGCGTCATCCATTCCCGGGACCGGGCCTGGCAATAAGGATCCCTGGTGAAATTACCCGTGAAAAAGCCGATACGCTTCGAAAAGCCGATGCAATCTATATCGAAGAGATCAAGTCAGCTGGGCTATATGACGAGATCTGGCAGGCTTTTTCTGTCCTGCTGCCGGTTAACACAGTCGGGGTGATGGGCGACGAACGTACTTATGAATCCGTTCTTGCTTTGCGCGCCGTGACCTCGACCGACGGTATGACGGCAGATTACTACCCCTATGAGCATGCCTTTCTTGGCCGTGTTGCCACCCGTATTATCAATGAGGTGAAGGGCGTAAACCGGGTCGTGTATGATGTCACATCAAAGCCGCCCGGCACGATTGAGTGGGAGTAATATCACTGGCGCGCGAGCGGTCCAGGCTGGTACTGGAAAGGAAGCGGTCGCGTCTGCGTCCGCTTGCGGCCGCCGATGCTGAAGATTTGCTCGAATATCATGGTGATGCAGAAGTCGTAAAATATACGCCATGGGTTGTGCGCTCTCTGCGCGATGTGGAGACGGCAATGCGACAGTATAAAAAAGATGCCAACCGCAGTTTTGACTGAGGGCGACACGATTGATCCGGGCGGGGAACTGAAAAGCACAGGTAAAGTGATTGGGCAATTAAATGCCTCGCTGCAATCGCTGGTCAATCAAACAGTCGAGCTGGGGTGGGTAATCAATCGTTCTTTTTGGCGACAAGGATATGCATTTGAAGCGACGAAGGCATTTATGAGCCATTTGGTTAGGCAATCCGTAGTGCGCAAAATCATTGCAAATATTGACGTACGCAATCCTGAATCCGCCCGGCTCGCTGAAAAGCCTGGGATGCGATTAGACGGCAAGTTTAAGCGGGCTACTTCTGAAAAGGGTGAATGGTGCGACATCTGGCTGTATGCGCTGTTAAGTGAAAACATGGCGGCGTAGTTTTCGCCCTGCTTTCTGGGCGAGATTTGCTACTGCCCGTCTCAAAACCTCAAGCGACGCAGCCTGTTCAAACGGTGCGATATTTTGTCCGGGCGTTTTGGGTATGCGGTCGCAAATCCTTTACTTTTACCTCTATCTACAAAATCGCGCGCTCACACGGGATATCGGGTCAAGGTGACGCTGGCGCGCCTGTCTGTCCGCGTTCATCATGTGGCGCGTATTACGCGAGCGCCTATATCCGGCAAATTCTAAAAGCGCGCGCGCGTGCCTCTGGCCGGTTTAGGGGCCAGAGGCTTAATCTATATACAGAGG
>CBFHPC010000193.1:0-2566 GCA_965657655.1 Henriciella sp.
CTGGGGCTACCAGTTCCGGGACGTTAAGGAGTTGAAATATGGGTGCTATTGGACCGTTGCAGCTTGTGCTTGTGGCCGTTGTCGCATTGCTTCTGTTCGGAGGTAGAGGGCGGATCTCATCAATAATGGGCGATATGGCGAAGGGCATTCGAAGCTTTCGCTCGGGCCTGAAAGATGAGACCGGTGAAGACGTATCGCCCGGGAAAGACGATATGGTCGATATCACGCCTGAAAAAAAGTCAGACGAGACATAGCGTTAAGTCTGATGGAGACCACATATCATGCTGCCGCAATTCGGATTTGCTGAGCTATTATTTGTCGCAATTGTTGCGCTGATTGTGGTTGGTCCGAAAGATTTGCCAATTATGCTGAGACGCCTCGGGCAAATGGTCTCGAAGGGACGTGCGGTTGCAGACGAATTTCGTTCGGCTTTTGATGACATCGCTCGGCAGGCCGAATTGGATGAATTGCGCGAAGAGATCGAAGACTTGCGACGTGACAATGCGATGGCGGCGGCCGTTGAGGATTTAAAGGACGTTGAAGCTGATATTAATGCGGAAGTTCTTCGCCAGTCACCGCGCCAGCCGGAGACCTCTGCCGAAACCGGCAGCGTCGAGACAAAGCAGCCACCCGCCAAACAGGGCGCCGCCATTAATGAAGCGTCCGGGACATCGGAATGATGAGTGATTTGCCCGATCACCAAAAGCCCGAAATTCTGGATGATGATATTCAGGCCAGCTCCGCGCCATTATTGAGTCATTTGAATGAATTGCGGCGCCGTCTTATTATAATGATTGTTGCGCTGACAGGGGCGGCGTTTGCCTGCTTCTTTCTGGCCGAACCCCTCTACAATATTCTTCTGAAGCCGCTGGTCCGGGAGGCGCAGATCATGCGAGGATTGACGGATTTCGAGCTGATTTATACCGCGCCGCTCGAAGTCTTTTTTGTCCGGTTGAAGCTGGCCATGTTTCTCGGATTATTTGTCTCTTTTCCGGTAATTGCGTGGCAGGTCTATGCCTTTGTCGCGCCCGGTCTTTATCGCAATGAGAAACACGCTTTTATGCCATTCCTGATTGCTGCGCCGGTTCTATTCGTGCTCGGGGCCTGTTTTGTATATTTCGGGATGCTGCCGCTTTTGTCGCGTTTTGCGCTTGGATTTGAACAGATTGGCGGCTCCGGGATTGCAGCTATCGTGCCGCAAATCAAAGTATCCGAATATTTGTCCCTTGTTATGGCGCTGATGATTGCCTTCGGGCTGTCCTTCCAGCTGCCGGTAATTTTGAGCCTATGCGCGGTCGCCGGTTTGGTATCATCAGACATGCTTGCGTCCGGACGGAAATATGCTCTTGTCGGCATTCTGGCCGCAGCTGCAGTGTTTACCCCGCCTGATATTATCTCGCAAATCATGCTAACAGCGCCTGTTTACGGCCTTTATGAGATCAGCATCTGGATTTCCAGACGGATCGAAAGACGTGCTCAGGAAGCCTAGGCGAGGGCGGGCAGTATTGTCTCGATTACTTGCTAGTGCATGTGTCCAGAACCAGAAACGCCGGAAGCCGGGTTGTCTCATCGCTGCAGGCACCGCTGAAATTTGCCGAATTAATACCGTCAATATCGGCAAGGTCGGAATTAAAGAACCGGGCAGATTCGAAGCTTGCCCCTTTGATAATGGCGCCACGCAATACGACATTGTCGAAGCGGGTATTGTTAAAGCTGCTTTGTTCCAGGTGGGCATTACTCAGATCGCAATTCTTGAGGTGTGCGCCTGAAAAATCAGCAGCATTCGCGGTGATGTTCCGCATCTGTGATCCGACAAAAACCGAACCAATAAGCGTCGCCCCCGACAGGCGTGCATTGCTTAGTATTGCGTTTGTAAAATCCGCGCCATTCATGTCGGAACCGTCAAATCTAACAGCGCGTAAGTCGGCTGATCTGAACGAAGCATTGGTGAAAATGCCTTGCCGCATATCGGCCTGACGGGTTCTTGTATTATCAAAATTTGTCCGACTGGCGACAACGCTTCTGAAACCGGAACCGGTTATCAATGAACCGGAATAATCACCATTTGAAATATTCCAGCCCGCAAGGTCGCGACCCGACATATCGCATCCCGAACAGGCTCCGCTATAGGATGGCGCCCAACCGATTCTGGCAGGACTGTCCTGCGCCGTTGCATAAAGCGGCGACATCAGCAGCACGGCTTGGCAAATCAAACTGATCCAGATGGCTCTCATCATGGATGCTAACTTAATCTATCTACGTGCAACGAATAACTTAATTTAATTACATCAATGAAAGTCTTCGAAAGTGTTGCCGAAAAGTCCCAATAAAGTTCGCTCGGCTAACCTTCCGAGGTTACATCAGAACTTGTATAGGCACATGTGTCGCATTTGCTGTGGCCCGTTTCCGGATCGATAAAGACCGTAAAGCTGGCACAGTTGCGACAGGCCTCATTCGTGTAGGCCGGGGTAACGGGTTGCTCTGCAATCGCTTCGGCCGGTTCGTTCTGTGGCGGGCCGTCAGCGTCTTTTTCGGTTCTGCGTTTGTCTAGAATGACAATATTGTC
>CBFHPC010000194.1:0-2551 GCA_965657655.1 Henriciella sp.
GTTCCGCAGACCCCAATATTCCGTCTTGCCAACGCTGGCGCCTTGCTTGGTTAGAAGTTCAGATAATTCTTCCACCAACGTTTCTACTTGTGCGGGTGAAATATCCGGCCTCGCAATGAGGACGTGTTCGTATAAAGCCATAATCTATTCCCTAATCGGGCGGCGGCGCATATCCTGAGGGAGACAGGAAACGCGATGGCCCCTCTTGCCCGGCTCATTCCGAGGTCGAGGACCGCAACCCTTGCGAAGCGGTCCGTAAAGCGCAAAACGGTCTTTTAATCAAGCGCCTTGCGCTGATGATCACAGCTAATTATGCCGGGTCAGAGTTGTAAGGGTCAAATTATGTCGAAATTAGCGTTTATTTTTCCGGGGCAGGGCAGCCAATTCATCGGAATGGGAAAAGATCTTGCCGATACTAGTCAGGCTGCAAAAGAGGTCTTTCAGGAAGTTGACGATGCACTTGGTGAAAAATTGTCGGCAATGATGTGGCAAGGCGATGAAGCCGAGCTGAAACTGACGATGAATACCCAGCCGGCTTTGATGGCTGTCAGTGTGGCGGCGATCAGGGCATTGTCTTCGGAAACCGGAATGGGTCTGGACCGGGCGGCCTTTGTCGCGGGTCATTCACTGGGCGAGTATTCGGCGCTTGCAGCGGTCGATGCGATAAGGCTTGCCGATTGCGCCCGGGTTTTGCGGATTCGCGGCAATGCCATGCAGGCAGCCGTCCCGGCCGGGCATGGCGGCATGGCTGCCTTATTAGGGGCGACCCCAGAGCAGGCGAATGCACTGTGTCAGACTGCCGGTAAAGCCGGTCCATGCGAAGTCGCTAATGATAATGCACCGGGACAGATCGTGATCTCAGGTGCAGCGGCAGCCATCGCGGCCGCCTGCGACTTGGCGAAAGAGACTGGCATTAAGAAGGCCGTGCCACTGCCGGTGAGTGCGCCTTTTCATTGTTCCATGATGCAGCCGGCGGCTGATGCGATGGCCGAAGCCCTCGCGCAGATTGATATTTCGACGCCGGCCGTGCCATTGATTGCCAATGTCGCGGCTGACGAAATTGTCGAACCGGCCCTTATCCGTTCAAGTCTGGTGGCCCAGGTCACGGGTCAGGTTAGGTGGCGCGAAAGTGTGAATTATATGGTGTCGAAAGGCGTCTCTACTATGATCGAGGCTGGCGCCGGCAATGTTTTGAGCGTTATGAACCGGCGCACTGCAAAAGGCGTTGTGGGCCAGACCATGGGGACACCCGCCGATATCGAATCGGTCGCTGAATTATTGGAAGAATTTTAGGAGAACTTGATGTTTGACTTAACTGGAAAAACAGCACTGGTAACGGGTGCATCGGGCGGTATCGGACGCGCGATTGCTGCTCAATTATCAGCGGCTGGAGCAAAAGTTGCGGTCTCCGGCACGCGGGAAGCAGTTCTCGCCGAGGTTTTGGAGTCATTGCCGGGCGATGGGGCGATTGTGCCTTGTAATCTCGCCGATACCGACGCCGTCGATACGTTGGTGAAAAGGACTGAAGAGGCAATTGGTCCGCTCGATATACTGGTGGCGAATGCCGGGATTACCCGTGACGGATTGCTAATGCGGATGAAGGATGAGGACTGGGATAGTGTTTTAAACGTTAATCTCGGCTCCTATTACCGGCTGGCAAAATCTTGTCTCAGGGGCATGATGAAGCGGCGGCATGGCCGGATTATCGGCGTGACATCAATTGTCGGGGTCACCGGTAATCCGGGTCAGGCGAATTATTGCGCCTCGAAAGCCGGAATGATCGGATTCACCAAATCGCTGGCACAGGAAGTCGCCAGCCGGGGTATTACCGCAAATACCATCGCGCCCGGCTTTATCGAATCACCGATGACGGACGTTCTGCCCGAGGCTCAGAAAGATGCCTTGCTGGGGCAGATACCGATCGCCCGTTTGGGACAGGGAAAAGATATTGCGGCGGCAGCGTGCTACCTCGCATCTGACGAGGCTGGGTATGTGACCGGCCAGACGCTTCACGTAAATGGCGGCATGGCAATGCTGTAGCTTTCATGAGCCTTGAAGCATCGGGGGGCTTGGCGGACTTGCAAACAGTGTGCTAACGCCATGCATTCAGTGGACGAGCCTGTGATTCAGGCACTATCGGAGAAGAATTATGTCTGACGTTTTAGAGCGTGTTAAAAAAATTGTAGTCGATAATCTCGATGTCGAAGGCGACAAAGTCACCGAGCCTGCAAGCTTTATCGATGATCTCGGTGCCGACTCACTTGATTTGGTTGAGCTTGTTATGGCTTTCGAAGAAGAGTTTAACATTGAGATCCCTGATGATGTTCAGGAAAACATCCGTACGGTTGGTGATGCGGTAACGCACATCAAGGAGCACGTGTCTTAGGAGTTCCTCGCCATGCGTCGTGTTGTTATAACAGGTATAGGTCTCGTATCGCCGCTTGCGGTCGGTACTGAGGCAACTTGGGAACGGTTACTGGCTGGAAAGTCAGGGGCTGGCCCAATCGATTCATTCGATGCCAAGGATGTGGCATGCAAAATTGCGTTCCAG
>CBFHPC010000195.1:0-2459 GCA_965657655.1 Henriciella sp.
ATCGCGCATGAGGATGTATTGGGTGCGACCGCATGGCGAACCAGTCTATATGTCGAGCACGGGCTGACAGCCGCGACGACGATAACCGGTAAGGTTGAACTGGTATCCTATCCCGAACTTCAGCAATATGATGAACAGGGCTGGCGTGTGACGGTCCGGCGCCGGATTTTTCAATCAGCTGGTTTTACCGCCTCGGTTGAGGCCGGTCTACTACAAGGCAGCGCACTGGAAAGCCGCCAGGCATGCAGGACGTTGGGCGGCGAGATCAGGACCGGAATGGCGTGGTCAGGTGAGTGGAGCCATCAGCAGACATTTATGTTTGCGGAAATGTCGGGCCGGCAGCATGCCGACTGCTCGCGGGCCCGGCTGGATGTCGGTTTTGGCCAGCAGATTTCTGGCCACATTTGGGCAGTTTCGCAGATCTGGTCTGAACGCGGGAATCGTCACGGGCGGTCAGATAAAATTCAAACCGAGCTCGTTTGGCGCGGTCGGCATTCGGACATTTCTTTAGGGGTTCGCGAAGAATTCAGCGGCGCGTTTCAGGATAGCGCTATATTTGTCGCCGTATCTGTCGGCTTCTGATGGCTGTGATTACTCGCTGGGTGCGGTTTCAAGCATCAGATAGGCGATAACTGCCAAGCGGTCTTCAGGTTTGCGGACGCCTGCAAAACTCATCTTGTTTCCGCGTAAGAAGCTGCGAGGATTTGTGAGCCAGTCATCAAGCAGTTCTGGCGTCCATACAAAATCGGCGTCGACGAGCGCTGTCGAATATGAATAGCCCGGCATCGTGCCGACTTCCCGGTCAAAAAGACCGTGAAGATTTGGTCCCACCAGGTTCGGCCCGCCCTGTTTAACAGTGTGGCATGATTGGCATAACCGAAATGTTCGACGGCCACGGGCATAATCAGCCGACGCATAGGGTTCCTCCAGTGTGGCAAATTCGACGCTGGCAGTGCTGCTGTCAGCGGCAATAGCGGTCACGGCTGGCGGGGTTTGTGCGGGCGTGGCAGGAGCTGTTACTGCTGCGGTTGGCGCAGAGGGACGCGAAGCCTCGGTGTCAGGTGCGGAGCAGCCGGCGGCTGCAAGCCCGACGAGAAAAACAAAAGCCGGAATATTTCTGACAATCATTCATTACCCTTCCACTTTGTTCTGGCCACCCGCCTAATCAGGCCGCGACAATTTCATTAATCTTCGATTTCTGCGAGTAGCTCTTCTTTACCGACAGTTTTATCTTTGACCTTTGCGGTTTCAAGAATGTAATCGACGACTTTGTCTTCATAAATCGGTGCGCGCAATTGGGCCATGGCGTTTGGATTCTTCTGGAAGAATTCGATGACTTGGCGTTCCTGCCCCGGAAAGTTCTGGGCTTCACGAATAAGGGCCTGTTGCACTTCGTTTTCATTAATCGAAACATCTGCGGCCTGACCAATTTCGGCCAGAACGAGACCAAGACGCACGCGACGCTCGGCAATTGCGCGATAGTCGGTTTTGAGTTCGTCCTCTGATTTTTCCTTGTCTTCATCGTCGCCACGTCCGGCATCGAGCTCTGACTGGACCTGTTGCCAGATCTGGCCAAACTCGGATTCGACCATTTTCGGCGGGAGCTCGAAATCATGCGCTTCGTCAAGCGCATCAAGCAGGCTGCGCTTGGCTTTGTCGCGCGATGCAGCGGAAAATTCGTTCTGGATTTGCTCGGTCAGCATTTCCTTGAGCTTATCAAGGCCTTCAAGGCCAAGACCCTTAGCAAATTCATCATCGATTTTTGGTGTTTTAGGCGCCCGCACTTCGTGGACTTTCACCTCGAATACAGCCTCCTTGCCGGCCAAATGCTCGGCTTGATATTGCTCGGGGAATGTTACAGTCACATCGATTTCGGCGCCGGCTTTGACGCCAACGAGCTGATCTTCGAAACCAGGTATGAAACTATTGGAGCCAAGCACCAGCGTATGCTCTTCAGCCGCGCCACCTTCAAACGGCTCGCCATCAATTTTACCAAGGAAATCGATTACGACGGCATCGGTCAGTCTTGCTTTCGCTGTTTTAGCGCGTTTGTTGAATTGCGGATTGGATTCGGCGATGGTTTGCAGGCGCGCATCCAATTCTTCGTCCGAGACGTCTGCAACCGGACGGGTAATTGTGAGTGTCTTTACGTCGACGGGGTCGAAATCCGGCATGACGTCAACGTGCATATTATAAGCAAGGTCCGCAGTTCCTTCGAGAACTGCGTCCATGTCACTTTCCATTTCCATTTCGGGCTCGGCGGCGGGTCGTACAGACGAGTCGGCGATGGCCTTCTGGCTTGTTTCTTTCACCAGAGCTTCAACAACTTCCCCGCGAATCGATTTGCCGAACATTTTCAAAACATGGGACTTGGGGACTTTGCCCGGACGGAAGCCTTTTAATTTCATTTGTGGCCGGATCTCATCGATGCGCTTGTCGAGCCGTTCCTCGATATCAGC
>CBFHPC010000196.1:0-2407 GCA_965657655.1 Henriciella sp.
GGTACGTCGTTATTTTATATTCACGCTGCGCAGATAAGCTACCGTTCCGATCAGCCGGTTAATGGGGGTAAAGACATGGGCATGCTGCAATCGACATTGAACCGGTCACGGGCGCTGCCGGCGATGACGGGTCTGTTTTTGCTTATTCTGACCGCGTGTGGCGGTGGTGGCGGTTCGTCTACATCGGGCGTATCACCCGTATCGCCGCCACCGCCGCCGCCTGCACCTGTGGTTACGGTGCAAAGTGATTTGGTATATGGCAGCAATCTGACCCAGTCGGGCGCTAAAACGCTGACGCTGGATCTCTACCAGCTCGACGGCACGTGCGATGAACCGGTGCCTTTCGTGCTCGGCATTCATGGCGGTGGTTTTACCGGCGGTTCCAAAACCGGTGGCTCGTGGCCGTCAAATCTTGAGGCTGTCGCCATGCGGGGGTATGCCGGCCTGTCGATCAATTACCGGCTTGTTTCCGACGAACCAGTGGTCTCAGCTGAGTTTCAGCCCCTGCGCGATGATCTGATAGCTGCGGCTGACGAAATTGGCCTGGACGATTTACAGCGGGCCCAGGCGAATGCAGCTGTTGCTGCTTTTGAAGATGCGGTGACGGCGCTGGACTGGGTCAACGAGAATGCCGACCTGTACTGCCTTGACCGTGATCGTTTCGCGCTCTGGGGGTCGTCGGCAGGCGCGTATATCGCTTTACATGTCGGGCATGCGCTAAACGATTATTTCATCGCGCATCCCGAGCCGCTTGTCGTTGTTGATTTCTGGGGAGCTCTTTTTGCGGCTGACTGGCTTGATACGCAGGGGCCGCCAATCATGATCGTCCACGGCAGTGATGATCTGGTCGTGCCATATGAGAATGCGTTAAGCCTGTCTGCGCGGGCCGAAGAAACGAATTTGCCCTATACTTTCTACACATTGGACAATGTCGGACATGGCACGAATATTAAGCAACCGCAGCCGGATCTGGGCGGCGAGACGATTGAGACCGTAACAATAGATTTCATTGAAGCCCATTTGCTCGGGACGCAGCCGCTTTACGAGGTAAAGCGTCTGACACCGAACTAGGTTGATTGGGCTGATACGAATTTTTCAGATCGTCGGTGTGACGCCTCCGGCCGGGGGTATGTTACCATTGCGTGGCTGAGGCAGTGCAAAAAATTCCTCCATATCAGGCTTCTAACATGCGTCCGTCAGACCTTGAAATTCTAACAAGAAATAGCCCATAAGGACGGGGCTTTACTGGAATATGGAACGGATCAAATGTTTCTGTTCGTAATGAGATGTTATCTGTAGGTGACCTCACCTAGATAATGCGAGTATGAACTCTGAAGATGATTTGTCTCCTAGTAACAAAGGTTAAGGTGCTTTCAGGCATTTATTGGGTCACTTGTCGGGGGGAGACCGGGTTTTAGTGCGGGTATTACGCGTTACATTCGTGCTGAGATAATTAAATTATGGGCATGAATTGAAATTAAAAAAATTGTTTAAAAATAAATATCTAGAAGAGATTTCGAATGCTATGATACCGGATCTGTCAGAGTGGGCAGGGCGGTATCAATTGAATTGGATTGAACTAAGGGACGTAAAATGACCAAATCAATTTGGGGTAATATTGACCGGGTTGAGGGACGCGAGATTTTAGGTTGGATGGCGGCCCCCTCAAACGACATCGTTCCCGTTTTGATGGTTGATGGCGTGCCAATCGCAAAGCGTACGCTTTCAATCAAAAGAGACGATGTTAATAACGCGCTAGGACTAGATGGTTGTTTCGGGTTTAGCTTTGAAGCCGACAGTTTGAGACCTGGCAGCGCTATTTCACTGTTTGCGCGAGCCGAAGGTGAGCTAATAGCTTTGGATCAAATGACGTTTCAAGCGCACACGCTTGAAACTAATTTTTACAATCAGCTTGAGGACGCGGTCGAGATAGCCTCGCTGCCCGATTCTGTTGCGATTGTTTGTTGGGACGGCGGTCATAACCCCATTGGTCGGGCCAAGGTTCTTCACGATATCATCAAAACCAAGCGCCCAACAATCATCATTTGCTACCTCTTTGATGAATTTGGCGGGAAAATATGGCAACCTATCCATAATAGTAATATCAAAATTTTGGCTATTCCTAGGCGTCAACGATACCTTTTTGAGACCAAGATAAAACAACGAGCTCTTCGTTTTGACACGGTTTGGATATGTAAACCCAGGCTACCAAGTTTTGAGCTCGCGGCTCTGGTATCTCATGCCGACACAAAACTCGTCCTCGATTTTGACGACAATGAAGAGCACTTCAGTCGAAACGAGCAATCAATAGACAAAGTGTACGGAACGGCTGCAATCAACATAAGCAATTACCTTACAGAAAGAGTTCAGGCGAGGACTGCGGCCTCGATTACTCTAAAACGCAAGT
>CBFHPC010000197.1:0-2347 GCA_965657655.1 Henriciella sp.
TTGGGGCTTGTCTTTCACCGGCCAGTGATCCGTGATTCACTGCTGCGTCGGGCTTTCAGACGACTGCAAAAACCAGGTTTTATGGCGGCCTCATTTGTCATTATGCAAGCATATCCGGTCCTGCTCACCGAAACTAAGCGGCGTGTTTGACCGAAAGTGTTTCGGACAGATGGCCGGGCCGTTCCAGCATTCGATCCTGGCGTCAGCGAGTCGGGCGTGTGATGCCCCGCGAGATTGATTGCGTGCTCCGCCCTCTTTGATTTTATGCCGCGATGGTGATCTGGCCTGGTCTTGCAATTCGCAAGTCCGATGGTTGCAAAAAACAATACGGGCGGGTTTGCGCGTCATTAATCCCCTGATTTTGCCCGATTGGCTGGCATTATTTTTGCATCTTGCTGCGGTGAGAGGAGACCGAAAGATGCAAATTAATATCGTCAACGCGGGATATGGAAGCCGACCGCGCGAGATCATCAGGCTTGATGAGGCGCTTTATCGATTGCCTGCAGTGCGTGCGCCGGCGACCTGTGCAGACATTGACGGGATCGTTTGGTGATGCGGGTAGAAAATTATGTTTACCGGCGATCTGTGCGACGGCTGTTTAGCGCTGTTTACGCGCCGCGGCGGCCGCACTTGAGGGCTGTTAATTTTTCCACCGTACTGGCGCTGTTTTGCCTGTCGGCATGCTCGCTTGCTTTCCGGACGCCTGAGAATGTTGATATGCCATCGGCATATTATCAGAACGAGCAGCAACATGTCGGCGATGATGAAACACTGACACTATTGCAGTCGGGGCGGATCAAGGATGACAGATCGTGTCCGGACCTGATGTTTGAGCGGCCCTCCAACGCCCGTCAAGGATCAGACCATAACATGCCGCGTGAGCCAGTCCTGTTTTCGCGGGGGGATCTCATTCGGATTGATATTATCGGCGGACGCGGATTTGCTGGTGATTATGTTGTAAATGCCGATGGTCATTTGAATCTTCCATATTTGCGGACATTGCCGGCTGCCGGCTTGACCTATGAAGAGTTGAATTCGCGCATCTCGCAAGCGCTTATTGAAGGCGGGTATTTCCAATCGGAATTCATCTCGGTGAGCACCGCGATATTACAATGGGCGCCGATACAAGTGCATGTTTCAGGTGCTGTATATACCGCTGGAGATGTTGTTCTGAACCAGCGACGGGCCGATGAAGATCATGTTGAAAAGATCAATTCACCTGGCGATTTTACGGTTCGCCGGTCACTTAGTGCGGCATTGTATGCCGCCGCCGGGGTGCGCCCTGATGCTGACATTCGCAATATAATTGTCACCCGTCAGGGCCGCGAGATAAACATCGACCTTAAAGGCGCATTTGATGGCGATGATTACCATGATTTGTTGCTGTTTGACGGCGATCGCGTTCATGTTCCCTCGCGCGGATGTTTTCAGGCAAATCTGGCGCGACCGTCGCGTGTCACACCGCCGGGTGTGCGTGTTTTTATGTCGAATCTGGTTCAGCCAGCGGCCGGCAATGCGGCGGCTGCGATCGGTCAGACAGCAACCAGTCTGCCTTATGGTACGCGGTTTCTTGCGGGTCTGGTTTCCGCCAATTGCGTCGGTGGCGTACAGGCAACGAATGCAGAACGATGGGGTGTCTTGATTTCGCATAATCCAATCACGCAGGAAAGCATCGTGATTGCGCGCGAGATCGAGGTATTGGTCCGCCGGTCCTATCGTGATGATTATAATCCGGTATTGCTCCCGGGGGATGCAATCGCGTGCTATGATTCACATCTCACAAATGTCCGAGATGTTCTGTCTTTACTGGCAGAAGCGGTTGCCCCGGTTTTAAATGCAGCCGTCATTGGAGACATTGTAAGGTGACGCCGCTGGCTACGGGGCTGGCACGAGGCTACTGGCAGTCGCGTCGGTTTCGCTATGCGATTGTTTTGTTGGCCGGATGGAGCATCATACTTGCTCTGGCTGCAGCCTATTACCTATTCAGCCCGAAAGCCTATTCCAGCGGATTTACTTTAATCTTGCCTGGTGCAGGTCAGTCATCTTCGGTGAATCTGGAGACCCTCGGACAGGTCAGCAGTCAGTCAGCGTCCGTGTTTGGCGATATGAGCTTTAGCCCGACCGAAAATTATAAAAAACTTTTGCAATCCTATCGGATGAGGGGGTTGGTCGGCGCCCGTTTCAATCTTGATGTCGGCGATGTTTCGCCCCCCCGGATAAGACTGGCCAATCAGACCAAGCTGATCTACGTCACGATAACGGCGCAATCTGCGGTGCTTGCAGAGCAGTTGGCGCAGGCCTGGCTGGATGTCTTTCAACGTGAAGTACAATCGCTTCGCGTCGAAGA
>CBFHPC010000198.1:0-2312 GCA_965657655.1 Henriciella sp.
CCAAATTGTTTGGTCCTCTGGTCGCCTCAACTCTGACAACGGCTTTGGCGTTTGCCCCGATCGCATTGTTGCCGGGCGGTGCAGGCGAGTTTGTTGGCGTCATTGGTACGTCGGTAATTTTTTCGATTGTTTCGTCTTTGTTTATCGCTTTGACAATCATTCCGGCAATTGCCGGTCTGCTAGATCTACCAAGCCGGGATGGCCTGCCCAGTCGCTTCTGGCGGGACGGTGTAAAATTTGCTTGGATCACCGATGGTTATCGTTGGAGCGTCGAACGGGTTCTGCGGTTTCCCGTCTATGGTCTAATTATCGGAATCGTGCCGGCAATGATCGGCTTTACGCTGGCGCAGTCGCTGCCAAGCCAGTTCTTTCCTCCGACCGAGCGTGATCAGTTTCAACTTGATATGTCGCTCTCGCCACAAGCAACAATCGATCAGGCAATTGATGTATCGCAACGGGCAACGGAGCTTTTGCTGGCATACCCGGCCGTCGCTTCGGTTAATTTCGTAATTGGAGAACCGGGTCCGAAAGTTTACTATAATGCTTTTAACACTAGTCGCGGCATTAGCGGTGCGGCTTCGGGTTTTGTTCAACTCGAGCAGGGCGTCGCGTCGCGGGATGTTGTGACCGAAATTCAAGCGATGCTAAGACGCGAGTTTCCGGCCGCGACATTCCTGGCGTCACCATTCGAGCAAGGCCCGCCATCAGACGCGCCGATTGCCTTCTATTTGCGCGGCGACAGCCTTCCGGAGTTAAGCCGGCTGGGCAATGAGGCGCGGCGTATCCTTTCGTCAACGCCGGGGATTACGTTCACGACCGCGCAACTCTCATCGGGGGCGCCGACATTAACAATTGAGGCGAATGAAACTGCGGCTGCGCTGGCGGGGGTTCGGCTGACTGATGTTGCGCTCGACGTTCGCTCCGAGCTTGAGGGTGTGCCAGCCGGGTCGGTACTGGAGGGAGTCGAGGAAGTACCAGTCCGGTTGATTGCAGGTGCTACCCGGCGAAGTGACATGACTGATTTTCGCTCAATGCGTATAGGCCAGGCGAGAACTGAATTTGGTGCACCTATATCTGCGATTGGGGATATTATTCTAACACCGCAAAGCGCGCAGATCACACGTCTCGATGGCCGGCGGGTGAACGAGATATATGGATTTATCGAACCCTATGCCTTGCCGGACCCGATACTGGCCGCTTTTCTTGCAGCACTCGACGAAGAAGGTTTCGAGTTGCCAACAAATTATGAGTTTTTGATCAGCGGTCAGGCCAGTGAGTCAGATGCGGCCATGAATGATCTACTCGCCCTGACGATACCATTAATCCTGATCATGACCGGGGCGGTCGCATTGGTGTTTAATTCTTTTCGAATGGCATTTCTGATCCTTGGGGTGGGGGGGCTGGCTATGGGCCTGGCCTTTGGCGGCGTCTGGCTGTTCAATCTGCCATTAGGATTCAATGCGATCATCGGCGCGCTGGGTCTGCTTGGTATTGCGATTAACGGGTCGATCGTTGTTCTGTCCTTGCTGCAGTCCAATCCAGCCTGTCTGGCCGACGACATTATTGCACAGAGAGAGACGGTCGTGTCGGCGACGCGCCACATTGTTGCGACCACGCTAACCACGATGGGCGGGTTCGTGCCGATTATTCTAACCGGAGATGTTTTCTGGATGCCATTGGCGTCGGCGATTGCCGGCGGGGTTGCCGGTTCGGCTTTGCTGGCGCTGTATTTTACACCGGCTGTTTTCAGAATAATGACAATGAAGCCTGTCCGGAAGCTTATCAGACGCGTCAACGGCGTAGCATCTCCGGCCTAGTGTCTGGCTGATTGTATAAAAAAGCCCCGGCGGGTTCGGGGCTTTTTCTATATCATCCAATTTCGCCTCTAAAAGTCCGAGCGCAGCTCGATGCCCCAAATCTCCGGCTCGTTAATGAAACCGGTGAAGCTGGTGAAGTCGACGCCACCCGTTAGGGCGTTTTTGCCGGTTATGTTGCGGCCGAAGACGGCAATATCAAAACCGTCATCGGATTGGTAACCAAGGCGAAGACCGCCTTCCCAATATCCCTTCTGGGCAAATTCGGCGCTCTCATAAAGGAAGAAATTAGTGTCACCCTTATAAGCCCAGTCGGTAAAGGCATAGAATTCCCCGCCCTTTGCCGGGATTGAATAGCGCGCGGTCATGTTACCAATCCATTCCGGCGCATTCGGAAAGCTGTTGCCGCTAATATTGTATCCGATAACCTCGTTATCATCATTTAACACGGCCGGGTCGAGTAGCGTACAAGGGACGCCGCACCCGGGCGACAACAGC
>CBFHPC010000199.1:0-2304 GCA_965657655.1 Henriciella sp.
CTCTTACTTTTTATAGGGTTAGTGTTTTCATGAAAAAATCAGTATTCTTTGCTTCGCTTGCCATTTTACTTTCGAGTGTAATTGTTCCGTCGCCAGCGCTGGCAGATTTGCCAGTACCAGATCGGCCCGCACCAGGTCCTGACGTACTCCCTGCTGATATGGGCTGGTCGCTGGTTTGGGCTGACAAGTTCGAGGGTTCGGATCTCGACTTTTCGAAATGGGGTATTGAGGAGTCATGCTGGGGTGGTGGCAACTGGGAACGCCAGTGCTACACGAACCGCTACAAGAATGTTGAAGTTGTGAATGGGCTGCTACGGCTCAAAGCGTTTCGGGAAACCGTTACGGGACCAGAATTTCCAGTCGGACATCCCGAGGCACCCGGTGGTCGCATCACTAAAAAGTATACGTCTGGAAAGGTCCGTACTCTCGGCCTCGCCGACTGGACTTATGGTCGCTTTTCGGCCCGTATCAAGCTTCCGAAAGGTCAAGGCACCTGGCCCGCTTTTTGGATGCTGCCGGCCGATAATGCTTATGGTGCATGGGCGTCTTCCGGCGAAATTGATATTATGGAAGCCGTAAATCTCGGGGCCCGTTGCAATGAATGCGAGGGCGACGAGGGTGAGAACCGAACATCTGGTGCGCTGCACTTCGGTGGAGAATGGCCGAATAATACTTATCACGTTCAATTCAACCGGCTGCCGGGCGGGGCCAATTCCTATGACGAGTATCATGTCTATTCTGTCGAATGGGGTGAGGGCCTAATTCACTGGTTTGTCGATGATGTTTTGTTTTACACTTTGACGTCTGATGATTGGTATTCTGCCGCTGTTGGTGAAGATTCTGAGTCTGCAGCTCCGTTTGATATGTCATTTTACCTCATGTTAAATTTCGCAGTTGGTGGTAGTTTATCAGAAGACAATAATAGCAGAGGCTTTGACCGGCGCAGCTATCCTTCGCAGATGCTGGTTGACTGGGTAAGAGTCTATCAATGCGCGCCCGATCCTGAGACTGGATTAGCGTGTATGCAAGGGACCGAATAACAGGGCGTAAATACAACGTATGGGTGGAGCGACTAAGCATATCGTTATTGTTGGTGGTGGCACTGCGGGCTGGATCACGGCCGGTGTTCTGGCGGCTAATCATCCCGACCGGTCATCGGCCGGGCTTCGGATTTCTTTAATCGAGTCGCCGGATATTCCCACGATTGGTGTTGGCGAAGGCACCTGGCCGACAATCCGAAATACACTCGCCCGGATCGGGATCAGTGAAGCCGAGTTTCTTCACACCTGTAATGCTTCTTTCAAGCAAGGCTCGCGGTTTAATCGCTGGGTCAGCGGCGAAGCCGATGATTCCTATGTTCATCCGTTTGAATTGCCGATTTCATCCGACGGGGCGGACGCGCTGAATGCCTGGAAAGCACTGGCACCTGACAAGCCATTCGCCGAAGCTGTCTGCGTGCAGTCGGCGCCGGGTCAGGAAGGATTGGCACCCCGGCAGCGGACAATGCCGGATTATTCAGGCGCAATGAACTATGCTTATCACCTTGATGCCGGTAAGCTTGTCGAATTGCTTCGGACCCACGCCGTTTCCAAGCTTGGTGTCGAGCATGTTCAAGACAATGTTGTCGAGATTATTGGTCAGAAGGACGGCGATATTGAGGCAGTCCGTTGTGACGCGCATGGTCTGGTTGCCGGTGATCTCTTTATTGACTGTACTGGCCGTCAGTCGCTGTTGCTTGGCGGGCATTACGGTGTTGGCTTTATCGATAAAAGTAACATTCTCTTCAACAACCGGGCAGTTGTCACACATGTCCCGGTTGCCCCTGACTCGGTAATTGCCTCTGAAACCGTGTCGACGGCGCATGAGGCCGGATGGATCTGGGATATCGGCCTGCCGACGCGTCGTGGTGTCGGCTGTGTATATGCATCAGATTACATGGATGACGAACGCGCCGAGGCAACGCTGCGGGCCTATCTCGGTGATGTCGAACACACGCCGCCACGTCGCATTTCGTTTCAATCTGGCCACAGAGAACGCTTCTGGCACCAGAATTGCGTAGCCGTCGGCCTGTCGGCCGGGTTCCTCGAGCCGCTGGAAGCCTCGGCCATTGTGTTGCTGGAACTATCTGCGGCTATGATTGCGGAGAATATGCCAGTGTCGCGGGCGGCAATGACCATCGAAGCTCGCAAGTTCAACCAGCTATTTTTGTATCGCTGGGGACGAATTATCGATTTTCTTAAACTGCATTATGTTCTCAGTCAGCGTGACGAGCCATACTGGCGCGACAACCGGGCCGCCGAAAGT
>CBFHPC010000200.1:0-2285 GCA_965657655.1 Henriciella sp.
CTGACCGAGGTCGAATGGCTGGCGGCTAAGAACGGTCTGACCGGTCACATTTGCAATATCGCCATCCATGGTGATCGAAAATTCGAACGGCACGTCGAGTTCGCGATCTTTTATTTCGATTTTTGCGGTGGCGCGGTAGGCATTTCCGGCCAGGCTTATATCCATAATCGTTATTCTGGCCTCGGGGTTCGCCGCGGAATTGAACCATTCAGGCGCTGCCAGCGTGGTTGTATACATTGTCTTATTTGTTTCGACGCTTGCTGTATTGACGGTCACACGGGCAATGCCGGATTGAGGCCGGTCGAGGTCAAAAACAATATCGGCATACCAGTCATTAAACTGGCCCGTATAAGTCTCTCCGTCATGTTGGCCCGAGAATTTGATGAAGGAGGCGGTCTTGTCGAGTGCCCAATTACTGTCGGTGCTGACCGGTCTGTCGCCGGACTGGTGTGCACCGGACCGGAAATTGCCCGATATTTGGGGCAAGAGCACAATTGCTGCAAATAGGACGCCAGTTGCGGCCGGTACAATAATTCGGCCGCGTGCGGGTTGACTGGCTGCTATCGCTGTTTTCGAAAAATCCGGTATCATGCGATGAATAACGCCGGACTCAGCGGAGAGCTGATGTTTTAAAGCGCCGCCAATGTGCAGGACCAGCAGAAACACCATGAGTTTCGACATGCTCTCATGCGCTGTTTTGACGGCCGAATGTCCTGCCTCATTGGTTAAGCCCCCCACAAAGGGAAGGTCAGGCCAGACCAGCGTGCCGTAAAGAACGGTTGGCACATCGAAATCATAGCTTGTTGAAACCAGCAGCCAGCCGCTCAGCGGCATAAGTAAAAGCAGAGCATAGAATGCGATATGGACGGTCCGGCTGGCGAGCTGCTCAATATTGGACAGGCCAGCGGGAAGCGCTGGCGGCGGATTTAGTAGCCGCCAGCCAATGCGCGCAATTGTTAATACGAGAATTGTGATGCCCAGAGATTTGTGAAGCTGATAGCGCGCTTCGTTCTGGTCCATGTTCCAGCCGAGCCACAGCATGAAAACAATCGCCAGGGCAATCAGCCAATGCAACATGATGGCGATGATTGTGTAGCGTCTCCGGGCGTCGTCCAACACTTACTCTTCCTGTATAAACTCACCGGAAAATTCTATGCGTACTTCATCCGAGACAATGCCTCTTAGATTCGTCATGCCGAAGTCCGATCGATCGAGCGACGTCGATGCATTAAAGCCGATGACGTCCCTTTGTCCAAACCATGGCGGGTTGGCAACGCCGCCATAGGACACATCCATGGTTACACTTTGTTGAACGCCCAGAAAGCTGAGGGCGCCAGTGACGCGGCCGCGGGTCTCACCGTCGACTTGAATATCTGTCGAAATGAAGCTTATCGTCGGATACTGCGTTGCATCAAAAAATTTTTTATCGGTGGCAAGCTCGTTTTCCCAATCGGCTTTTTTACTGGCATCTGGATATTTGGTCTCGAGCGCCATCGGATTGATTATGAGCTCGATTTTCGAGTTCGCAGGATTGTCCGCATCAAATTCAAGGATCGCATCGAAATCGGTAAAATTTACGCTGTAGTCTGAAATATTATTGTGTTTCACCGTCCAGCTGAGAAAGGCGTGGGTTTTATCCAGCGTATAAATTCCGGACGCCACATCGTCGCGTGACGTTTCAGCATATGCGCCGGGCGCCAGCGACAATATGGCGGCGACCAGAAAGGATGTCAGTTTCATTTACAATACCCAATGCTTCTATGTTGATAATTATTACGGCTAACTCTCCCTGCTATAGCACTTGTTGCCTGACATTGGAAAGCACCGGCAAGGTCGGCACGCCCTGATAGCCTGTAGTATTTCTGGTATTATGCGAGTGGGTAGGCCGGCCGGCCATCACCGGAGTGTCGTGATTGCCTTAACATCCGGACGCATACGTTCTTGAGGGGATGAACGCGCTGTGCCGAGATAAATCATGCCGGCAACCCGCTCTGACTCTGACAGGCCGAGCCAGTCGGAAATGCCGGGACTGTAACTAACCCATTCGGTCAGCCAACAGCCGGCCCAGCCGGCGGCATTCGCTGATAGAAGCAGATTGTGGCAAACCGCGCCGGCGCAGAGTTCCTGCTCCCAGACCGGCGTTTTATGAGTAGCGTCAGGCGAAGAAATAACAATGACGATCGCCGGCGCGCGGTTAAACAGCGCTGCCGCGTCACTCAGTTCTTGTTGCGATGCGTCAGGCTTTTCCGCCTTCAGAATTTCTTTTGCGGCGAGATTGAATCGTT
>CBFHPC010000201.1:0-2256 GCA_965657655.1 Henriciella sp.
TCCGTTCCGGTAATGGGATCGAAGAGCGGTCTGCCCTATTCGCAATCCCAGTAGGAAGTCTGTCTGGCCTCAATAGCGAGATGTGTCTACATGCCCCGTTCGGGCCCGGAAGGAAAGACCCAAAATGATCGAGCGATAAAATTATTTTTATTCTGATGGTACATCTGCAGTTAATATTGCGATGTCATATATTTAACGCGATAGACGATTACAACATGCACGGTTGAGGAGGCTCGCATGGTATTTCGATTGGGGCTTTGCATGGTGATGGCCTTAGCAATAATTGCGCCCTGGTCGATGGCGCAGATCCGGTCTATCGGCATTGCGGGAGACGGCGAACATACCCGTGTCACGCTTGTCTCGGAACGTGAAATCGAAACCGAAGTGTTGCTGTCGATGGATGCGGCAGGGCCAGTCTTCGAGTGGTTAAGTTCCGGTTTTTCGATCTCGCCGCAGGCTTATATCGGCGATCCGACAGGCGGCATCTCCTCTTATACTCTGGGTGTCGACGGGATCAGGTTTAATCTGGATAGACCGATGATGGTGGTTCGGGAGCTGAACCTGCCACCAACCCGGACCGAACCGACCTATCGTTATATTGTCGATCTTTCGAGCGTGTCTCTGGCGCGTTTTCAGCGCGCCGAGCAATATGCCGTTCGCGACGGCGCGCGCCCGGCCGCATCAATTCGCTCAGCAATGGCACCAATGCCAGCGGAAAACGCTGAGATTTTGCTGTCAGAACCGGTCGCGACGGCTAATTTGCAGCCGGACCCGGAGGGGGTGGCGGGCCCGGCCGGCATATCTGGTGAGACAGATGCATATGCAGCCCGGATCGATATTGCTGTATCGCCAAGCTTGAAGCCAGATCATGTCGGGCCCTTGCAGACTATTGCCGAGGTTCCGTCGACACCGGCATTACAGCCAGAGCCTATGACAGTGGTCTTCGCAGGTATAGGCAATGCGCCGCCACCGTCTTTGAAGCCGGGCTATAGGCCGGCGCCATTGCCGCCGCGAATCCCGATGATTGTAATCGATGCCGGGCATGGCGGCAGAGATCCTGGTGCGATTGCTGTGAATGGCCGCTATGAAAAGGACATTGTGTTACAAACTGCGCTGCATCTAGGGCGTCTGCTCGAGGCTGATGAGCGTTATGATGTTCGCTTAACGCGTGAAGATGATCGCTATATTGAGCATGAGGATCGCGTTTCGAGCGCTAGAGACTGGGGCGGTGATTTGTTTATATCGATTCATGCCGATGCCGCTGCAAATTCCGATGTGACCGGTGCTTCGGTCTACACAATATCGAGCCGCGGGGAACGCCGCATCGAGGGAACGGCGATGCAAAATGGCTGGGAGATCCCCTTGGAAACCGGCGCGCCTTCGGAGGTTAATGATATTCTCGAAGATCTGGTTCTTCGTGAAACCAAATCCAATTCGGCGATTTTCGCCGAGCTGCTTGTCCCCGAGCTGGCAAAGGCGGGACCGCTTGTCCGCAACTCGCACCGGCAGGGAAACCTGTTTGTCCTGCTGGCGCCAGATGTGCCGGCCGTGCTCGTTGAAATCGGATTCCTGACGAATGCAAGTGATGCCGCGCGGCTTTCGTCGCAAACAGGTCGGGAGAAAAGTGCCGAGGCGATCAAGCGGTCGATTGATGCCTATTTTGATCGACAGAAAATTTTGCTGGCGTCAAACTGATATGAGCTCTTTCATACATTGTCGTCGTGCCTTAGTTTTGACCTCATCACTCGTGATGAGTAATGCCAATAGAAACCGCTGCGTTTAGAGATACCGATGCTGGATACCTTAAAGACTTATTTTTACAGTTGGCGTTTCGTCCGCCATGCCGCAATCGCAGCCGTCGCATTTGCGGCCATCCTGCTAATTAGCATCTGGATGTGGGTCATAACCCTGTCACGCGGTTTACCCTCGGAAATGGCTTTGGCCGAATACGAACCGCCGATCACGTCGCGGGTTCATGCCGGCGATGGGACCCTGATTTACGAGTTTGCCGACCAGCATCGGGTATTCATTCCCTATGATGCTATTCCCGAACATGTTGTTCAGGCGTTCATTTCGGCGGAAGACAAGAATTTCTTCAGCCATAATGGGCTGGATTATGCTGGTATCTTAAGAGGCGCGCGTAACTCGCTCATCAGCAAATTGTTCGGTTCCGGTGCGTTACAGGGCGGATCGACAATCACACAGCAGGTTGCAAAAAACATGCTGCTGTCAAATGCTCAGGCGGTTGAGCGGAAA
>CBFHPC010000202.1:0-2198 GCA_965657655.1 Henriciella sp.
ACACATTATTCAGCTGCCACTGTATCGTCGTCACCGCCTGACGAGGTCGCAAAGCTGGCGAATAGGGTCATGAGATCAATGGCGCCCTGTGCATAGAGAATTTCGCCGCACCCGGTATCACCGAACAGCTCTTCGCCGTCTTCACAGAGATAAATCTCACCGAACCCGTCAGCCGGCTCGATATTAATATAGCTCCCACCTAGGAGACTTTCAGACTGGATGCGGGCCGCCGTTCCGTCACCAAGCGGCATGATACGGTCTTCAACGGCCAATACGATTAAGGCCTCAGACCGGACAACATCGAGATCGACATCGCGCACGGTTCCGATCTTTACCCCGGCCATTCTGACATCAGTGCCGCGCTCAATTCCGCTCGCCGAATTAAATCGGACGCCAAGCTCTACCGTTTTTTCCTGTGCAAAACTTATCCCACCTGTCGTCATTGTGTACCAGACAAACACACCAGCAATCGCAATCACCAGAAAACCAATCAGAGTTTCAAAAATAGATTCACGCATCTGGCGACCAAGCCTCATAGTCTGAATCGGCACCACTTCGCGTACCACCCGCCTTCAGGCTGCCCTGAGGCCGACTGGCAAATTCTGTCCCTGTCATATTCGGACGGTGGTCAGTTTCCCAGTCGCGCCGAAGCAGCGGTGTGTCCGTCGGCGGTGTATCGACTGTGTAATGCAGCCAGCCATGCCATTCGGCGGGCACCTTAGACGGTTCAGCCAATCCTTTATAAATAACGTAACGCCGGTGACGACCTTCAACCGATATCTTCTTATCCTCGAAATAGGCATTACCGTAATCATCAACACCGACTTTGGTGCTACGTCTCATAATATCAAACAGCCCACCGAGGGTAATGCTGTTCCACCACGTGAATAATTTTAACATGTCTGTACCCTGCTCGTCAGATATGGCCGTAATATGGCAACACTTTTAACCCGAATCTAGTTATCTATGCCACACATCAACTCAACACGACCGTCAAGTCTGCAGTGCCGATAATAATCTAAAAAGCAAAAAGAGGTCCCGTCCTATGGATAAAAAGCAAAAAAATATTCTGACCTCTGCTATCGAAGCCGGAATGATCAGTGAAATCATGCCTCTGGCACGCGCGACGAATGTGCCACTATCGGAAACACCATCCTTGTCAGCGGCCATTCAGCGGGCTGAGCACAATCATCTTCATATGATCGGACACCTGGCGCTGGCGGAGCAGATAGAGCGGCTTGGCGATGCTCCAAGAAATATTGATCTGGCCCATGCGGTTAATCGTGGTGTCCCAACCAATCTTATCGAAGCTGGCCTCGATTCAGCGCTCGGTTTTTCGGCCGTGGCAAACCGGTTACGGGCGATTGCCACCGAGCCACAATATGAGACACCTAAATGCCGTATTGCACCGAATGATATAGATATGAGCGTGCTGACTGCGGCCCGAAAAAAAGGGGTTGCCATTGCGGTCAGCCCGGCTCTCGATCTTTCACCCGAGGCCGCTGCGATGGCAGTCGATCTGGCCAGCTTTATTAGCGATGACGGCATTCAGATTGAGACGCTGCAGGCGGTTCTCGATGCCGCTGCAAACGAGGCCGGTGATGATCTTATTCTACTCCCTAACGGCATTGCAGCGGCGATGCTCGCTCTTGGACATGCCTATACGACGGATACGACCGAGGTGGCAGTCGCGCTAATGGAACTGCTAGCGCATTGCGCGAACCGAACCGGTTTGGGCGCCGACGACGCCGAACGGATCGGTCTCGACAGCATGCCAGCCCAGACCAAACAGCGCGCGATGAAGACGGTAATCCTGCCATTGTCAGCCGAGCTTTCGACACGTTTCAGTCCGGCCAGCGAGGGCATTACCGCGATCAGGCAATGGGTCCAGATTGGACATGAGGGACAGTCGGAACTGATACCGGCTGTCTCACTTGGCCTGGCCGCGGCAACTGGCGATCTCAACCGACTTGTTCAGCAACTTGAAACAATCACCGGTCTCGACTCCATAAAAAGTTTCAGCGGGCAGGACTTGCGATCAAAGGGGTTCTCGGATGACGCGATAAAACGGGTCAATAATGCGATTTCAGAGGGCCTGTCGCTGGGCGCGGCCTTCTCTCGCTGGGTTCTTGGCGACGAAACCATTTCCCGTGATCTCAATCTAATCCCGGATAATTTTGATGCCGACGGGCGGGCAC
>CBFHPC010000203.1:0-2181 GCA_965657655.1 Henriciella sp.
TTACATCGGTAAAAAACGTCTCGCAAAACGGAGAGGACCCTGAAATCAGTTTGATCGGCCGGGTTTCGACGCCCTCAGACTGCATGTCAAAAACCAGAAAGCTGATACCGTCATGCTTGACCGAGGTATCGGTTCGAACCAGGCAGAAAATCCAGTCGGCCTGATCCGCATATGAGGTCCAGACCTTCTGACCATTGATCAGCCAGTGATCGCCCTTGTCTTCACATTTCGTCTGAAGTCCTGCGAGATCTGAGCCCGCACCGGGCTCGGAATACCCCTGACACCATCGCGTCTTACCTTTGACGATATCCGGAATAAACCGCAGCTTCTGCTCATGCGAACCAAACTCGAGCAGTGCCGGGCCGAACATCCATAGCCCAAATGACCAGAGCGCCGGACGGGCCTTAATCCGTCGCAATTCCTCGCTTAAAACTTTGGCCTGGGCCTTGCTCAGACCGCCGCCACCATATTCGGCCGGCCACTCCGGCGCCGTCCATCCTTTATCACCCATCCGCTCAAGCCAGACTTTGGCGTCGGGGTTGGTAAACGGCTCGCGGCGGCCGCCCCAAACAATCTCGTCATCGAGCACTGGTGTACGCATCGCAGCGGGGCAATTTTCCTCAAGCCAGTCGCGTACTTCCACACGAAAGCCGTCTAATTCTTCAGGGGCATCAAACGCCATATCTCGGTCTCCAGACAATTAATTTCGACTATTCCGTCGATTTTTTAAAAACTGTATATCGGTCTAAAGAACGAGCGTGAAGTGTGACCCAAGGTCCGCTTTTGATCTTATTGTTTATCGGCGGCCAAATATAGCATTCTCAGGCCCGGTATCGACACCGATCAAATTCATCAAATGTATCAAAACCATGAATATACCAAACGCCGCACCGAACATGACCAGCCGCCATGGAACCTGCTGAGCCCGGCCGTCAGGCCGAATTGTCCCGATCTTGGAATGCGCCAGCCTGGTGAGCCAGGCCAGAAAAATGACAAGACTTATACTGATAATCCAGTCCAACATTCGTATTTTTCCCCTTCAATACTCGGTGTGTGTGGTGTTTTTGCCCAGAACCACGGACACCTGACAAGCTCCCAGACTGCTTTTATTGCCGCAAGTGTGTGCAATGGCCAATACAGCCATCGCGTCATCAGCAAAGCGACACGGTTACGCGACTGAAAGCGTAATGCCAGAATATCGCCAAGAGTCAAAACCGTAAGTCCGGCACAGAGCAGCGCCCAGCCCATTGGCGACCATGCAACACCGAGAGAGAGGCTAAGACCGAAAGCCAGGATCAAAGGTGCCGCCAGAAACGGTCCCAGTATAGCGCTGCCCAAGGTCAAATGTAGACAGACAAACCGGACGAGGCCAAGCTCGCGCAACAACCGCCGCGGATCGCGCATCAAAACGCCCCATGTCTTCATAAAGCCTTTGATCCAGCGACTGCGCTGGCACAGCCAGATTGTAAGACGATCGGGCCCATCTTCAAAAGTTGGAGCGGTGATCATGTCCAGTTTAAACGATCTTCTTAGCAATCTGTAACCGAGATCGGCGTCCTCGGTGACATTCCAGGCATCCCAGCCGCCATAATTGCGAAGTACCGAGGTACGGAAATGATTACTCGTGCCGCCCAATGAGACCGGTAGACCGAGACGCGCCAGAGCCGGTTGTATCAATTTGAAATTCACCAGATATTCAAGCGACCACTGCGCCGAAATCCAGCTACCGGGAACACCGCGGCCAATCAATGGCGCCTGCAAGCAGGCCAGTGCACGGTCTGCGCGACTGAAACGCCAATAGGCCTCTAGCAGCTGATCAGGGTGGGGGCGGTCCTCAGCATCAAAAACGCAAACAAAAGTACCGCGGACACGGTCGAGACCGACATTTAACGCATTCGGTTTAGTCTTCGGGCCACCGGCCGGCACAATCGTCAGACGTGTTCCGGCCGGGAATGCTGCCGCCCGTGCCGCCCGACGTGTCGTCTCATCATCTTCTTCCAACAGTATCTGAATATCCAGACACTCCGCCGGCCAGTTTAATTTGCATAATGCTGCAGCCAATTGGGCAATAACCGGCGCTTCATCATAGACCGGCACCAGAATCGAATAGACAGGACAGGACTGATTGGCCCGTTCCCACAAAGAAATTCCGGGGCGCAATATTGATGCCCGGCATGGCTG
>CBFHPC010000204.1:0-2121 GCA_965657655.1 Henriciella sp.
CCAGACGCAACAGGTGACATTGAGGGCCCTCGATAAAATTATCGGTCGTTATACAGATTTTATTCTCGAGGTCGGCGAGCCCAAAATCTATGGCTCGTTGCTACTGGAGGTTGATGTTTGTTTTCAACGTCCTCCCGAGGAGCCACCGGAAAGTGCAGCATTCCTCAGAATATCTTCGGCGTCCTCAAAGCGTGTAAAATCAATGGCCGTTCCCCGGCTATTGGACGAAGGCGATATGGAAGCTCTGCGCGTCGGCGATTCGGAAAACTATTTTTCCGGTTGGATGTTTGCATCCTCGCCGGGTCTTAGCGGCCTCGAACATGCCGTTTATGACGTTTGGGTAATTAATTGCGTCGCAGTTTTACCGGATACGCCAGCCATCCGGAGCGAGTAGAAATCCCCCGATTTTTGCAAGGCCGCCTTTAACAGGGATTGGAACTGATCCCGTTCGATTTCGATCAGGCCGAATTGCTCGAGATGCGGATTATGAAACTGCGCATCAAGCAATTCGTATCCGCCCTTAATTAACCGGGCGACGAGATGAACCAAAGCGATTTTTGATGCGTCTGCTGATCTCGAAAACATACTTTCCCCAAAGAAAGCGGCGCCGATCGACACGCCATATAGGCCACCAACAAGGTGCTCATTTTCATCCCAGCATTCAACTGAATGCGCGTGCCCCTGGTGATGTAAAGCAGCATAAAGGTTCTGGATTCTTTCGTTGATCCAGGTCTTGGGGCGGGTTTCGTTAGGCTCGGAGCATGCCTCGATAACGCGGTTGAAAGCCTTGTTAATCGTTATCTTGAACGGGTCCGCGCGGACGGTTTTGGCAAGCCGGCGCGGCAGATGGAATTGATCAAGTGGCAAGATGCCGCGATGCTCGGGGTCGACCAGAAAAATCCGCTGGTCATGGCGTGAATTTCCCATCGGGAAAACACCATCACGATAGCAGCTCAGCAAATCACTTGTATTGAACCCGTGCGACATCCAATTGTTTATTTTAGTCCCAGATAACGTTCGAGCCAGTGAATATCATAATTGCCATCGACAACATCTTCAGCTTCTACCAGCTTCCGATGCAGGTCCAATGTTGTGTCGACGCCGCCGACAACCATCTCGTCAAGTGCGCGCCGTAAACGCATGACGCATTCTTTTCGTGACCGCCCGTGGACAATCAGCTTGGCGATCAGGCTGTCATAGTGTGGCGGTATCCGGTAGCCGGAATACACCGCACTATCGAGACGGACATCAGGGCCGCCGGGAGCGTGGAAATTGGTTATTGTGCCAGGCGAGGGAACAAATGTTTCGGCATGTTCGGCGTTGATCCGGCATTCAATTGCGTGGCCCACCAGCAGAACGTCATCCTGGCTGAAGGATAGCTTCTTGCCGTCGGCGACACGGATTTGCTCACGGACCAGATCGATCCCGGTTATCATTTCGGTGACTGGATGTTCCACCTGAAGACGGGTGTTCATTTCGATGAAATAGAATTGCCCGTTTTCGTAAAGAAATTCCATCGTGCCGGCGCCGCGATAGCCCATTTTCTGAACGGCCCTGGCAACAATTTCACCAATTTCGTGGCGCTGTTCATGCGTCAGAGCCGGTGACGGGGCTTCTTCAAGAACTTTCTGATGTCGCCTTTGCAGCGAACAGTCGCGTTCCCAGAGGTGACAGACATTGCCGTGCGTATCGGCAATGATTTGCACTTCGATATGACGGGGTTTGCCGAGATATTTTTCAAGGTAAACCGCGTCATCGCCAAAAGCCGCTTTGGATTCGGTCTTCGCGGTGTTGATCGCGGTTTCCAGAACATCTTCGTCGGCGGCAACCTTCATACCGCGCCCGCCACCGCCAGATGCGGCTTTTACCAGCACCGGATAGCCGATGTCGCGTGCAACTTCTTTCGCCTGTTCAATCGACGTGATGCCACCATCAGAACCCGGAACAACCGGCACACCATTGGCGATCATGGCTTGTTTGGCGGCAATCTTGTCACCCATCGTACGGATGTGATCAGCTGTTGGCCCGATGAAAATAAGCCCGTGCGCCTCGACCATTTCTGCAAATTTTGCATTTTCGGATAGGAAACCATAGCCAGGATGAATGGCGTCAGCCCCGGTG
>CBFHPC010000205.1:0-2115 GCA_965657655.1 Henriciella sp.
CGGCGAAACACGCTCGATGCGGTCTAAAGAAGATGCGCACGACTATCGTTATTTTCCGGATCCCGATCTCCTGCCATTGGTCCTGACAGAAGCGTATGTTGCGAATATAAAAGCGACCTTACCAGAGCTACCAGATCAGAAACGGGCGCGGTTCGAGGCTGATTATGGTTTGTCACGTTATGATGCCGGTGTGTTGTCAGCCGATACTGAGAAGGCCGATTTCTTTGAACAGGTCGCCGGCGGGCGGGATACGAAATTGGCGGCGAACTGGGTGTCACAGGATCTATTTGGATACTTAAACAAGGCCGAGCTTGATCTTAAACACTCGCCTGTTAGCGCAGAACAGCTCGGTGGTTTGATCGATCTGATATCCAGTGATGTTATTTCCGGCAAAATTGCCAAGGATGTTTTCCAGCGCATGATTAATGGCGAAGGCGACCCGGTCGCAATAGTCGAAAAACATGGGCTGAAACAGGTGACGGATACCGGTGCGATTGAAGCGATTATCGATGAAATTATCGCGCAGAATCCGGACCAGGCGGCAGCGGTCAAGGAAAAACCAAAGACGATGGGCTGGTTTGTCGGTCAGGTCATGAAGGCATCGGGCGGCAAGGCCAATCCGCAAGCGGTCAACAAGATACTTCGCGACAAGCTCGGCGTTTAAGCGATCAGGGCAGGGCAGCCCTGATTTTACGGGCATGGCTCTCGAGAATTTCAGCTTGGGCCATTTCGCCGCTGGCATGCCGTTTTAGTCCTTTGTCATTAAACGCCGGTATAATGTGGAAGTGCAGGTGAAAAACGGTCTGACCGGCCGCCGCGCCATTAAATTGCGTGAGAATGACCCCGTCTGGTTCCAGGCCCTTTTCTACCGCCCGGCAGACGCGCTGAACCCTGTCCATATAGCCGCCAAGCCGATCGTTCGGTAGATCAAGGAAATTGCGGGCTGTGACTGCTTTCGGAATGACCAATGTATGGCCGTCTGCTTGCGGAAACACATCCATGAAGGCGAGGGCGATATCATCCTCGTAAACTTTAATGCAGGGCATTTCCTGTCTAAGGATTTTTGCGAAAATATTGTCCGGATCATAGGCTGCATGCAAAGTCATTCGTCGGTCTCGTCGGTTGCTGATGTGCTGGCTTTAAACGGCGTGCGCCGGCGTAGATAGTCGGCCTCCCGGTCGACCGCCTGGCGTTCATTCTCAAGATATTGATCGATCGCATGACGCAGGCCGGCATGCGCTATCCAATGCGCTGAATAGGTTGTGGTCGGAACATAGCCGCGCGCAAGCTTATGGCCGCCCTGGGCACCGGCCTCGACGCGTTTCAGGCCATGTTTGATCGCAAAATCCATCGCCTGATAATAACAGGTTTCGAAATGTAGCATGGGCCGCGTTTCAATCGCGCCCCAATAGCGGCCATATAATGTGTCCGAGCCGATAAAATTCAGCGCGCCGGCGATCGGCTGGTCGCCATCATATGCCAGTATCAGCAGCACCTGATCGGCCATCCTTTGTCCGATTATCGAGAATGTCTCCCGGTTAAGGTAGGGACTACCCCATTTGCGGTCGCTGGTATCCTGGTAGAAATGATAAAAGGCATCCCAGTGCGCTTCGGTAATCGCTGTGCCCGTTAAATGTTTAAATTGAAGTCCGTCCTGCGCTTTTTTTCGCTCTTTTCGCAGATTTTTCCGTTTGGCAGAGGATAGCTGCGCCAGAAAACCGTCGAAATCAGCATAGTCCTGGTTCTCCCAATGAAATTGCTGATCGGTTCGGATAAGGAGGCCTAAGGATTCATATCGTTTGGATGCCTCGGGCGTCACAAAGTTTAAATGTAGTGATGACAGGTCATTCTGCGCCGCAAGTTCGACAGCCGCATTGATGAGCGCCTGCTCGACGCTGGCGGCGTCTGCATCCGGGCGGATCAGTATCCGCCGGCCGGTTACTGGCGTAAACGGGACCGCACCGAGTAGTTTTGGATAATAGTCGCCGCCGGCACGGTGATAAGCATCAGCCCAGGCATAATCGAACACAAATTCGCCCTGGCTGTGCGTCTTTGCATATAGCGGCATAACGCCCAGGGCGACGCCGTCCGCATCATCAATGACCAGATGGCATG
>CBFHPC010000206.1:0-2043 GCA_965657655.1 Henriciella sp.
GTAAGCCATCGCAGGCAAATCGATTTCGATTAATGTTCCGCTCATTGGCGCCGATTGGCGCATCATCGGCTGAACCTTACCCTGCGGCGTAGACGATCCTCACCCAATAATGAGTGCGTCTGGCCGGGTGGCGCCAAATGTCCCACAATACCATGAGCTTCAAATCTAGCCCCAAATGCTGCCTCTGCGGGGCCTGGACGACTTTGCCCTGGCTGTAAGTTACAATTATGAGCCGGGCCACCGCGCCAGCACCTTTAAATCTTGGCCGCTTTTATAGTTCCATCATGCAATACGGCCTCGCAACGCCCTGCCAGTCCGACGATGACAAACTTCGCATCATTGAAATTGAACACCAGCTTCAGTCCCCCTGTCCGGCAAGAACGACCTCTAGACATAACCGGCCCTGCCGCTGCCAGATAACTTATTGGCAGAGCTGGATTTAAACCTCTGCACTATCTCGTCACCGGCGTCGTACATTTTCAACTCGCGCTTTTCAAACACGCTGCATCCCGCCACCACGACTAAATTTCAGCACCCACATAAGAACCGCGTGACGGTGTCAGAATACAGATTGAGTTGCCAATCTTCATGCGAAACACCATCGCGCCAAGATCAATTAATTTTCGGTTTGCCATTGATAATTTGCTTAATCACCCGCAGCTTCAACTGATCTTCTGGTAAAGCTGCGTGATTGCGAAAACCATCTTCACCTAACACCCTGCCATTCTTGAAATTTTGAAAATGCTCGAGAATCCGGTGTTTATAAAGGCCCGTATGTTTTTGATCTTTTAGAAAGACCCCGACAAAATCATTAAAGAGCTGATCTTCTTGGTTGCTGATATATGACTCAAGAAGAATGGAGTCATAATTGTTCCGTCTAGCCCATGAAATGAGTGCTTGTCCGCTATCTGGATAGAATCTCCAACAATCAACGGGGTGTCGGTGAAACGGACCATTCGAAGGCACGTTCAGGTAAAACAGACCCTCCGGCTTTAAAATCCTTATGACTTCCAGGAAAGAAAGCCAGAACATTTCAGAATGCTCATAACAGCTACTACACAAAACAATGTCCACAGAGTCTGCCTCGAAAGGCAGGGAATATGGATCCTCCAGGACAATATCAACGCCCTTTGCAGACTGGAAATCAACGCCGATATAATTGACCCCGGCAGGTGCCAGCGTTCGCAAGCTACCATTCACATCCTGAGACCCTATTTCGACAATTTTTGTCGAGCTATCTTGCCGGAACTGACCACCATAAGTGTCAAAGAAAAGTTTACAATTTTGCATAGCTGTCGAGTGCAATTATTATTCCCCCTGCTTGCGATGCCAACATGAGTACATGCTGCGCGACAAATTTTTGAAACCAGCTATCGATCATTATGGACTGGTCTTTCGACTATTTGCAGCGCGATGGCGACAAAGAGCCAGACGGGCGGACATGGTTGTTCGATCAAAAAGGCGGCTCGGTCTATTTGCGCCTGACAACACGCCCGATCGAACAAATCGGTCTCAAAGCCCGCGACGATGACGCTTTTAAAAAGGGCGTCATCGATGGCGGATACTGGCTGCGACCACCTGGTGCCAATGCTGACGTCATCATTGCCTATCAAGGCTGTATTGCGCCGGAAGTCATCGAGGCGGCTGGGCGTATCGGAAATGACCGGCGCGATATCGGCGTCCTCGCCATCACATCAGCAGACCGGTTAAACTCGGGATGGAATGCAGCGCGGCGGGCCCGCGCAAAGGGGCACGCCGATGCAACCAGTCAGATCGAAAGATTAATGGCGGACGTGCCGCGTCATGCCACCATTATCACCGTCACCGACGGCCACCCGGCGACACTTGCCTGGATTGGCGGAGTGAGAGGCCACCCGGTAGCGCCATTGGGTGTCGACAAATTCGGCCAGACCGGAACGGTCGACGACCTTTACAGACATTTTCAGATCGATGCCGATGCCATCGTATCTGCCGCAAACTTCCTAACACCCGGCAAAGCAATACGCCTGCGAGCCATATCTTAACGAGGGCAGTTAAACTATG
>CBFHPC010000207.1:0-2017 GCA_965657655.1 Henriciella sp.
GGTCGCGCTGATTATGGCGGCCTTCCTGGCTTTGAGTATCGCTGAACCCCTTAACCGGCTGGCAGCCGATGCCGATGATATCACGATCGGCAAGACAAAAAGTCTGGAACTGACCCGGCTCACCCAGCGCAATGACGAGATTGGTCAATTGGCGCAATCGGTGGAAGCAATGACTCGCGCATTATTTGATCGGATCGCGGCTAATGAAACCTTTGCGGCAGATGTCGCGCATGAGTTGAAAAACCCTCTGACATCGATCCGCTCGGCCGTGGAGACTGCCGGTTTTGTGCAGGACGACATGCAGGCACAGGAAAAGTTGCGGCTGGTTATCGCCAAAGATGTTCAGCGCCTCGACCGGTTGATTACCGATATCTCGAATGCGTCCCGTCTTGAGGCCGAAATGACGCGGGCAGCGACTGAGCAGGTCGATCTGGTGCGATTTATAAAAGATATCGTTACGGCCTATGATGGCATCGAGAATGATCGCAACGTCAAACTTCAATTTATTGACGAAACTACGCATGGCGTCCTCTGGACCAATATTCAGGATGGACCGCTCGGTCAGGTGTTACGAAACCTGATCGATAATGCGCGTTCATTCTCGCCGCCCGACGGGCAAGTTATTGTCAGTCTTGGCGATGGTGGTGACGAGACTGCAAAAACAGCCCGGATAAGCGTCGAGGATCGCGGGCCCGGCATCCCTGAAGACAAGCTGACAAAGATTTTTGACCGGTTCTATACTGACCGCCCGTCGGGAACCGCATTTGGTCGCAATTCCGGGCTTGGTTTGTCAATCGTGAAGCAGATTGTGGCGAATTTTATGGGGCGCGTCGAGGCAGTCAACCGGGACGGTGGCGGGGCAAGATTTATTGTCGAATTACCGATTCAATAAATAGTTACCCCTGAGGAAACAGACTTGACGTTCTATTCAAGTCAGGCACCATTTATAATCTCGTCTGCGGAAGGTTTGTAATGATTGGGATTGTTGTCGTCACACATGGTGGTCTGGCGCAGGAGCTTGTGAGAGCGACCGAACATGTTGTCGGACCGCAGCAATATTTTGATGCTGTCTGCATTGAAGTCGAAGACGATATTGACCAGCGGCGTACCGAGATCCGGAATATGGTCAGTGCGGCCAATCAAGGGAGCGGTGTGATTATCCTGACAGATATGTTTGGTGGCACGCCCTCAAATCTGGCACTGGCGAATCTTGCGCCGGGCAAAGTCGATGTAATTGGCGGGGTCAATCTGCCGATGCTGATACATCTGCTTCAAATCCGGACGGAAGTATCTCTGCAGGAGGCCGCCGTCGAAACCTGCGCGGCGGGGCAACGCTATATTCGGCTGGGCTCTGAGGTAATGAGTCGGTCGAAATGAGCGAGATGATTCAGCGCTCGGTAACGATCATCAATGAAAAAGGCTTGCATGCCCGGGCATCTGCAAAGCTTGCAAAGCTGGCTCTAACCTTGCCGGCAACCGTAAATTTAAGCCATGCTGGCGAAACAGCTGACGCCCGATCGATTATGGATCTGCTCTGTCTGGGGGCAAGTTGCGGCGATGCCGTGGCCTTAAGTGCCGAGGGTGACGGTGCGAGCGAAGCGCTGGAGTCGGTGCTGGAGCTGTTTATGACGGGCTTTGGCGAACTTGACGATCAGGCTTGAACGCGAAGGTCTAGAGGACGAGTGGCGCCAGCCATAGCCCGATCGCAGAAATCACCATAATTGCGATCAAATTAATGCGGAGACCATGGCTCATCATTTGGCCTATACTGACCTGGCCGGTGGCATAGATGATGGCATTCGGAGCCGTCGCGACGGGCAGCATAAAGGCACAACTGGCGGCGACGGCAGCTGGCGCTAGTAAACTGGCGTGCGGGGCGTCAATTGCTGTCGCCAGGGTGCCGAGTATCGGCGCGAGCGTTGTCATCGTCGCGACATTACTGGTCAATTCAGTCAGGAATATGACGAGGAAGACAATCGTCAGAACAAAGACCACCATTGGCAAAACGCTCAATATG
>CBFHPC010000208.1:0-1994 GCA_965657655.1 Henriciella sp.
GTCGAGTAGCGTACACGGGACGCCGCATCCGGGCGACAATAGCACGTCATCTTTGATCTCGGTATGATTGTACGAAAGACCTGCAGTCACAAGAAAATTATTAGTGAGGGCAGCTTCAAGATCTATTTCAAAACCGTAGGCCTCACTCTTGTCACCATTGAGAAGCTGGACAGTATTATCGACGCCACCAACAACGGTTAATTGTTGATCCGACAGCTCGTAGAAGAAGACATTGGCATTAAGCCGGGCCCGGTCCTCGAACAGTTCTGATTTCACACCGGCCTCATAGGACAGTACTGTCTCGCTGTCGGCAACTGAAACCGTATCTCCGAAAACCAGTCTGCCCTGTACCGACGGTCCGCGATAGCCTTGTGCGATTTTGCCATACAGATTGACGTCGTCATTAAGTGCATAGGTCGCAGACAGATCGAAGCTGACCTTTTCGTCGCTGACTTCGTCCGCAATCGGACCAAGTGGGCCGGCGCCAAAGGGGCTGAGTTCGCGCGCGACGGAAAAATCTTTGTCATCCTCAGTGTAGCGGGCGCCGCCAGCAATTGTGAGCTGGTCGGTTACGTCATATGCGAGCGAGGCAAATATCCCGACAGAGTTTGACTGTTGTTGTCGTGTCGCAATACCGTTGGCTGGCTGGCCAGGGGTGAAGGTATCATAGCTCAGGGAGGAAATGGCGACATATTCGTCGAAAACGAATAGGCCGGTTTGTGCCGTCAACGGGCCGCCATCATCATAAGCCAGTCGGAGCTCATGTGTTTCCTGTGTCAGCTCGTCGACGGCCCCGGAACTCTCGGATGGGAAAAACAGGGTGTCGCCGGGTCCGAAATTACCTGCTCCGAGAAAACTCGCGCCAAATCCGCCATCAATATCGCCGCGGGAGAATGTCTCGGTATTTTCGTTGCCATAAATGTAGGTGGCGCTCCAGCGATCACCGAAATCCTTCTTCAGGGTAAGATTGATGCCCCATGAGTCCTGTGTCAGGGGATGGCCGTTGCCGCCATCATAAAAGACTGTATTGCGATCAAAATCATCGATGAGGCCGCCCCCCTGCGCGATGATATTGGCGCGGAACAGCCGTGCGCTGCCATCATTTTTCAAACCGTGCAGGTTCAGAAGCGCGCTGAAATCATCATACGGCGTGTAGAGGAATTGCAGCCGGCCGGCCGTGGTTTCGTATCCTTCATAAATATTGTTTTCATTTGTGAAACCATTGCTGACATAATTATCCCGTGTCTGATGGATCACGGCAGCGCGGGCCGACAGGTTTTCGACCAGCCGCCCGCCGATCGCCCCTTCGAGTTCGGCGGTGTCGTATGTCGCATAAGAGCCTTTGACAAACCCGTTAAAGTCATCGGAAGGCTTAACAGAGTCTATTTTGATAATCCCGCCTGGCGTGTTGCGACCGAACAGCGTGCCTTGTGGCCCCCTCAGGACCTCGACTGAGGCGACGTCAAAAACCGGATAGCCTTTCAGAATCGGATTCTCGTATGGAACATCGTCATAGACCAGCGAAACCGGCTGAGTGGCGTTCAGGTCAAAATCCGTATTGCCAAAACCGCGGATGTAGAACCTGGGAAAGGCGCGACCGAAAGAGCTTTCGGCGATAACACTGGGCACGCGCGCAGACAGAAACCGCAGATCCGCACCTGCCGCTTTCAGAACATCGAGTTTTTCGTCCGCGACCATCGTAATCGAGATCGGGACATTTTGTGCGTTTTGTTCAACGCGCTGCGCGGTCGTTACGACAGTTGCGAGACGCGCTTCGTCTGATTGGCCCTGAGCGAAAGCCGCCATCGTATCGGGTGCTAATCCGGCGGCAAAAGCGATAATTACCGTTGCTGTGCTGAATTTGAAGAATGAGTTTTGAACCATTATTTTGTGCTCTTTTTTGCGGGCCGGGATGACTCTATTCATCAGACCGAAGATATTTTATCCGCGCCTGGACATTTTTTTTAGGGGCTTATTTTTCGGGCGCCGATACT
>CBFHPC010000209.1:0-1937 GCA_965657655.1 Henriciella sp.
TGGGTCAAATGGCAGTGCAGAGCAGTTGCCGGCAACTTCTTCGCCATTAAAAACCGTCTCCACAAAAACCAGCGACTCCGCTTGTGATCGGTTCAAAACGGTTAGATGATCAAACCCCTGATAAAGGTGCGCTTCAATATTAGACCCCGCCGCGCAAGCAGATCTGATGAATCCGGCTTGCATGCGCGGTGGCGTATCCCGATCAAGTGCGCCGACGCCGACAAAAACCGGGACGGCCAGGTTCAGCGTCGGGAACTGCATTCGCGCAAAGGCTTTTTTCAAAACCTCCGACGGTCGTTTTTTAAACGCTTTTTTATAGGTCAGCGCTGCAGCCTCTATCCTGCCGCGCATGTCACGGTTGCAAATTTCAGCGACACTGCGCGCGATTGGCAAGGCTTCATCCGACACATAGTCGTTAAGCCGGAAACCAGAATCGATCTGAGCCAACAAGGTCAGCGCGAGAAAATTATATCCGAGCATGGGGTCAACAACATCGTCGGGACGCGATTCCTGCAACGCAACCAGCGCATCTGGGGTAAAGAATGGAACACCAGTGACAACAACACCACGAATATCGATCTCGGGCGCATAATCAGCCGCATAGCCTGCCGTGGCTATCGCCGCCCCTGCACCCTGCGACTGCCCGGCGACGACGACCATGTCCGCGACCGGGAAACCGGCTGCCTGGACCGCCCGAATGATGTCCAGATTGCTATAGGCCGCTGGCCGTGTCGCAAGATAAGGGTGCGTCCCCGGCGTGCCCAAACCTTGATAATCCGATGCCACCACGGCGTACCCGGCCAAAAGCCATCGACTAAGATGCCGCTCATGAAAGGGCACATAACCGGTCCAGCTCGGCGCACATTTATCAGCGATACCAACCGTCCCATGCGACCATAGGATGAGCGGCCAGCCGCCCTCAGGCGGCGGTCCCGACGGCAAGAATAGCGCGCCCGAGACAATTACCGGTCCACCATCATCGAGACCATCTGTCGAGCTATATAGAAGACGGATACTCTGCACCGCCGCATTCACCGCCTGATGCAGCACCAGGGTTTCCTGCCGCAATAAGGTTCCAGCAGGCACCCCCGGACCATTGTCTAAATGATAGAATTCCGAGACACCACCATCGCCCAACCGGTCGCGGTCCGCATTGGCGGTTATCACCGTCTGCGCCAAAATGCCGGGGCTGCTGGTCCAAATCATGAGACACAAAAGGATTTTCAAATACCCGGTCATATTCAACGCCTCCTCATAGCCCCTCCCACACACAGCAGTTAAACGCTGACGCCTTATGCAATGACAGCAAGACGTATCGGAATCCCGTTTCACCGTCCAGCCGCGCTTGAGCAGCCTATTTCGGCCAGGCGCGCCATGCGAAAACTGCCAAGCCGCGACCCGATACGGGTGCCGCAAGCTAGTTGCCAATCCGGTATTTCGCGAGCCTCGAAAAAGAGCCAAAAACCACCGCGGATAGTGCAGAAGACAAGTTGCCAAAACCCAATTTGGCGACATAGTGATCGGCTAGAGTTAAGCGTCTTGATCATCCCGCAACACTCTAAAAAAATTCGATTATTCGTTTAAGGAGCATAATTATGAACCAGGCAGCCTATCGCGATTTAGTGGTCAATATCGCCAGCGGTCTTGAAGACGCAAAGCGCGCGCAATTCCTGAGTCAGCTAAACTCAGTTGAAAAAAATCCGGTCTTGATGTTCGGCTTCAACTATTTCCTCGGCGGTCTGGGCGTCGATCGTTTTCTCGTCGGCGATATCCTCGCCGGAGTTCTGAAGCTGCTGACATTAGGCGGATTGGGAATTTGGGTTCTGGTCGACTGCTTCCTGATCGGCGGTCGCACCCGCACGAAAAATGCCGAGGCAGCCCAACGAATCGCAGCCTCGCTGGGCTAGCCTGTTCAACCCATATCAGACCTGTGAACT
>CBFHPC010000210.1:0-1924 GCA_965657655.1 Henriciella sp.
TGAGGTAATAATTGTGTGGCGAAATTGTCCAGCCGACATTCGCGACAAGCTCATAGCCTATTGGAATGAGCACAATATTCTGACACGTCCTGAACTCATCCGGCAACGTCTCAACACTGTCGTCGCAGTGGCCTTGCACAAGTCAAGAATTGTCGGCGTCTGGAGTGCCGGCATCGGGCCATTTTTCCGTGATGATTTGAATTTCAGCATTATTAACACTTCAACAGCACCAGATTACCGGAATAAACGAATACCGGTTATGCTTGGCGAGGCCGCGTTTGACTATCTTGAGAGCTGGTCAAAAGAGAATCCGGTAGAACGCTTAATGGGCGTTTTGTATGTTCTTGAAACCGATCGCTATTCCCACCGCGGCAATATTCCCTATCCCGGCGGTGGTGAATATCTAGCGGCATTTAACAAGAAGAACCGGCCGGTATTCGTTAAATGGTTTACGCATGCACGGGTCGCACTGACGCCAGCGCAATGATCTGATCCGGTGCCTGGTATCGGCGCGTCGGGGTGCCGGCATCGCTCGATGCTCCGCCTTGTTTCGATTGGTTTGCAGCGTGCGTTGAGCGATGTCGGTCATGCCTTCCCGGTCTGATGGGCGCTTGCGTGCGGCAAGACTATTGAGGATAGGCCTGCCGGTGGTCCCCGCCCGGTTGTAAGCGGGGTTAATCAGGCGCACTTATTATTGGGGTTTATGCCCGCCTCATTGGCCCGGTATGACGGATACCGGCTAAATATGGTGACACGGGTGTTGGGGAGCGCAAATGGCTAAAACTGATGACATTGAGGTGAAAATCGTCTGGCAAAATTGTCCTGCTGATATCAGTAACTAGATCGTCGCTTTTTGGGCAGAGCAGAACACCCTCACAGACCCCAATCTTATCAAGAAACGGCTGCGGACGATTGTATCGGTCGCCTTGTTGAACGAGAAAGTTGTGGCTGTTTATACTGCCGGTGTGGCGACGTATTTCCGGGATGATTTCAAATTCTTTCTTTTGCGAGCGTCGACGGCGCGAGATTACAGAAAAACCGGCTTGGTTTTTTAGCTCGGCTCGCCGACATATATTCACCTGGAAAACTGGTCAAAAGAGAATCCGGCTGCGCGTATCAAGGGCTGCATGGCTGTTTTGGAAACGGATCGTTTCAATAATCCAAATCCTGATGATGGCGATAATTTTGTTGGTTTCAATAAGAAGAACCAGCCTTCTCGTTAGATGGTTTTCGCATGCGCGGCTGAGGTGATTGCCGTATCACGGCAGTCTTGGACTTTTCGCCCGGTCATTGCGTGATGCGGCGTCATGCGCATGCCGCAGCATGCGATGTCCGGGGGCAGGCGGCAGCCGCCAGGGCCGCCATGCATGTTTATGGCGAACACCGTTCAGGTCGAGCTTTGCACCAAACCGGTGAGGCGCAAAAACCTAGGCGGTTCGCTGATCACTAGCTCGCATTTTGTAACAGATCATTTGGACACAGAAGCATACGCAGCTCCCCGACCGTCTCGGCACTTCGTAGCGTTTTACGCAGGCTGGAATTCCGGAATGCCCGGCTGACCTGGGCCAGAGCTCTCAGATGATCTGCGCCCGAACTGGTTGGTGCCAATAGCATGAATATCAGGTCGCAGGGCTGGCCGTCTATGGCGTCGAAATCGACGCTATTCTCTAAGCGGACAAATGCGCCGATAGGAGCTTTGAGTTCGACATTCCGGGCATGTGGTATTGCAACACCTTCACCGACGCCGGTTGATCCGAGGTTTTCGCGCTCAATTACCGCATCAAGAATAGTTCGGGAATCCAAGTTTAACTTGCTGCCGAGTGCCTCAGACAACATTTTTAAAACCTGCTTGCGGCTGGTTGCCGACGCCACCGGTAGAATTAACCCATCCGTCAGCAAGGGTGCGAGATCATGCGCCATTTTT
>CBFHPC010000211.1:0-1914 GCA_965657655.1 Henriciella sp.
CATATTTGTCGTTCCGCTGGTTGATTTCGGCGCTGAGAAACTGGCCAAGAATATAGCCATGCGCGCCATGTAGTTCGACCCCGTGAAAGCCGGCGGCTTGGGCGCGCTTGGCACCGGCAATGAAGTCTTGTTTCAAGTTTTCAACTTGCGCCAGACTCAGCCCTTTTGCTCCCCATTCTTCATTGTCGGACGGACATTCAGGCGGACCTTCAATGAGGTCATGCGGGGTCCGCATCCCGGCATGGTGGAGCTGGACCACAGAATGTGAGCCGTGCGCGTTAATGGTATCGGCCAGACGCGTTAAACCGGGCAGGTGTTTGTCATCATAGACACCAAGTTGACCATAAAAACCGACCCCCCGGGGGCGGATTGCTGCAGCACAGGTCATGGTTAGACCGAAGCCGCCATCGGCTCGTTTAGTGAGCCAGTTAAATTCATCATCGCTCAAAATGCCGTCAGGATAACTTTGCTGATTTGTCAAAGGCGCAAGCATGAAGCGGTTTTTCCAGTCTGGGCCTCGTTTCATTTCGAGTGGCGAAAACAGGTCTGTCATATTTTCTAGTCCCCAATTTGGCTGTCTTGTGCGGCAGAAAAGATGCCATCTATGCAAAGCGCGATGATCGTCGCAAGGGCAATGATACGATAACCCAGCGGCAACTTGACGGATGAATTTGTGAATGCTGGCATAGTCGCATTGCCGCGTTCGTGCCGTCGCTTGGCGCCGAAGGGAAACCGTCCAATACGACAGACGGGTTGGATTTGGCCTCATGCCGGCGTGCTCACATCAAAGGATACACAGATATGACATTCGATTTTTCCGCGACTGGAACAGATCACCTTCTTGCAGAGCTTGATCAGGGCGTTTTAACACTGACAATGAACCGTCCTGAGGCCCGGAATGCAATGTCGGCAGAGATGACCTCGGCGCTACAGACGATACTTGCAGTCGCTGAACTGGATACCCGCGTTGGGTGTATTGTGCTGACCGGAGCAGGCAAAGGCTTTTGCGCCGGCGGTGATGTAAAAGGCATGGTTGCGAGCAATGAAGGCGGCGGGCCGCCAATGACCATTGATGCAGCGATTCATCAGCAGCGGCTGAACCAGCGTGGCACATCGGGCCGGCTTTATGCCATGCCGAAACCAACGATTGCTGCGTTGCCGGGGGCGGCTGCGGGCGCCGGACTCGGCCTGGCTCTAGCCTGCGATCTGCGGATTATGTCGAGCTCTGCGATCATGACGACTGCATTTGCGCGGGTCGGCTACTCCGGTGATTATGGGGGGACATTCTTTCTGAGCCAGCTTGTCGGTACGGCAAAGGCACGTGAAATGTATTTCCTGTCGGACCGCATTAATGCCGAAGATGCTTTGGGTCTCGGCCTGACCAACTGGGTATGCGCGCCTGACGCGCTAGCTGAACGGACACGTGATATTGCGCGTCGTCTGGCAAGCGGACCGACGGTTGCATATCGCTATATGAAGGAAAATTTGAACCGCGCTTTATCGTCTGACGATTTGAATGATTGTATGGATCTTGAGGCCACCCATCACATCCATTGCGGCCTGACCGAAGATCATAAGAATGCGACCCGCGCATTTGTTGAAAAACGAGAGCCCGTTTTTAAAGGCCGTTAATAGGCCTGCAGACCGGACACTATGACGGCGCGACGGTATTTGCGGCGGGTTGCGGTCTTGTATGATCTGGTTGCGTGAGATTGAGATGCCGAGTGGCACAAGGACAAGCGGATGTCTGAGGCGACCGCCATTGACGGATTTCTGTGCGCCTCCATACTCGGGCGATTGTGATGCTGCGAATGGGAAGCGGATGAAGGTTTCGGAAACACGTCCTTTTTTCATGACACATGTGCCGGCAGAAATCGATCTGGCGCAGGTCTTGAGGCTGGCGAAAGCAAGCAG
>CBFHPC010000212.1:0-1857 GCA_965657655.1 Henriciella sp.
GTCCCCACAAAGACGATCAGTGGCTGCTTGATGAAATTGAAGCGCAAGGCGCCAAATATGGGATGAAGGATAGCCGCAATGTGCAACCAGACCGCTACCTCGAAGAAGGTGACGAGCTATCTCTGGGCGGCGAAACTTTTCACGTCACCCATTGCCCCGGCCATACGCCCGGTCATGTCGTCATCTATCACAAGCAAGGGCAGCTTGCCTTTGTCGGCGATGTACTGTTTCGTGGCTCTGTCGGCCGGACCGATTTTCCGCGCGGCAATCATCAGCAATTGATTGACTCGATTACCGGAAATCTCTGGCCACTCGGCCCCGCCATGCGTTTTGTTCCGGGTCACGGGCCGATGAGCACGTTTGGCCAGGAACGCCAGGATAATCCGTTTGTGTCCGATCAAGTCCTAAACGGAATGTAGAGAGCCAGACCGCCTTCGATTCAATATGATCAAAAAATCATCTTTGTTCAGAATCTTATCATCACAGCCCGGCAGACCGGGATCAATGAATTGACGCTTGACCGTCGGTTACAAAAAAGGCAGTTCAGCGTCACCTCGGGCAGCATGTAGAACAGGATCGGATCAGATGAAAGTAGCGGTTATCGGCACAGGTTATGTCGGCCTGGTAAGCGGCGCATGTTTTGCCGACTTCGGACACACGGTGACATGTGTCGACAAGGATGCCAGCAAGATCGACCGGCTGCATCAGGGCATTATGCCGATCTATGAGCCCGGCCTCGATACGCTGGTTGCCAGCAATGTCGACGAAGGACGCCTATTTTTCACGACCGAAGCGAAAGACGCGATTGCCGAAGCCGATGCGGTTTTCATTGCGGTCGGTACGCCGTCACGGCGCGGCGACGGCCATGCCGATCTGTCTTTCGTATATGCTGTCGCCGAAGAAATTGCCGATTTAATGGACGGCTTCACCGTGGTCGTGACCAAGTCTACGGTTCCGGTTGGCACGGGTGATGAAGTTGAAGAGATAATCCGGAAGAAGTGCCCGAATGGCGATTTCGCAGTGGTGTCAAACCCGGAATTCCTGCGTGAAGGTGCGGCGATCAAGGATTTCAAAATTCCCGACCGGGTGGTTGTTGGCACCGATGATGAGCGCGCCAAAGACCTGATGCGCGAACTCTATCGCCCGCTTTTCCTGAACGAGACCCCGATCCTGTTTACCAATCGGCGCACTTCCGAGCTGATCAAATATGCAGCGAATGCGTTTCTCGCGGTCAAGATCACTTTTATCAACGAGATGGCGGATCTGTGCGAGAAAGTCGGCGCAAATGTGCAGGAAGTCTCCCGCGGCATCGGACTTGACGGCCGGATCGGCTCGAAATTTCTCAATGCAGGTCCAGGCTATGGCGGCTCGTGCTTTCCAAAAGACACACTCGCCCTAACCAAGACCGCAAATGATTATGACAGTCCGGTCCGGATCGTCGACACAGTTGTCGAGGTCAATGCCGCCCGCAAGAAAGCTATGGCCGACAAGGTCATTCAGGCGATGGGGGGCGACGTATCGGGCAAGACGATCGGCGTTCTGGGCCTCGCTTTCAAGCAGAATACCGACGATATGCGTGACGCGCCAAGTCTGGACATTTTGCCGATACTCACAGCAGCTGGCGCCAAAGTAAAAGCCTTCGACCCTGAAGCCATGGATGAAGCCAAACATTTGCTTGAAGATATCGAGTATGCCGGCAACGCCTATGAGGCGGCCGAACAGGCCAATGCGCTTGTGATCATTACCGAATGGGACCAGTTCCGAGCGCTTGATCTTAAACGCGTCAAAGACGCCATGACCGGGAATGTTCTAGTCGATTTGCGTAATATTTACACACCAGCCGATGCCGGAAAGTAT
>CBFHPC010000213.1:0-1838 GCA_965657655.1 Henriciella sp.
CAGATTACGGAAACGATCTTCAAGGCTACGAGACAATCGAGACATCACGGCCAATGGCGGCGCCTCATCAGACATCCAGCTCAGCGCAACAACCATTGTATGCGCACCGGGAAAGACCCGTTTGATAAAAGGCTTGGAAGCCCCGTCGGGTAACTCCGCTTCGGCCACACCAATCTGCTGCCGGATCAACGTCCAAGCATTGTCGACGCGCTCGGGCGACAAATCTTCCCTGACCGTAATTGATACTTGCGAGACACCGGCGCGAGACGATGACTTTATTTCCTGAATTTCAGGCAACTCCAGTAATAATCGCTCTAACGGCTCGGTGACGCGTGCTTCCATCCGCTCCGCATCGGCTCCGGGCAAAGTGGTCAATATGTAGCCGTAACGCTCGGTCAGCGTCGGATCCTCCTGGCGACCGAGGGTCAGCACCGAGAAAAAACCACTGATAATAATCACCAGAATTGCCAGAATGGTGAGCCGTGGCAGCTTGTAAAATAACGTCTTCATCGTCTCACCCCTGCGCATCAACGGCGTCACCGTCGCGACCAGTAGCGGAGAATGACGAACCAGTGCCTGGCGTTACTGACTGTCCGGGAGCAATCCGTTGCAAACCGTCAATCACAGCCATATCGCCATCCCGGAAGCCGCCACGGACATAAACCCGATCGCCTTCGGCATGAACAATTTCGACAACTCCCGGATCGACAATCCATGCATCACCCCGCGGCCGTACAATATAGACCGACCATAGCCCTCTCTCGATTTCGGCCAGCGCTGAAACAGGCAACCAGGCCCCGCTTTCCATAATCAGTTGCGGTAATTGAATAGAGGCGATCTGCCCGGCCGATACAAACGACGTATCGACGACATCAAAAACGCATATCACGGTCCGCTCGCGGGCCTCGATAATACCATTAATCGCGCGCAACCGTGCCGCGACCCCCTCTCCGCCAATCTGTAACTGATAGGATTGGCCAATTTCAAGCGATCTTGCGAGATCAAGGGTTAAACCAATTCTCGCCTCCAGCTGACCGCTTTCGACAATTTGAAAGACCATCTGGCCCGGTGCCGCAATCGCGCCTTCATCAAGATAACGAGCTGTTATGACGCCATTAAAGGGCGCTTTTAGCGCAGCAAACCTTAGCTCCACATTCAAGGCTTCAAGACGTGCCGTCGCTGCGTCAATACGGGCGGCCGCTACACGCTCGGCCGACGACGCCGTATCGATAGCCTGCGGCGAAACATGCCCGCGGTCTGCGAGGGCAATCTGGCGCTCAACTGTCAGAGCCGACAATTCATAAGCGGCTTGAACCTCGGCTAAACTGGCCCGGGCGGTATTGCGGCGGGCTATTAATCCACTCCTATCAAGCTGTCCGAGAATCTGTCCCTGCTGGACGACATCGCCAATATCGACATTAAGCCGCTGTATCATTCCGCCGGTCGTAAAACCCAGACCACTACTGCGCCGTGCATTTATCAGGCCAGTAAACCGCTCATTAATTTCGACGGACGGTTGAACCTCCAGATCAACAACATTTACAGTTAGCGGCAGCGGCGCTTCAGAAACGATTTTAGGGCCCTCTTGCGATCTCTGCGTCCATATAAAGGCCGCCAGAACCGCGCCCAGGCACAAAACAAACAGAAAAAAGATTAGCGCCTTCCACGCCGTCGGCTTCGGGGCTTCCTGAAACCTTTTATTCGCGAGTTCGGTCATGATTGGGCCTCCAGACCGGAGACGAGCCGGTCGATATAAAAATCAATAAAGTCGGATGCATCGATGAACGCGTCGGCATCTCTAAAATTTGGAAAATGCGGCATATGTGCGATCATCATGG
>CBFHPC010000214.1:0-1764 GCA_965657655.1 Henriciella sp.
GAAAGGCTAGGTTGCCATCATGCTGAGTGATACCGCTCTTCTCTTTATCGTTCTAGCGCCCGGTCTTGCCGCTTTGATTGCGGGTCTTTTCCAGCGCTTTATCGGCGATCGCGGTGCGATGGTCGTAACGACAGCGACGGTCGGAATGGCCGGCCTTCTGTCTCTGATCCAATTATTCCGGTTTACCTTCGGAGGCGATCATGGCGCCGAGACAGCGCACGGCGCCGAACACGCCATTGAGCATGCCGGTGCGCATATTGTTCATTTGATGACCTGGATCGATGTTGGGCAGTTCAAGGCCGACTGGGCGATCCGGGTCGATGCGCTCTCAATCGTTATGATGGCCGTGATTACATCGGTTTCGGCGCTCGTCCATCTCTATAGCTGGGGCTATATGAGCGAGGATCCGCACCGGGCCCGTTTCTTCAGCTATTTGTCGCTGTTTACGTTCACAATGCTCATGCTCGTTTCGGCGGATAATTTCATACAATTATTCTTCGGCTGGGAAGGCGTTGGTCTGGCCTCTTATTTACTGATAGGCTTCTGGTATACGAAACCGGCGCCGAATGACGCCTCGATTAAAGCCTTTGTGACCAATCGCGTCGGTGATTTCGGTCTGGCGCTGGGCATTATGGCCGTCTTTCTTGTTTTCGGGTCGGTGGAATTCGAAACCGTTTTGGCGGCTGTGAAACATAATGATGTCGTCGCGCCGCTGGCATTGGCAGCACAGGCGCCGGTGCGTGATGTCATGGTGCCGTTTTTGTGGATGAATGTTCCGGCGCTGGAGCTTATCGGCGTGTTGTTGTTCATCGGCGCCATGGGAAAGTCGGCGCAGTTCTTTTTACATGTCTGGCTGCCCGACGCGATGGAAGGACCGACGCCTGTTTCGGCTTTGATTCACGCGGCGACGATGGTTACTGCAGGTGTCTATCTGGTTTGTCTGGTGTCGCCTATTTATGAATATGCACCAAATGCAGCAGCCATGATTGCGCTGATCGGTGCGGTGACCGCGATATATGCTGCAACAGTCGGCATGGCGCAGAATGATATTAAACGGGTCATTGCCTATTCGACCTGTTCGCAACTGGGTTACATGTTCTTTGCGGCGGGTGTCGGCGCTTATGAAGCCGCAATGTTCCATCTGTTTACGCATGCCTTCTTTAAAGCGCTATTGTTCCTGGGTGCCGGGTCTGTGATCCATGGATCGCATCATGAACAGGATATGCGGCGCATGGGCGGACTGGCCCGGCTAATGCCGCTGACCTATGCGGCGATGTTAATTGGTACGATCGCGATTATCGGTCTTGGTATTCCGCACACCACCTACGGATTTTCCGGGTTCTTCTCGAAAGATGCGATTATCGAAAGTGCATTCTCGGCGAGCACCGCCGGTGTCAGCTTCTCGCAATTTGCGTTCTGGGTTGGCATTCTGGCGGCGCTGTTAACAAGCTTCTATTCATGGCGCCTGATTTATATGACGTTCCATGGTCCGCGCGCGGACACTCATGAAGAGACCGGACATGCCGGCGCGGCAGATGCACATGATGATCATGGCCATGATCATCATCATGAGCCGCATGAATCGCCATGGGTTATGCTAGTGCCGCTGGCCTTGCTCTCGATCGGCGCAATGTTTGCGGGTGTAATATTCTATGATCCGATGTTCCATCATGGCGATGCCTTCTGGGGCGAGGCATTATACCGGTCAGCCGATAATCACGTTATCCATGATATTGATAAGATGAAATACAAACCGGAATATGC
>CBFHPC010000215.1:0-1712 GCA_965657655.1 Henriciella sp.
TCCGGCATGCGCCAAGGGCCGTGCCCACGGCGGTGGCACTCATCATTGTTGCGGGTTACTGGTGGACGGCATCGACCAGCTTCGCGAACCCGGCTATTACAATAGCTCGGTCTATAAGTGACACATTTGCGGGTGTTCGGCCCCAAGACGTGCCGGGTTTTCTCGCCGGTCAGTTAACAGGCGCAATTTTAGCGACTTTTGTTGCTCGCCTGATTTTCTGGTCCGAAAAAGATAAGATCTGATCGCAAAAAGTGCTTTTTCAATTAAGATGAATGTTTAAATGCAGCATAAATTTCTGTTCGCCTGTGGTGTACCACGTTCTGGCACCACGGCGCTTTGTAGGGCACTGAACTTGCACGAAAAGATCGTGGTGGGCGTCGAGCGTTACAAATTCCTGATGATGCGGGGAGAATTCCCTGAAGACCCGCAGCGCTTGTTTGAGAAGGACCGGTTTTTCGACTATCGCGCCGAGGATACGAACATCGGGCTAGACTTCAAGACCTTTGGTCTTGTCTACGAAGCGGCGCGGGAAAAGTTCGACGATGCGGTTTACGTTGGTGATAAGACGCCTGGCTTATTTAAAAGGCTACCGAAATTGAAAGCTGGGTTGCCGGGCTGTAAGGCGATCCTCATTTTGAGGTCGCCAGAAAATGTTGCATTCTCCTGGCAAAATCGTGCGGATCAAGGCAGAGGCCGTTGGCCCGCGGCGAATGGCTATGAAGCTTCAGTGGCGGAATGGAACCGATGCCTTAGCATCATTGAAACGCAGATGTCCGCTTGGGGCGAAGATCTGATCTTGCTGAACTATGAAAGCATATTCGGTGCAAATGCGAAAACACTGTTCGCGCAGCTTCTCGATCAACTCGGGCTTGGGACCGACCTCAACCCTGCACTGGAGGCGTTCTTGGAAGAAGCGGTTTCGCGAGCCGGCAACGAACGGGACATTCCACAGCATATCCGTGACTATGTGGCCGAACATGCCGATTTCAAACGCTATGAGCGGATACAGGCTATGAATTAGCTACTCTCGGCACTGTTTACCGACGAGGACTTGGCGCGAAGGCGAACACCGGGCGTGAGTAATGGGTCGCCGATGAACTCCACCCCTTCCGCCTCTAATGCCTTTTTGACCCGCTCTAATGTGCCGGAGCGGGATGGCGGTATGCCATCCGCGCTTTCGAAACGCTGAATGGTTCTCAGCGGTACGTCTGCTAATGCCTCCAGCTCTCGGGCGGAAAGGCCCAAAAGTGCACGCCCAGCACGAATTTGAACAGAACTGATCAATATCTATTTACTTATGACGTAATTTACGACATAATTTCCTTATGGCTTTTGATTACTCATCATCTCCCTCTTCGGCCGAATGGGCAAGTCAGCTCGACGGTATCTTTGCAAGATGCGTGGGGGCATATGCCGAGATTACGCTGCGGGGTTATCGTCGTGATCTGGAAATTTTCGCCGCCTGGTGCTCAGAGACACATGTACAATTTCTGCCAGCTTCGCCGGAGACGGTGGCCGCTTTCATCGACGCCCAGGCAATTAAATATGCCCACGCTACGATCCAGCGGCGTAAGACGGCTATACGCTTTGTGCATATAATGGCTGATCTGCCGTCACCATTACAAAGCTCGGATGTCTATCTCGCTTTGCGCCGCGCGGGTCGCGCAAGACCACGTCGCCCAAAACAGGTTCTCGGTCTGACCTCTGATTTT
>CBFHPC010000216.1:0-1410 GCA_965657655.1 Henriciella sp.
GTCGTTCGACACGTGATTTTATTCCTGTTGTAAGTTCGTAACCAATGGTGCCAGCACACGCGGCTTGTTCTTCCAGATCCGCACGATCCCCCAAGAATTGGACGAAAACACCCGTACGGGCAAGGTGTCTGGCCTGTGTCACATCAATTGTCGTAAGATCCATCGAGACGCGACCGATAATCGGACAGCGAATATCATCGATCACCGCAAAGCCGCGGTTTGATGCAGCCCGCGGAAAACCGTCGCCATATCCCAGAGCAACTGTTGCGATTAACGTTTCCTGTGCGAGCATTCGGGTTGCGCCATATCCGACCGTTTCACCGGCCGCTGCCATCCGCAATTGCAAAATAGGTGCCTCGAGCGTCAGGCCCGGTCTGATCCCGGCCCGTTGCGCCTGCAGGCCACCTCCGAATAGGCCGATGCCGGCTCTCGCCAATTGCAGGTTGAAAGCATTACCCAACAGGGTCCCGTCCGAATTGGCGAAGCTGACCGGAATATCGGGGAAGGCGTCTTGGATTGCTGTCAGGCGCGCAAGCTGTGTCGTGTTTAACTCATGTGTCGCATCGTCGGCACAGGCAAGATGAGACATTATGAGGTCGGGTTCGCGACCGCGTACTGCATCCGATAATTGTCCGGCATCATCTCCTGGCAGACCGAGCCGGTTCATTCCGGTGTCAAAGTTCAAGGCATAACCGCGCGCCAGTTTGCCATTCGTCTGTAGCCAGTCGACGAGTATCTGAAACTGGGGTGAGGAGTTGATGACCGGCGTCAGCGCAAACTGTCGATAAAGATGTTCTTCGTTCCGGTCCGGTCCGTTGAGGACATAGATCACACTGTGGGGACCAATCTGCCTTCGCAGCTCTTCACCTTCAAACCCGTAGGCGACGAAAAAATGCTGGCAGCCATTCTGGTGTAAAGCATCTCCGACTCGGCTGAGACCATGGCCATATGCGTCGGCTTTCAGGACCGCGGCACACTGGCCACCATTTAGGCCTGATCGGATTATCTGCCAGTTCTCAACAATATGATCGAGATGAATATGCGCACGCGGATGAAGAGACATTCTTCGCTGATAACCGTGTTTTGTGGTCAAAGTAAGCCCTAGTTGTCGATGTCAGACAGCTCGCGTGCAAGATTGCCAAAACGGGTCACATTGGCGTCGAATGACAGGCTGACTTTACCGATCGGGCCGTGTCGTTGTTTGCCAACGATCACTTCGGCGGTGCCATAGACTTGGTCCATCCGTGCCCGCCAGCTCGCCCATTTTTCATTTGAGGACGGATCATTCGGATCGGCTTGCGGTTCTGTCCGTTCGAGATAATAGGATTCACGGTAAACAAACATCACAACGTCGGCATCCTGCTCGATTGAGCCCGATTCCCGAAGGTCGGCTAATTGCGGGCGCTTATC
>CBFHPC010000216.1:1420-1676 GCA_965657655.1 Henriciella sp.
ACGTTCAGTTCTTTCGCGAGCGCTTTCAAGGTCATTGTGATCTGGGTCACTTCTTGCACGCGGCTGTCGCTGCTTTTGCCGGCCGTGCCGGAGAGCAATTGCAAATAGTCAATAAAGATAATATCGAGCCCGACCGAACGATGCAGGCGACGGGCTCTTGCCGCAAGCTGGCTAACCGAAATACCGCCCTGATCATCAATGTAGAGCGGAAGATTTTGCATTTCTTCTGAGGCTGAGCGCAGCGCCTCGAAATCAT
>CBFHPC010000217.1:0-1633 GCA_965657655.1 Henriciella sp.
GATTAAGCCGCTCCTGCGCGATCATCCGGCCGCGGAACAAAGCCCCGTGCAACGTATCGACCACCTGCTTCCTCGACTTGGCAGCGTCGCCGGAATTCATCTGGATTGCGGCCGTCAGTTTGACCCGCAAGGCACGCGGATCAATAATGTCTTCAATCCGCCATGGCCCAACTTGGCGAGGACGCGTCTTCAGCGCTTTGGTCGGGGCTGTTTCAATCGTTTCCATTGCAAATCTCTAGCGCAAAAATCATGGTTCTGGCTAGTTTGATCTGGTGACAAAGGCCACGCGTCAAGATGCCGATCGACGCAGCGGAACAAGGGCTTGCTCCAAGAGAGGCTGGCTTGCAGCACAAACCAGCTGTCCGCCCGGTCGGGCCGGATTCCCGCGCCAGTCGCAGGCAACCCCCCCGGCACCCCGAACAATCGGTATCAGAGCCGCCGCATCATACGGCGCAAGACCCGACTCCGCGACAAGATCGATTGTGCCAGCCGCGAGCCGGGCATAGGCATAGCCATCAAGACCATACCGCGCCAGCCGGGCTGTATGACGCAAATGTGTCCATGCGGCTTGTTCCGATGGCGATAGAATAAACGCATCGGTCGTCGAGATAATCGAGCGGCGCAAATCATCACATGCCGACACGCTTAACCGGCGAGTATCGCCGCCACGCTGTAATTCGGTACCGTCGGGACCACCCAGGTAACGCTCGTCCAAAACCGGCTGGTCAATTAGACCGACAACCGCATTGCCGTCGCCACCGACCAGTCCGATCAAAGTTGTCCAAACCGGCAAGCCGGCAATATACGCACGGGTGCCGTCAATCGGGTCCAGATACCAAGTCCAGCCGGTTGTACCGGTATGGTGACCAAACTCCTCGCCAAATATGCCATCATCCGGGCGCCTCTCGGCCAGCGTCTGCCGCATTGCCTTTTCGGCCGCGCGATCGGCCTCTGTCACCGGGTCGAAACCGGTTGCCCATTTATTGTCGACCGCAATTTCGGTCCTGAATCCTGATAAAGTATGCACTCTCGCAGCGTCCGCAATGGCGGTCGCAACAGCGAATGCGTCAAAGTCCAGCTGGTTCGTCATGCCTGACCTTTTGCGGCAGGCAGAAGAGACGGTCAACGTCGGTAAAGTCGGTTCTGCAAATTAATATTTTCGCCAATCTGACCCGTCGTCCCGCTTGCGCAGGGGTGATATGCGAATTTTAACGATGTTTAACCTTGCCTTTTGTGCGCCGCACAATAAGTAGGTCTTGCACGTTAGTGCTTACGCCTTCTGGCGTTTCCTCCCTTACCTTTTCAGCCGCGCTCTTCAGCGCGGCTTTTTTTTTGCGTTGGCGCGCGGGCAAATTGGTTAATTGCATGAACCAATGCTGTCATATCGGATTTGAGGGTCTCAAATCTTGGCAATTTAGTGATATTGTCCTCACACATATAGATATGCCGGTTTATCTCGATCTGTAAGGCATGCACATGCCGGGCCGGGCGACCATATTGCTGCGTTGTATAGCCACCGGCAAACGGCGCATTCCTGACCACGGAATACCCAAACCCTCTGAGGGTCCGTTCGACCAGAGATGTTAGCCGTCGATCACAGCTTGAGCCGAACCGGTCTCCGAGAACGATATCG
>CBFHPC010000218.1:0-1621 GCA_965657655.1 Henriciella sp.
AGAGGAGATCCGTGGCGATATCCTCCAGGGGACCGTGCGCTGGCAGCTGGCGAAGCGTCAGGCTGGTACACATAAGACGCAGTCGCGCTCCGAGGTGTCTGTCACCACCAAGAAATATGTTCGGCAAAAAGGCTCCGGTGGCGCGCGTCACGGATCCAAGAACGCCCCTATTTTCGTTGGTGGCGGTGTCGCCCACGGGCCGCGCGTCCGCTCGCATGCTCACAGCCTGCCTAAGAAGGTCCGCCAGCTGGCATTGGCGCATGCATTGTCGTCGAAAATTCGTGATGATGCTGTTATTGTTCTCGACAAGGCTGAGCTGGCCGAGCCAAAGACCCGTGTGCTGGCAGATAATCTTGCGGCGCTTGGTCTTAGTAATGCGCTCGTTATCGCCGGTGTGACTGTCGACGAGAATTTCCGTCGCGCGGCGCGTAACATTCCAAATGTCGACGTGCTGCCAGTCGCGGGTTTGAACGTGTATGATGTTCTGCGTCGCAACAAGCTGGTGATCACAAAGGATGCGCTCGAAGGTATCGAGGCCCGCTTCAACTCTGCTGCGAACGGGGAGGCTTAAGCATGGCTGATATCAAGCCACAAAATTACGATACGCTGCTGGCGCCAATCATTACGGAGAAATCCACACTGTTGGCGGAAGAGAATAAAGTGATCTTTCAAGTGCCGCTCACGGCCACAAAGCCAATGATCAAAGACGCTGTTGAGTCACTGTTCAAGGTCGATGTGACCAAAGTGAATACAGTTCTGGTCAAAGGAAAGACGAAACGCTTCCGTGGCATGCTGGGTCGTCGCTCAGATTATAAAAAAGCAATCGTGACGCTTAAAGACGGCCAGTCCGTCGACATCACGACCGGGCTTTAGGGGTAAACTAGATGGCTTTAAAGACATATAATCCTACGTCTCCCGGTCAGCGTCAGCTGGTTCTGGTTGACCGTTCCGAGCTTCACAAGGGGCGTCCGGTCAAGATGCTCACGGAGGGTCTGACAAAGTCGGGCGGCCGGAATAATAATGGTCGGTTGACGGCCCGTAATACGGGTGGCGGCGCCAAGCGCCTATACCGTAAAGTTGATTTCAAGCGTAATCGCTGGGATGTGCCTGCAACGGTTGAGCGGCTTGAATATGACCCGAACCGGACGGCGTTTATTGCGCTGATCAAATATGAAGATGGCGAGCTGTCTTATATTCTCGCGCCACAGCGTCTCGCGGTTGGTGATACGGTGATTTCGTCAAAAACAGCAGATATCAAACCCGGTAATGTGTTGCCGCTCAAGAATATCCCTGTCGGAACGATCATCCATAATATTGAAATGAAGCCGCTCAAGGGTGCGCAAATGGTGCGCTCGGCCGGGTGCTATGCCCAGCTGGTTGGTCGTGATGGCGGTTATGCGCAAATCAAGCTTTCATCTGGTGAACTGCGCATGGTGCAGGATGTCTGTGTCGCAACCGTTGGTGCGGTGTCGAACCCTGACAATATGAACCAGGTCATGTCGAAAGCCGGTCGTAACCGGCACAAAGGCAAGCGCCCGCATGTGCGTGGTGTTGTTATGAACCCGGTTGATCACCCACATGGTGGTGGTGAAGGTAAATCGTCCGGTGGTCGTCATCCGGT
>CBFHPC010000219.1:0-1581 GCA_965657655.1 Henriciella sp.
GGTGTCGTAGCATATCATTGTGTAGTTCCGGGATGGATGAAATGCCCAATAATTTCATGTCTCGTTCGATCTCGGTGCGCATGTTTCCTAGCGCGCGTTCGACGCCCGGCTGCCCAGCGGCGGCCAGTGCATAGAGATACATTCGCCCTCCCGAGCATGCTTTCGCGCCAGCGGCGATGGCTTTGAGCACATGCGTGCCGCGCCGAATGCCGCCATCAAGAATGATTTCAATCTCGTCTCCGACCGCATCGGCAATTTCCGAAATCTGATCAAACGGCGATCGTCCGCCGTCGAGCTGGCGTCCGCCATGGTTTGAAATCATAATGGCCGAGGCGCCGATATCGACGGCTTTGCGAGCATCGGTCACGCTCATAATGCCTTTCAAGCAGAAAGGTCCATCCCATTTTGAGCGTAGCGATTCAGCATCCGACCAGTTCATTGACTGATCAAGCATTGTCGAAAAATACTCACCGACCGATACAGACACATTAGAGCCTTCTCGCACATGGTCTTTCAGTTCTGCCAGTTCGAATGGGGCACGCAGGAAATAATTCAGCGCCCAGACCGGATGCAGCGCAAAACTCAGCAAGCTGCTTGGCGTAAGCCGGGGCGGGCTGGTGAAGCCGGTGCGCAGATCGCGCTCACGATTGCCGCCGGTTATCGTATCGACGGTCAGTGTCAGGACATCGAACTTCGCCGATTTTGCGCGCTCCAGCATGGCCTGGTTTAGCCCGCGATCCTTGTGGAAATAAAACTGGAACATTTTCGGCGTCGAGATCAAGTCGCCGATTTCGGCGAGACTGACCGTACCTAGCGAGGATACGCCAAACAAGGTTCCATATTTTTCGGCTGCCCGGGCAACAGCCCGCTCGCCATCATGGTGAAATAGGCGTTGCAAGGCCGTTGGGGAACAGAAAAGCGGCATATCGAGCCGCTGGCCGAGTACGCTGACCGACATGTCGACGGAGTCGACCCCTGACAGAACATTGGGCACTAGATCACATGCCTCAAAAGCGTCGGTGTTCCGGCGATATGTGACTTCGTCATCTGCCGCGCCATCAATGTAATGAAAGATCGGTCCCGGAAGACGTCGTTTTGCCAGTCGTCTGAAATCATCGACATTGTGACACTGGTTCAGTCGGCCGGCCATTTTATGATCCTTTTCTCGTCGCGTCGGATAGTGACCTCAGGACACGTTTCATCCGCGACAAAGCCCTTCCAGTTGCGCATATATTGAACGAAGGTGTCGCTTAGCCCTTCCTGTTTGAGATGCGCCGCACTTACTGGTAGCAGGACTGGTTCAAAATCGCCATTTTGCTGAATCTGGTCCGGGAAATCATGATGCAATATGGCGCCGCGGCCGATGACCACAAAGTCCAGACCGGCGGCTATTGCGGCTCTCGCATCGGCGGCTGTCATAATCTTACCGGCGGCGCCGAGTTTGACATGCTTTCGCGGCAATTCGGTGAACAGGGAGAGCAGCGATTTATCTTCATAGGGAGCCTCGCCAGCTGATTTGAAGACGTCCCAAAGCGACATGTCGAGATAGTCAATTCGATCGTCGATCAGCAATTGTCCGGC
>CBFHPC010000220.1:0-1540 GCA_965657655.1 Henriciella sp.
TGCCTATGAAGTTGCAATGTCAGAAATGTTTGTGCCTTATCAGGATAATGATGTGCACTGGTTTTACCGGGCCTATTTCGACATGGGCGAGTATGGCTTCGGCAATATGGCAACCGCGCTGCAAGGCAGTGACTGCCCGGATAATGCCGTATTTCGGGATGCTGTCCTGCATTCGGCCGACGGGTTGCCGGTGCTCGCGGAAAACCGGGTCTGTATCTTCGAGCACGATCCTGGCTACCCGATCTGGCGACATCATGAGCCACTATATGACGGCGTGCCCGGAATAGAGCCGCATCAATCCCGCCGTTCGACTGAACTGATTGTCCGCATGGTCGCGACGATCGGCAATTATGACTATTTTCAGGATTATGTTTTCCAGCAGGATGGACGTCTGCGTATCCGTCTGGTTGCAACCGGTGTTGACGCCACGAAGGGCGTTTTTGCGCGCACGCTGGCGGATGAAACAGCCGCCGCCGAGACCCGAACAGGGACGTTGATTGCCCCCCATCGTCTGGGGGTAAATCATGATCACTTCTTCGCCTACCGAATTGATATGGATATTGACGGGACCGCAAATAATTTTGTCAGGCATAAAATTCAGGCGGTTCCGCAGGCGGAAAACTTGCCGCGTCAGGGGATCTGGATGGTCACACCAGACCCTGTGCAGAATGAGGTCCAGGCTCAGACAAAAATGAATGTTGAGAAACCCGCCTTGCTGGTATTCTCGAGTGCCGAATATGAAAATGCCATGGGGTATCCCAGCGCTTATCAGATTATGATGCCAAATGTCCGGCCGCTCGTAACCATGCATGACGCGACGTATCGCCGGGCTGATTTTGTGCGTAACAATCTATGGGTGACGCATTATGCGCGAGACGAGCTGTATGCTGCGGGCCTGCCGGTTAATCAGTCCGATGCCGACCTTGGCATGCCTGCTTATATTGGCGATAATCAGAATATCGAGAATACTGATATTGTCGCCTGGCCAGTCATCGGGTTTCATCATGTGCCAATGGCTGAGGACTGGCCAGTAATGCCGGCCAAAATTGACGAAATCATTCTTAAGCCACGCAATTACTTTGATCGTAATCCTGCGATAGACTTACCCGATTAAAGGCTATGACCGGGCATGCTGACCGTGGTTTGAATGGGAAAATGGTCCGCCGGGCCAGGGCATGGTTTGACCGGCGTGACCCGCATACGGGCGGGATCGATATAGTATTGTCGTAACACTATTGTAGCGAAACGTTGTCATTCGTTTCGCGCCGGTCGATGCTCCGGCGTCACGCGATCCGGTCTGGTGATTATCAGCCCTTTTGTAACGGAATTCTAATTATCGTCGACAATTGTTGCTTCAGTGCTTTGATGAACTTGCGCCAGTGTGACATTTGGCGCTAGCTCGACGACCTGAAGTCCGCCCTCGACGACATCCATGACACACAGATCGGTTATAATGCGGTCAACGACCTGCTTGCCGGTCAATGGTAAGGTGCATGCTTTCAAAATTTTGCTCGCGTCATCCTTATTGGTGTGATCGGTG
>CBFHPC010000221.1:0-1489 GCA_965657655.1 Henriciella sp.
CATTACCGGTTCGTTAATCGGCGCGGTTGGTGGTCTTGTCGGGGGCTCACTCGATGCCAGATATGGTCCCAAGATTGCGCTAATCATCGAGCTTTCAGCGATAATCATTATTCTGTTCATCCAGCTTTCGGTCACCCGCGAAAGCGTTCTGTATGGACTGGTGCCGGCCGGGCATAATGTCTGGAACGGCTTTGGCACCGGCTATTTCACAACCCTGGCAGACGTATTTTATTTCCTGACAATCGTCCCTGCAGCGATCGCGATCGTCGCCTGTATCACATCAAGCCGGTACATGCTGATCCATATCTCGCCACCTGACCGGATTGGCGAGTTTTTCGGTTTCTATGCCATGGCAGGTTCGGTGACCGTCTGGATCGGTCCGATGATCGTGAGTGCGATGACAACCTATTTCAACGACCAGCGACTCGGTTTCTCCGGTATCAGCCTGCTGTTTGTTGCTGGCCTGGCCATATTATTTACAGTTAAGGCAGACCGCATACCCGAACACGAAAAATAGCATTGCGGCGGCGTGGTCGGACGCCGGCTGGCGAAAACCATATGGCGTGGTAATTTTGTCAGGATCAGAGCTGACCGCGTGCAGGTTTTCTGTTACATCCCGCCTGCTGCATTTTGCGTGCAGACGCCCCCCAGACGGCGGCGGCATATCGAGGGAGATACCCATGGTTCAGAACGCGATCCGACCCTGGCGCAACATAATCCGCCGGACATCGCGGCAGATTATGGTCGGGAATGTCCCGGTCGGCGGCGATGCCCCAATCAGTGTCCAGACCATGACCAATACCCCGACGCCGGACGTATCGGCCACGCTCGCGCAAATAAAGCGGGCTGCAGATGCCGGTGCCGATATCGTCCGGGTTTCGTGTCCTGACGAAGAATCGACGGCGGCCATGTCGGATATCGTCAGACACGCGCCGGTTCCGATCGTCGCAGACATCCACTTCCACTATAAGCGCGGGATCGAAGCAGCCGATGCCGGCGCCGCCTGTTTACGCATTAATCCGGGTAATATTGGCGCCGAGTCGCGGGTCAAAGAAGTCGTCGCAGCCGCAAAAGCGAATAATTGCGCCATCCGGATCGGCGTCAATGGCGGTTCGCTTGAGCGGCACCTGCTCGAAAAATATGGGGAGCCGTGTCCGGACGCCATGGTCGAAAGCGCGCTCGAACATGCCCGAATTCTTGAGGAGCTCGACTTTCAGGACTATAAGATAAGCGTCAAAGCGTCGGATATGTTTCTGGCGATCGCCGCCTATCAGCAGCTTTCTGAAATGACAGACGCGCCTTTGCATTTGGGTATTACAGAAGCAGGCGGCCAACGGATAGGAACGGTAAAGTCTTCAATTGGCATGGGAAGTTTACTGTGGGCCGGCATCGGTGACACGATTCGTGTTTCGCTATCGGCCGACCCGGTCGAGGAAGTCAAAGTCGGCTTTGACATGCTGAAATCACTCGGCCTGAGAACGCGTGGGGT
>CBFHPC010000222.1:0-1408 GCA_965657655.1 Henriciella sp.
CGCAGCAAGCCCGATCCCCGGGGCGTCATACATTGTTTCAAGCATGTCATCCATCAATGCTCGAATGTCATCGGTAACGCCACCTTCCACCGGCTTTGATACCTGCTTCAGGCGCGGATCCGGAACCGTTATAATTTCTCGTATAGCCATGCCCTTAGGTATGCAGCCATCGGCCTTCGGTCAATATGCCAAGCCCAACGAAACTGGTCATATCTCGTCTTTATCGTCAAAATCCAGCTCACCGGAACGATCCGGCAGAACAGCGCGGGTCTCTATGGCCTCGACATCGGCCACTTCCTTATCGGGTGCACCAATGTGAAGATCCTGAAATTTACGGGCCGATGACAGGACCCGCGCATTCAAACTTGCGCCCATTTTGTTATAGTGACCGACGGCGCTGTTCAGCGACTTGCCCATATTTTCGATATGCGCGCCCATGGTCACCAGCCGGTCGTAAAGCTGGCGCCCGAGTTCAGCGGCATGGCGCGCATTCTCGGTCGCCTGCTCCTGCCGCCAGCCATAGGCGACGGCTTTTGCCAGCGCCAGCAGGGTTGACGGTGTCACCACAATAACCTGCTTTGCCGCCGCATAATCGAACAGGTCCGGCTCGTATTCGAGCGCAGCAACATAAAAATTCTCGCCCGGGATGAATAAGGCAACAAAGTCGACACGCTCGGAAAATACATCCTGATAGGCTTTGCCGCCCAGCGTCTTAATATGCTCGCGAACATTCCGGCCATGTGCTTTCAGATGCATTGTCCGCTTCGCCATATCGGGTTCATCGATTGCCTTAAGATAATCATCGATTGACACTTTCGAATCGACAACAATCTCACGTCCCCCGGGCAGTTTGATCACGACATCCGGACGCAAGCTTTTACCATCGACCCGGTCGCTAACCTGTTCGGTGAAATCACAAAAAGCCGAAAGGCCAGCATGCTCCATGACATTTCTAAGCGTGGTCTCGCCCCAGCGCCCGCCGCCCTTTGGCGCCGACAATGCCGCCACCAGCTTGCCAGTCTCGCTTGTGTTAACGCGCAAACTATCACCGATTGCCCGCACCTGTTCCTGAATGGCGGACTTGTCCGCCGCACGCACCTGCTCGATCTCGGACACGCGTTTGGCAAATTCATCGAGATTTTTGCCGATCGGTAGCACAAGCTTTTCAAGGTCGCCTTTTGCGCCCTCTTTATGTTTCGAAAAAGTCTCATTTGCGAGGTCGATGAATTGCCGCTGCGCCCGCTGCATGACCTGACCGGCAATTTCCGAAAATTGTTCTTTATCGCGGGCACTTTGACCGGTCTGCTGGGCCAGTTCGAGCCGCAATTGATCTGCCGCCGTTTTCTGCGTGGCAAGATCCTCTGCGATATTATGATTGGCCTTGGCAAGCTCACGGGCCTTTTGCCGG
>CBFHPC010000223.1:0-1408 GCA_965657655.1 Henriciella sp.
CGAGAAAGGCAAGATAGATGTCCGGATCGTAGAAGAACTGGGTGATCGCGCGGGACGCACCGGCATCCTGTTTGGCTTTCAGGAACTGGATGTCATCGGCCATGCCGCGGCTATCAGGGTGGCTTTCCGGATAGCATGATACCGATATCTCGAAGTCCTGCCCCTTGTCGGCAGCGTTGTTTTGCAGCCCCTCGATCAGGTCTATACTGTCACGGAAACCATCCGGGTGTGGTTCGAATTTCTGCCCCATGCCTTCCGGGGCATCGCCGCGCAGGGCGACAATATGTTTGACCCCGGCATTCCAGTAGGCGTCGGCGACATTAAGAACATCTTGTTTAGTCGCTGACACACAGGTCAGGTGTGCGGCCGGGCTCAGGCTTGTTTCCCGTGCCATTCGGCGCACGGTCTCATGCGTCCGGTCACGGGTTGAGCCGCCAGCGCCATAGGTAACCGAGACAAAGTCCGGCGCCATCGGTTCGAGGCGGGACACGCTCTCCCAGAGACGCCCGGCCATTTTATCATTCTTTGGCGGGAAGAATTCGAATGAAACCAGCGGGGTCGTTTCTGCCGGTCCCGTTATAATATCATTCGGGCTCATGGTCTGATCTCATGTTTGCTTGGGGTTTTGTCGGCCACCCATATTTTAACTGACAGCCCCTGTTTGAGGGTATCGGGTGGCGCGAAATCGAGCTGATCTGTCAGAACCAGCCCGGCCGCCTGGGTCCAGTTTGAGATGTCGCTCTGGCGCATGCCAAGCCAGCGATGGCCTTGCTCCTGTCTGAGGAATTCATGGTCATGCGGGGCAAAATCGACAATCAGCAGTCGGCCGCCCGGTTGCAGCAGGCGTGCGGCCTCGGTTAGCGCTGCCTGGGGTTGTTCCAGATAGTGCAAAACCTGATGGATAATAACCAGATCCGCAGCCTGGTCTTCAAACGGTGTGTTTGTAATGTAGCCTTGCCGAACGTCGGCATTGACAATATTCGCAGCGGCGAGATTTGCCCGGGCAACGGTCAGCATTTGATGCGATGAATCAAGGCCTTCCAACTGCTTCGCAAAGGGCGCAAAAATTGACAGCATTCGGGCCGTGCCGGTACCCAGATCAATGATCCGGTCGAATTCCTGCTCTTTAACAATGCCAAGCAGGGCTTCCTCTATGGTCTCGTTTGATGAATGCAACAGGCGCAACTGGTCCCAGTCCTCAGCGATACCGGCGAAATGCAGTTCTGCGGCTTCTGCACGTTGGGCCCGGACGCGGTTCAGTGCCTTAATATCGGCGATCATATCATCGCCGTCCTGATCGATTTCGCGCATGATGCTTTCGAATAGGCGTCCGGCCGCACCCTCACGAACCAGCCGGTAGAATACCCAGGACCCTTCTGGCAGACGCTCGACCAGGCCGGCCATGTTG
>CBFHPC010000224.1:0-1372 GCA_965657655.1 Henriciella sp.
TTAAGGCGTCAGGATCGGATTTGATTAGGCTTCGGTCCGCGTGCCGCTGTGTCTTCATGGCATAGCTGCAGCGGATTGCAGTCTACATATTAATGTTACGGAGACGGGCATCCGCGTTTAGCGGGTTTGATTTTACGAGACCGACTTGATCGATTTGTTGCGGTCGTGCGATGCTGAAAACCGTGTCAGGATTTTAGAATTATAATTTACAGTCAGGTTGCCGATATCGGGGCTTGGTAATCATCGAGTATGGGAGAGCGAAATGGATTTTAATTTCACCGAAGAACAGACAATGATTCGCGACAGTCTGGCGCGTTTGATCCGCGAGCAGTATGATTTTGATACGCGGACGGCGGCTGTCAAAAGCGAGGCGGGTTGGCGTCCGGACATGTGGGCGCAATTTGCCGAGCTTGGTCTGTTCATGGCGCCTTTCTCCGAAGAAGATGGCGGCCTCGGTGGTGGACCAGTCGACACTATGGTGGTGATGGAAGAATTTGGCAAAGGCCTCGTTGTCGAGCCATTCGTCCCGTCAATCGTGTGTGCCGGCGGTTTTCTGAAGCATGCCGGGACCGACGCGCAGAAAGAAGAGCATCTGCAGGCGATTATGGGCGGGGCCAGTGTCTTTGCATTTGCGTATGCCGAACCACGCGGTCGCTATAATCTGGCTGATCTCGAAACCGTCGCCCGTAAGGATGGCAGCGGTTATGTTATCAATGGGCACAAGGCGGTTGTGATCGGCGCGCCCTGGGCAGACAAGCTGATCGTAACGGCACGGACAGCCGGTGACCGGCGGGACGCCTCGGGTGTTTCGGTTTTCATCGTGTCGAAGGATGCTGCCGGCGTGACAAGTCGTGACTATCCAACCGTCGACGGGCGTCGGGCGTCTGAGGTCTATTTCGAGAATGTGTCTGTCGGTGCCGATGCGCTGATCGGTGAGGCAGACAATGCCCTGCCACTGATCGAGCAGGTCGTGGATGAGGCAACCGCTGCGATCTGTGCCGAGGCCGTTGGCGCTATGGGTGTTGCCCACGCCCAGACCGTCGAGTATTCCCGTACACGCAAGCAGTTTGGAACGCCGATCGGAAAGTTCCAAGTTCTCCAGCACCGTATGGTCGACATGTTCATGGAGCATGAGCAAGCCATTTCCATGACCTATATGGCAACGCTGAAGCTCGGCGAAGACGACGTCACACGCAAAAAGGCGGTTTCGGGAGCAAAGGTCCGGATCGGTCAGGCCGGACGTTTTGTTGGCCAGAGCGCGGTTCAAATCCATGGCGGTATGGGCATGACCGAAGAACTGGCTGTCGGACATTATTTCAAACGGATGACGATGATTGATAGCGAGTTTGGCAATGTCGACCATCACATGAAG
>CBFHPC010000225.1:0-1370 GCA_965657655.1 Henriciella sp.
ATGTCTTTACCCCCATTAACCGGCTGATCGGAACGGTAGCTTATCTGCGCAGCGTGAATATAAAATAACGACGTACCAGCATATTGCTCTCGAAAACACCGGATATATCTTCCTGCAACGACTAACGATATCGCAGCAGCTTATATCCAAAACTTATCTCAAGAGCTTTCATGCCCCAAAGCTGTTTCAACATCGCCCGTCATACCTGCCGCAACAGCATGGCCGAGCGCATATTGCGGTGGCACAACTTCAGGGTGTTCGCCGGGTTGGCCGGGCGGGGTGTAATAGCCAAGTGCATACTGCCCCATGGCATAGCCTGCTATTTCTTGTAGTTCGAGCGGCAGGGTTTTTGCTAGCTCCGGTGGACAGGTCAGATACTGGTTCTCTTCCTGCCGAAGCCAGCCAAGCGTATACGTGATATTGATGCCGATCCGGTCGCCTGCACTCCGATTCTCACCGCCGCTGTGAAAAACCGAACCGGAATAGACCAGCACTGAGCCCGCTTTCATTTCGGCCTGCGTGATCTGGTCTGGTGTCGCGTGTTGATCATCCGGCCATTTTGTACTGCCCGGGACCACCCGCGTCGCGCCGTTTTCCGCCGTGAAGTCGGTCAGCGCCCAGATTGTGTTAAACTGCGGCTCGAGGTGGGAAAGGTGTTTGCCCCAAGCCCATTTATCGCGGTGAATCGGCTGAACCGTTTCACCGGGCCGGATACGGATGATCTGGGTCAAATGAAGCTGAACGCGCTCGCAATAGGGCGCCAGAAAGGCATTGCTGTAATCTAGTATGTCGGCATGGGCGATCAGCTCGCGACACCGCTGCGACCGCATCAGAAGACCGCCGGTTCGGGTCGTCTTGCGACCGGTAAAATCGTCCACGCCATTGTCGGTCCCGTCCATATAAGGATCGGTTTCACGACGCAGCTCACGGATAAAGTCCTCACTAATGACATTATCGAGAATAAGCGCTCCATCCTCATCGAGGACTTTTGAGATCGTCTCGGCATCCGTTCCGACAGGAAAATGCTTCAAGTCCGGCATAATCAATTCTCCGCATATCGTTTAATCAAACATCGCAACGCATTTGATTTCAATTTTAAAAGACGGATCCACAAGTCCGGCAACCTGCACCAATGTCTGGCTCACTTCCGGCGGTTTTCCGTAGATTAGTTCTCGCGCTGCGAACAGTTCACTGACTTGCGCCATGCAATCATTCACATCAGTAACAAACCAGGTTTCGTCGACCACATTGTCCATAGTGGCACCGAATTCGGCGAGGACCGATTCGACATGCTGATAGGCGAGCTTCATCTGACCGAGCAGATTATCTGGCGCAGCACCCGTATCATCGGTTCCGACCTGCCCTGCCAG
>CBFHPC010000226.1:0-1011 GCA_965657655.1 Henriciella sp.
TGTTCATCTGATTGATTGTCCGGTCGACTACTCTGAAAACGACCAGATCCTGAATATCGATCTCAAAGTTCTTTCAAAGCAAGTCTAGTAACCATTCCACCCCCTTAGCCCCAAGGCTCTGGGGGTGGCACGTTTCTATGCCGCTGTAAAAATTTGCCGAAGCCAATATGATTATAGATATTAGGCCAAAATTGGCCGGCTTGGGCTAAACGTAAAAGAACCAAATGAAGGCTGAACATGCATCAGTGAGAGCATTGATCTGGTCGCCGAAGACTTCCCTGGTTCGAGTGATGAAGATGGAATGGAGCCACATTCGATGACACTAAGAGAGATTTACCCGCTTTATCTCAATAATGAAGCTCAACAGCCAAACACCAATCTGGCCGTGACAGACAAATATACCGGCGAGGTGGCTTTTCGTGTTGCCCAGGCGGATGCCGCGACTATTGATGCTGCAATTGCCGGTGCTGTCGAGGCCTCGGAGGCGATGGCCCGGATGCCGAGCTATGAACGCCAGAAGGTACTCGATCATTGCGTCAAGCGATTCCAGGAACGGTTTGACGAACTTGCCTATGCGCTCTGCATTGAGGCGGGTAAGCCAATTAAAGACGCTGAGGGCGAAGTGTCCCGGCTGATCGATACATTCAGAATCGCCGCAGAAGAGTCGGTGCGGATGGGCGGCGAAGTTCAGGCCCTTGATATCAGTGCGCGGGCGAAAGGCTATCAAGGTATCTGGAAGCGGGTTCCGATCGGGCCATGTTCTTTCATTTCGCCATTTAATTTTCCTCTGAATCTGGCTGCCCATAAGGTCGCCCCGGCGATTGCGGTGGGCTGCCCGTTTGTTATGAAACCGGCCAGCCGCACACCGCTTGGGGCAATTATTATGGGTGAGGTGCTGGCCGAGACCGATCTGCCGAAAGGGGCATTCTCGATTTTGCCGGCGAGCCGTGATGGCGCCGACCTGTTCACGACCGATGACCGGCTGAAGCTATTATCATTCACCGGCTCGCC